>NZ_MBPN01000159.1 GCF_001695625.1 Pseudomonas defluvii
AAGGGAGATTCTGTAGGAGCATTGCCAGAATAGGGCGCTCGACGTGAACTGTTTGTGAAGAGGGTGTCGAGAAAATGCAAAACCCGGCGCCAGGCCGGGTTTGTGTCACAAGGGATCAATCGTGCTTGTGGTGACGCTTGTGCTTGTGTCGCTTGCCACCATCGTTGTTGTCGCCATCGTCACCCAGATGGTTACCCAGTGCGCCACCCGCTGCGCCACCGAGGCCTGCGCCGATAGTGGAACCGGTGGAGCCGCCGATCTGGTGACCGATGATCGAGCCGCCCGCAGAACCGAGCCCACCACCCAGAGCAGCTTCGGTGCGGTTGCCTTTCTTGGCGCCGACAGCACTGCCGGCTGCGCCGCCAACACCAGCGCCAATCGCTGCACCTGTGCTGCCGCCGATTTGCTGGCCGATGACATTACCCAAGGCGCCACCCAGGCCGCCGCCGACTGCGGCAGTACCATCGCCGGCAGCCAACGCGCATTGAGACAAGAGAAGACCTAGAGCAAGGGTAGGCAATGTAAAACGCATGATATGAGCCTCAGAAAAGGGGGGCAGTGTTCAAATGGGCAGGTCGTACAGCAAACATGTCGGCGAGGGCTTTAGCGGTCCTCGTCCCGGTAGCGATCATCATGTCGGTGATGACGGCGGTGATCCCGGTCTTGCGAGTAGCGGTGGTTCTGATCGCGCCAGCCATCGTCATCCCGGTCATGGTAATGATGGTGATAACAGCCGGAGGACGCCAGGAAAGTGGCGATCAGGGCGAATTGCGAAAGGCGAGTCAGCACTGTTGTTTCCTTGATCCGCAGCGCGGTTTTTTAGTTGCAAGGCTCTGACAGTGTTTTCTGTTATTGGTTTCGGCAGGATGCCGCATTTGTAGGCTGTATGGAGCGGTTAGCCTAAAGGGCTGGATGACTGTTCTGGATGAATCGCAGGCAGCAAAAAGGCGCCTATCAAGGCGCCTTCTCTAATATGGTGCGAGTGGCGGGACTCGAACCCGCAAGGCTCACGCCGGCAGATTTTAAGTCTGCTGTGTATACCAATTCCACCACACTCGCATGCTCGATTTCTTTACTGCGCTACATCAAGCAACTCAAAGCAAGCTACATCAAGCCACTCGGCGCAACTAATCAGTGGCGCAAAATCGAGGCGTCTTTATAACTCATCGTTATATTTGAGTCAACCGGGCAGGGGCTTTGCCCTGTTCAAGCTGTTGCTGCTCAATGCTCTGCGCCACGTCGCGCAGGTCATCTACAGAGGCCTGTAAGCCTGCTATTCGTCCCTGCATATCCGCGGCATCCTGCGCATGTACCGAGTGTTGCAGGTAGAGCGCATGGCCCGCTAACGTTGTCGCAACCTGCTCAAGTTTCTCGGCCGTGTGCTCCAAGTCGTCATGAATTCCCTTCATCCGCATGTCTGATACCAAGACCTTATCCTCTAGTCCCTTGTCGGCAGTAGGCTTTGCTATAGTCGCGGGAGGACTATAGCAAGTGGCCAGTGCCTTCAGGTAGTCGCTGAGTCCTGGTTTCGATGCGTTGCAGCCGTTAGTGATTGTAGGCGTACTTGTCGTCGACTTTGCGTTTTTCCAGCGTGTAGCGCTTGATGTCGATCTCGTCGCTTTGCAACTGTGCGTCCAGTGAGTCCATTGCCTTGCGCCGTTGTGAGTCGACGTGGGCACGTGTTGCCTGGTAGTTGATGCTTTGAGCCGCATCGTAGCCACTGACCGGGTCCCAGAATATTGAAACAGGCCACAGCAACAGATTGACTACGCCATACCCATACGAACGCCCATAGAACGAGCCACCACCTGGCAGCAAGCCCAGTGCAGCGCCGGTGCCCGGGTTCTTTTCACGAACCTCAAGGTTGTTTGCCTCGTAGTAGGCAAGTTCGGCTTTTTGTTGCGAGTTGAGGCCCGAGGCGCAGCCAGCGGTCAATGTGATGAGTGCAGTTAGCGCAAGTTTACGGAACATCGCGTGCAGATCCCTTAGCAGTGGAGCGTCAATCATTTGAGTGTGTGCCGTTGGCGGCGCGGGATCTTAACTCAAATAAGCGCCTTGGGACATTGCGCGTGCTGCTCAGGCCAGGTCGTTGATACGGTGTACTTACTGGGCCACTGTCTCTTGAGTGGATCCGATCAACGTGCACGCCAGTGCCTCACCAGGTGTTTGCGCAGCGAAGGAAAGGCGCAGGGCAGGTGCGCGGGAAAAGTGTTTACGGTCAGTGCTGAAGTCGGTTTGCCCGACGGTCAACGGTTACCGGCATTTGTGGCAGGCACACTTATCGCGCCGTTGTGGTTGAATCTGCGTGTTCCAGGACGAAATCCTGAGCAAGAGACGCCTCAATAGTCGGCTATTGGCTTTTCGCTCATGGGGTGGCACGTTGCAGTTGCAGGCGTTGATCGGCGCGCCTGGGCCTCCTGAAAGGCATGCGATCTGCGGTCATGGCCGGTCTTCAGCGACCAAGCGCATCCGTGCGACTCGAGTCATGGGCTGTTAGTGCTGATCGTCTCCTTTCTCTGGTGCTGGGTTGCCAGCCTGGATGCGCTTGAAAATCTCTTCTCGATGCACTTGTACATCTTTGGGTGCATCAATGCCGATCCTCACTTGCATCCCCTTGACGCCGAGAATGGTGACCTTGATGTCATCATCGATAACGATGCTTTCGCCGACCTTTCGGGTGAGTATCAGCATGTATTTCTCCTTGGTAGCTTGAATTGCCTGGCAACGTTGTTGCCCAGGCCGGTCGCGCACTATATGCGCTTCCTCTTTCCTTTATTAAAGACGCATTCGTTGAAAATAAATTCTCCGAGCAAAGATTCTGCTGCGTGTCTTTAGTCGCAGGAGGCGACTGGGCGGATGCAAACGTAGGAACGCACCTTTGCCCGCAGACGCAAGCATAGGGGGGTTCGACGAATATGGGAAATTTCTCTGCTAGGCATGAGCAAAATCTTAATATGCCGTATCCCAACAGCCTAGAATTTTAACGCGCGGCACGTGTGATCAGCCAAGCAAAGCCACCGATTTAATTTGCGCCCAAAGCTGCTGCCCTTCATGGATACCCAATTGGTCGTATGAGAAGCGGGTAATGCGCGCCAGCAATGGTGTGCCACTGGCATCAAGGCTGAGCAGCACGTGGGCGTCATTGTCGGCAATGCGGTGTTGACCAACACGCACGGGCAGGCGATTGAGGATGCTGGAATGGTCGTTTTCGACCAGGCTGAGGCTCACATCGCGCGCGCGGACCTTGAGCCGCAGGTACGTTCCAAGCGCCAGCGGCGCATGAGTGACGCGCAGTTGCAACGCTGTGCCGGGCAGATGCAGCCCCAGCAATCGATAGGCCGGGTCATAATGTGCGACGCTGCCTTCGATGATGACCCCGGCATCTTCGTCCTGCGCCAGCGGCAGGTCGATGCGCGCCAGGGTTGGCGCTATGGCACCGCTGGCCAGTACGTTGCCCTGTTCGATGATCACCAGGTGATCAGCCAGTTGTGTCACTTCGTCCAGCGCATGGCTGACGTATACCAGGGGAATCTCCAGTTCGTCGTGCAGGCGCTCAAGGTACGGCAGGATCTCGCGCTTGCGCGGTGCATCGAGTGCCGCGAGTGGCTCATCCATCAGCAGCAGCTGCGGGCTGGTCAACAAGGCGCGAGCGATGCCTACGCGTTGCCGTTCGCCGCCAGAGAGCGTATCAGGCTGACGCTCAAGCAGGTGGCCGATGCCAAGCAGTTCGCAAGCCTGCTCAAGCGCCACTTTGCGCTCACGGGGCGGGGTGCGGCGCTGTCCGAACTCCAGGTTGCCGCGCACCGACAGATGGCTGAACAGGCTGGCTTCCTGGAACACGTAGCCAATCGAACGCTTGTGCGCGGGCAGGAAGTACTGCCGGCTTGAGTCTTGCCAGACCACGCCATTGACCTCGATATACGCTTCTTCCGCTCGCTCAAGGCCTGCCAGGCAACGCAGGCAGGTTGTCTTGCCAGAGCCGGAGTGACCGAACAGGGCGCTGATCCCGCGGCCGGGCAACTGCAGGTCGACGTTCAGTTCAAACGCCTTCCAGGCCACTTTCAAGCGGGCATGAATCATGGGGTGCATGTTTAGCTCCAGCCCGGTTTTTCACGGCGGCTGGCATACAGGGCCAACAACACCACAAATGAGAACACCAGCATGGCGCCCGCCAGCCAGTGTGCTTGCAGGTACTCCATGGCTTCCACATGGTCGTAGATCTGTACCGAAACCACGCGTGTTTTGTCGGGAATATTGCCGCCAATCATCAACACTACGCCGAACTCGCCAACGGTGTGGGCGAATCCAAGAATGCTGGCGGTGATGAAGCCGGGTTTGGCCAGCGGCAGTACTACGCTGAAAAAGGTGTCCCAAGGCCCGGCGCGCAATGTTGCCGCAGCCTCCAGTGGACGCTCGCCGATGGCGCTGAAGGCGTTCTGCAAGGGTTGTACGACGAAGGGCATGGAATAGATCACGGAGCCGATTACCAGGCCGCTGAAGCTGAACACCACAGTGCCCAGGCCCAGTGCCTGGGTGGCCTGGCCGATCAAACCATTGGGGCCCATCGCCAGCAGCAGGTAGAAACCGATGACGGTGGGCGGGAGGACCAAGGGCAGGGCGACGATAGCCCCAACCGGGCCGCGCAGCCACGAACGGGTGCGTGCCAGCCACCAGGCGATGGGGGTGCCAACGATCAGCAGAATCAGCGTGGTCAGGCTGGCCAGTTTGAAGGTCAGCCAGATCGCGGCAAGGTCGTTGGCGTCCAATGGCATTAGCGTGAGTAACCGTAGGCGGCAATGACGGCAGCGGCCTTTGGACCCTTGAGGTAGTCAACCAGGGCCTGAGCGGCTGGGTTGTCTTTGCCTTTGGCCAGAATCACAGCGTCCTGTCGGATCGGTTCATGCAGTGCTGCTGGCACTACCCAGGCTGAGCCGCGGGTGATCTTGCCCTCCTGGTAAATCTGCGACAGCGCCACAAAGCCCAGTTCCGCATTGCCGGTGGCGACGAACTGATAGGCCTGGGTGATGTTCTGACCCTCCACGAGCTTGGCCCGGGTTGCATCGGTCAGGTTCAGCTTCTGCAGTACTTGAGTGGCGGCAAGGCCATAAGGTGCGGCCTTGGGGTTGGCGATGGCCAAGTGCTGGAACTGGTTCTGTTTCAGCACGTTGCCTTCGGCATCGACATAGCCGTCTTTGGCCGACCAGAGCGCGAGCGTGCCGATTGCGTAGGTAAAGCGCGAGCCCTTGACGGTATCGCCCTCGGCTTCGAGTTTGGCCGGTGTGGTGTCGTCTGCGGCGAGGAACACCTCGAAGGGTGCGCCGTTCTTGATTTGTGCATAGAACTGCCCGGTGGCACCGAAGGCCGTGACCAGCCTGTGGCCAGTGTCTTTCTCGAATTCTTTGGCGATGGCCTGAATGGGCGCAGTGAAGTTGGCTGCCACGGCAACCTGCACGTCATCGGCCCAAGCGCTGCTGGTCACAACGGCGCCCAGGAGGGCCAGGGCGAAACGGGGGGCTTTCATACGCATGAAACACGGCTCCGTGTGCTGAAGGGGTATCGCTATGTATGTAAATATATAGCGATACGCAGGTACACCGGAAGGATTGTTTCAGCGTGCGAGGAGCGCCAGGGCCTTGTTCGCCAACTGTTGGGTGAGTTGTGCAGCCGGCAGTTCAACGCCCAGCCTCAGCGCCTGGCCGGACCACAGGTTGCTGAAATCGGTATTGCCCTGGGGCTCGCTGATCGCCCGCAGTGGCATCAAGGCACCGCCTGCCAGTGGAAAGGCGGGTGCGGCGGGGTTCATCGGGCCAAGCTCACGCATGATGCGGGTATTAATCCCGCGGGCCGGGCGCCCGGTGAACAGGTTGGTCAGTGCTGTATCGCTCTCCGCATGGGTGTGCAGGGCCTGGCGATGGGCAGCCGAGATCTTGGCTTCCGGGCAGAACAAGTAGGCGGTTCCCATCTGTACGGCTGAAGCACCCAGTGCAAACGCAGCAACGATGCCGCGGGCGTCGCCAATACCGCCAGCAGCAATAACCGGGACCTGCACGGCATCAACAACCTGGGGGACCAGCGCCAGGGTGCCGACCTGGGTATTCAGGTCGCTGCTGAGAAACATGCCGCGGTGCCCGCCGGCTTCGTAGCCCATGGCAATGATCGCATCGCAACCCTGTTGCTCCAGCCACACGGCTTCAGCGACGGTCGTTGCGCTCGACAACACCTTGGCCCCCGTTGCCTTGACCCGTCTTACCAGCTCGGCGTCTGGCAGGCCAAAGTGGAAGCTGACAACCGCCGGGCGGAAGGCTTCTACCAGTTCGCAGGCTGCGGCATCAAAAGGGGCGCGGTTTGAAACCGGTGTAGGCGCCTCGAAATCGGCGCCCAAGGCGTCGTAATACGGTTTTAATGCCTGTTTCCAGCGCGCATCGCGTTCACTGTCGGGTGTTGGCGATCGGTGGCAGAAAAAATTGACGTTAAGCGGGCGTTGGCTGGCCTGGGAAAAAGCCTGCAGCTCCTGGCGCATCTGCTCGATGCTCAGGGTTGCGCAGGGCAGGGAGCCCAGGCCGCCAGCGTTACTGACGGCAATGGCCATGGCGGACCCCGTAGAGCCGGCCATCGGTGCCTGGATAATGGGCAGTTCTATGCCCAGCAAATCGAGGATACGGCTGTCTGGCCAGCGGCTCATTGCCCGGTTCTCCTTGTGGCGTAATGTGCAGTCCTGCGGTTAAAGCGCTCGGGTGACGCGAATTTCAGTGATGCGTTCGGCGTCTTCGCCGTGCATCGCCTTGAGTGCGGCTTGAGCTTGTTCGAGCGAATCATCAGTCAGCTGGGCAAAGTCCCAGCGGCGTTGATCGTCGAGTTTGTAATGGATGACGTACTTGCGTGTGTCGCTCATGTTCAGCTCAGCTTTGAAGAAGATCGACGGATGATCTTGATGGAATGGGTGAACGTCGTCTTGCGTGAGGCGGCATTGTTCAGGCGCGGGCCGGCGGTATCGATGGTGATGTTCCAGAAGCCGGAACTGGGTACCGTGATTTTTGCCGGGAACCGGTCGAAAGCGCCACCGTGGTAGGTATGGCGACCACCATTCTTGAAGCTGCGGAAGTTGGCATCGCTCATCAGGCGAATATTGCAGCGCTGGGAACACTCGATAACGACAATGTCGTCCTCATTGAGGTGTTCGCGCCGGTGTACAAATTTCATGTGACTCTCCGCAACGGAACTTTTCGCAAATCAAAACGATACCACGATGTCGGTTACACTGTCGGCCTTCGCGCCAGACC
>NZ_MBPN01000160.1 GCF_001695625.1 Pseudomonas defluvii
AAGCTGCGCGGCTACCGCATCGAACTGGGCGAAATCGAAGCGCGACTGCAGGCCCATGCCGACGTCGGTGAGGCGGTAGTGCTGCTGCGCGACAAGCGCCTGGTGGGTTACGTGGTGTCTAGCCGCGATGATGGCCTGGTTGAAACCCTGCTGAGCGAGCTGAAACAGCAACTGCCGGACTACATGGTGCCGAGCAAGATCCTGGTTCTGGAACGCTTCCCGTTGACCCCCAATGGCAAGGTGGACCGCAAGGCCCTGCCGGAGCCAGTGTGGGAAAGCCAGACCTTCCAAGCGCCGACTTCTGTCGAAGAGTTGGCCTTGGCTGCGATCTGGCAACAGGTGCTGGGGCTGGAACAGGTAGGGTTGCACGACAACTTCTTCGAGCTGGGTGGCGACTCGATCGTCTCGATCCAGGTGGTCAGCCGTGCGCGGCAGGCCGGTTTGGCGCTGACGCCCAAAGACCTGTTTCAACACCAGACCCTGCAAGCCCTGGCGCGTGCGGCCAAACCGCTGGAAGGTGGGTTGGCTATTGACCAAGGCCCGGTCAGTGGCGCGGTGCCGCTAGCGCCGATCCAGGCCTGGTTCTTTGAACAGCCGATTCCGCAGCGGCACCACTGGAACCAGTCGGTGCTGCTCAAGGCCGCGCAACCGCTGGACAGCCAGGCGCTGAACTGTGCCTTGCAGGCCTTGGTGGCGCACCATGACGCCTTGCGCCTGAACTGGCAGCAGCAGGGGAACCGCTGGGTTCAACACCATCGAACTCCGAGCGAACAGGGCGTGTTGTGGGAGCGCGAAGCGTCTTCTGCTGCTGAAATCACCGCCCATTGCGACGAAGCGCAAGCCAGCCTCAGCCTGCAAGACGGCCCACTGCTGCGTGCCGTGCATATTCGACTGGCCGATGGGACGGCCCGCTTGCTGCTGGTGGTGCATCACCTGGTGGTTGATGGGGTGTCGTGGCGCATCCTGCTGGAGGATCTGCAGCAGGCCTACGCCGGGCAGCCATTGCCGGCCAAGACCAGCGCCTACAAGCACTGGGCCGAACACATGGAAGCCTTTGCCCACGACGAGGTGCTGCAAACGGAAGTGGCCTACTGGCAACAGCAGCTTGCGGGGCCCGTGGATCAGTTCCCGGAAGATGGCGCCCCCGGTGGCGGTATCGAAAGCCTGACCCTGACCCTGGACAAGGCCCGCACCGCCCAGTTGCTGAAAACCGCGAACGCGGCGTACCGCACGCGCATTGACGACCTGCTGCTGACGGCCCTGGCCCGTACCCTGTGCGCCTGGAGCGGGCAGCCCAGTGTGCTGATCGATCTGGAAGGCCATGGCCGCGAGGCGCTGTTCGCGGACATCGACCTGACCCGCACCGTTGGCTGGTTCACCAGCCTGTACCCACAACGCCTGATGCGCTTCGAAGGCATCGGCGAGAACCTGAAGGCGATCAAGGAAGCCGTGCGTCAGGTGCCCAGCAAAGGCGTCGGTTATGGCGCCCTGCGTTATCTGGCGGGGGCGTCCCAACTGGCTGAGTTGCCTGCTGCGCAGGTGACCTTCAACTACCTTGGCCAACTGGACGCCAGCTTCGCGGCGCAGGGGCTGTTCGTCTTGGCGACAGAGTCGTGCGGGCAAGTACAGAGCGCGCAAGCCCCCTCGCTCAAGCGCCTGGAAATCAATGCCCAAGTGCATGGCGCCGAGCTGAGCCTGAACTGGCGCTTCGACACGACGCAGCACAGTGTTGCCAGTGTGCAGGCCTTGCTGGACGGCTACGCCGAGGCGTTGCACGAAGTCCTCGAACATTGCCTGAGCGCCGAGGCGGGCGGGGTGACGCCAAGCGATTTCCCGCTGACCCGCCTGAGTCAGGAGCAACTGGACAGCTTGCCGTTGGCGGCTCGCGAAATCGAAGACGTCTATCCGTTATCGCCGCTGCAACAGGGCATGCTGTTCCACGCTCTGCAAGACGGCGTCGAGGATGCCTACTTCTACCAGCGTGGCTTCCTCATCGAAGGCCTGCTGGACCAGGAGGCATTGATTGCGGCCTGGACCCGGGTTGCCGAGCGCTATCCGGTATTGCGTACCGCCTATTACTGGGAAGAAGTCGGCATGCCGTTGCAGGTGGTGCAGCGCCATGCCCGGGTCACTCTGCAGGCCCATGACTGGCGCGGCCTGAGCCTGAGTGAACAGCGCCAACGTCGTCAGGACCTGCTGGACGGGGAGCGCCGTGCCGGTTTCGAGTTCCGCCGTGCCGGTGAAATACGCCTGGGCCTGTTACGTGTTGCTGAAGATCAATGGTGGATGATCTGGAGCAACCACCATATCGCCCTTGATGGCTGGAGCATGGGCCTGATCCTGCGCGATGTGCTGGGCCATTATCATGGCCATGCAGCCGGGGCGGGCGCGATCGGTTCACGGCCGTACGCCGACTATATCGGTTGGCTGCAACGGCAATCCGTAGCGGCTCGCCAGGACTTCTGGCACGGGCAATTGGCCGACTGGACGGCGCCGACGCCGCTGCCGGGTCGCCTTTCAACGGCTTCCGGGCAACAGGGGTATGCCGAACTCGGCAGCACCTTTGCAAACAGTGAAACTGCGCATCTGCGTGCTGCGGCGCAGCGTCTGGGGGTTACCATCAACACCCTGTTGCAGGGCGCCTGGGCCGTGTTGCTGGGGCACTATGCCAACAGCAGCGATGTGCTGTTCGGCATCACGGTTTCTGGTCGCGGCTTGCCGCTGGCCGGTGTCGAGGAAATGGTCGGGCTGTTCATCAACACCTTGCCGCTGCGGGTCCAACTGCCGACGGAGCAATCGGTGGCGACCTGGTTGCAAGCCTTGCAGCGCACCAACCTGGACTTGCGTGCGCTGGAGCACAGCCCACTGGCCGACGTGCAGCGCGTGGCCCGTCCCGGCGACGGCGTGCAGAGCGGCGCACTGTTCGAGAGCATTCTGGTGTTCGAGAACTACCCGCTGGACGAGGTGCTGCGCCAGCAACCGGCGGGCCTGAAACTGAGCCTGCTCGACGATCAGGCGGCCGAGGCAGCGGCACGTGGGCGTAACAACTACCCGTTGAGCCTGATCGCCAGCCTCGACGAGCAACTGCACCTGACGTTCTCGTTCCAACGCGCTGCGTTCACCGCGCAGCAGATCGAACGCTTGCTGCTGCAAGTGCGGAAGCTGCTGATGGCCATGGCCAACCAACCCGAGCTGCGTGTGCAGCAACTGCCGGTGGCGCTGCCAGGCGATGCAGCGCACGCGCTGAGTGAACTGCGCGGCGATACACGTGAGTTCCCGTGGGTGACGGTGCTTGATGGCTGGGCCGAACAGTTGGCCTTGAACCCCGATGCCCCTGCGCTACAGGACGAACAGCAACGCCTGAGTCGGGCCGAGGTCGAAGCGGCCGCCAACCGCCTGGCCCATGCGCTGATCCAGCGCGGTGTATGCCCGGAAACGCCGGTTGGCTTGTGTGTCGAGCCATCGGTTGACCTGGTCATCGGTTTGCTCGGCATCCTCAAGGCCGGTGCGGTGTACCTGCCGCTGGACTGTCGCCAGCCCGCTGAACGCCTTGGCAGGCTGCTTGACGGTAGTGGTGCGGCGTTGCTGCTGTGCCATGCAGCCACCCAAACGTTGGCCGAGGCCTGCGCGCATCCGCTGTTGGCGCTGGACAGCGCTGAGCTGAGTGGCCAGAGCGCCGAAGCCCCTGCACTGAGCGTGTCCGCCGAGCAGGGCGCCTACCTGATCTACACCTCGGGCTCTACCGGGCAGCCTAAAGGCGTTCTGGTCGAGCATGGCGCATTGGCCAACTATGTACAGGCCATTCTCGAGCGCCTGCAATTGCCCTCCGGGGCAAGCATGGCGCTGGTGTCGACCAGTGCTGCGGACCTGGGCCATACCCAGCTGTTCGGCGCTTTGTGTAATGGCGGCCTGCTGCATGTGCCCGGGCAGGAGCGGCGCTTTGACCCTGACCGCTTCGCCGAGTACATGACGCGCCATCAGGTTGAGGTATTGAAAATCGTGCCAAGCCACTTGCGTGGCCTTTTGCACGCCGAGCGCGCAGCCGATGTGCTGCCCGGCCATACCCTGATCGTGGGGGGCGAAGCCTGTGACAGAGCGCTGTTGGAGCGCATTCGCGCGCTGCGTCCAGACTGCCGGATCATCAACCACTATGGCCCGAGTGAAACCACGGTGGGCGTGCTGACCTGGGCACTGGGCGCCGATCACTCGATACCCGATCGCCTGCCGCTGGGCCGGCCGCTGGCCAACGTGGTTGCGCGGGTGCTGGATGCCGAGCAACGGTTGTTGCCCGCCGGGCAG
This sequence comes from Pseudomonas defluvii, assembly GCF_001695625.1. Lineage (GTDB taxonomy): Bacteria > Pseudomonadota > Gammaproteobacteria > Pseudomonadales > Pseudomonadaceae > Aquipseudomonas > Aquipseudomonas defluvii. The sequence goes on from NZ_MBPN01000160.1 coordinate 4,300, forward strand.
CCGGGAGAGCTGTACCTCAGCGGTCGCTGCCTGGCGCGTGGGTACCTGGGGCAAGCCGGGCAGACCGCTGAGCGCTTTGTCTTCGCGCCTGCATTCCCGGGCGAGCGGCTGTACCGTACGGGGGATCGCGTGTGCCTGCGTGAGGGGCAACTGGAGTTTCTCGGCCGCACTGACGATCAGGTGAAGATTCGCGGTAACCGCGTCGAACTGGGCGACATCACCGCCTGCTTGAGTGCATTGCCGGGGGTCGCGGCCGCTGCGGTGCGACTGGCCAGCCTGAACGCCGATGAACATCCGCAATTACTGGGCTATCTGGTGGCAGAAACAGGCACGCACCTGCACCTGGACAGCCTGCGCGAGCGCCTTGCACAGCACCTGCCGGACTATCTGGTGCCGGCCCGACTGATCCTACTCGAACGTTTGCCGTTGAATGCCAATGGCAAGCTCGATCGAAACGCCTTGCCCTTGCCGACTGCACCGGCCGAGGCCAGCTCCGCGCAGCACTTCGCGGCCCCGCAAGGCGAGCATGAAACCCTCCTGGCCGAGATCTGGCAGGCGGTACTCAAGTGCGACAAGGTCGGTCGTGACGACAATTTCTTTGAACTGGGCGGCGACTCGATCCTGAGCCTGCAGATTATTGCCCGTGCCAGAAAACGTGGCTTGAAGCTGACACCGAAACAGTTGTTCGCCATGCCGACCATTGCTGCCCTGGCGGCATTGCAACCGGCGCCGACGGCCTTGGCCGCACCCGAGACGCCGGCTATTCCCCGGCTGCCACGCACGGGCGTCTTGCCGCTGTCTGCGGCGCAACAACGGCTGTGGTTCCTGGCGCAACTGGACCCACAAAGCAGTGCCTACACCATTGCCGGTGCCTTGCAACTGAGCGGCGAACTGCAGCATGACGCCTTGCGCCAGGCCTTTGCCCAATTGGCGGAACGCCATGAAATGCTGCGCGCCGCGTTTTTCGATGAGGCTGGGCAACCGCGACTCAAGATCGTCGCTGGGCGCAGACCGCAGTGGCGCGATGTCGACGTGAGTCATGTAACGCCGGGGCAACGCCTTGCTGCAGTTCATCAGATAGCCGCCGACGAGATCGCCCGTCCATTCGATCTGGAGCATGCGTCGTTGCTGCGGGTCACGCTGATGCAGCTTGAACAGGACCGCCACGTCGTGCTGGTGTGCCTGCATCACCTGATCGCCGATGGCTGGTCCATGGCATTGTTGATGGACGAACTGGGTGAGTGCTACGCCGCCGCCAAGGCTGGGCGGACTGCGCAGTTGCCTGTGTTGGCGTGGGACTACGTCGATTACGTCGCCTGGCAGCGTGAGCGTCTGGATGGCGCCGAGATGCAACGCCAACTGGGTTACTGGACCGCACAACTGGAGGACGCGGGCGAACCGCTGGCCCTGCCGTATGACCGTGCCCGCCCGGAACTGTCGGAGGGGCGTGGCGCCTGCCATGGCTTTACGCTGGACGGTGCATTGCTCGCGGATCTGCGCCACACCGCGCAAACCAATGGCTGTACCTTGTTCCATGTGCTGCTGGCCGGTTTCGGTCTGCTGCTGCAACGCTACAGCGGGCAACACGATGTGCGCATCGGCTTGCCGGTCAGTGGCCGCGAGCAGGGCGAAAGCCAGGGGCTGGTGGGTTGTTTGATCAACACGCTGGTACTGCGCCTGCAATTGGCTGCTGTGCAGACGGTTGGCGAACTGCTGGGCCAGGCCCGGGATGTCACCCTCAACGCCCAGGCCCACGCCGACGTGCCGTTCGAGCAGTTGGTGGAGACGCTGGTCAGCCAGCGCACACCCGGGACGCACCCGCTGTTTCAGGTGTTGTTCAACCACCAGCGCCGCGATATCGTCGGCCTGGCACAACGCAGCGGGCTCGGCTTTGAACGCCTGGAACTGACTGAGCGCAGTGCTCAATTTGACCTGGTGCTGGACACCGAAGAAAACACTGACGGTGTGGTTCACGTACGCCTGTTGTATGCCGCCGAACGCTTCGAACACTCGACCATTGAGCGGCTGGGCGCACATTGGCTGCAGTTGCTCAAACAACTGGTGGCTGGCAGTGACACCGCGCTGGGTGGGGTGCAGCTCAACAGCGCTAACGAGCGGCAGCAGTTGGCGCAATGGAGTGCGGTTCAGCAACATTTCCCGGCGTTCGTGCCGGTATCGTCCCGTATTGCCGCGCAGGCGGCGTTGCGCCCTGACGCCGTGGCGATCCGTCATCAGGGCGTCAGTGTCTGCTATGCCGAACTGGAGCAACGTGCCAATCAACTGGCCCATCGCTTGGTGAGCCTCGGTGTGGGCAGCGATGTGCTGGTCGGCGTGGCCTTGCCTCGTTCAGCGGAACTGATCGTCGCCCTGTTGGCCGTGCTCAAGGCCGGCGGTGCCTACGTGCCGCTGGATCCGGACTACCCGGCTGAGCGGCTGGCCTACATGGTCGAGGATTCCGGCCTGCAACAGGTCATCAGCCTGTCCAGCCTGGACCTGCCGTTGCTAGTACAGGTATTGGCGCTGGACACCCTGGACCTTTCTGCAGAGCCATGCAGCGCGCCACAGGTGACCATCGACCCGGAACAACTGGCCTATGTGATCTACACCTCGGGCTCGACCGGTCAGCCGAAAGGCGCGCAGTTGACCCAGCGCAACGTCGAACGTTTGCTCCAGGCCACCCAGGGCGATTTCGGTTTCAACCACGACGACGTCTGGACCCTGTTCCATTCCTATGCCTTCGACTTCTCGGTGTGGGAAATCTTTGGCGCACTGGTGTACGGCGGCAGTTTGGTGATCGTGCCGTATTTCACCAGCCGTTCACCGGAAGAGTTCCTGGCGTTGCTGGTCGACGAGGGCGTGACGGTGCTGAACCAGACGCCATCGGCGTTCCGTCAGTTGATCCCTCTGGCGCAGAAAAGCACTGCGCC
>NZ_MBPN01000161.1 GCF_001695625.1 Pseudomonas defluvii
TCAATGGTGAACCCAATGCTGTTGTCGATCTGCCGGCTGGGCAGATTGTCCGCGTGCGCCTGCTCAACCTGGACAATACCCTGACCTACCGGATCAACCTACGCGGGAATGCCGAGGCGCGTATTTATGCGCTGGATGGCAACCCGATCACGCCGCGTCCGCTGGGCAAGGACTACTGGTTGGGCCCGGGTATGCGTATTTGTCTGGCGATCAAGGTGCCGCCGGCGGGTGAGGAAATCTCCCTGCGCGATGGCCCGGTACGCTTGGGTACCTTGCGCTCGGTCGCCAGTAATGACACGCCGAGTGACTGGCCGCCAGCGCTGCCGGCCAACCCGGTGGCCGAGCCGGATCTGGCCAATGCCGAGAAGCTCCACTTCAATTTTGAGTGGGCAGGTTCGGTGTCGGTGAATACCGAGAATCGACCGCCGAGCCTGTGGCAGATCAATGGTGTTGCCTGGGACATCACGGACAAGACCTGCTCTGATCGCCCGATTGCTACGCTGAAGAAGGGCAAGAGTTACATCTTCGAGCTGAAGAACATGACCCAGTATCAGCACCCTGTTCACCTGCATGGCATGTCCTTCAAGGTGATTGGGTCGAACCGACGCAAAATCGAGCCGTACTTCACCGACACCTACCTGTTGGGCAAGAACGAACGTGCCCAGGTCGCCTTGGTAGCCGATAACCCGGGAACCTGGATGTTCCACTGCCATGTCATCGATCACATGGAAACCGGCCTGATGGCTGCAATCGAGGTAGCCTGATGCGCCAGCCCCAGATCATTGATCGCAGTCGCGATCAGGTTTTCATGCAGATGGCCCTGGACCTTGCGGCCCAAGGCGCGGCCTTGGGTGAAGTGCCGGTGGGTGCGGTGTTGGTGCAGCATGGTGAGGTCATTGGTCGGGGGTTCAATTGCCCGATCAGTGGCAGTGATCCCAGCGCGCATGCCGAGATGGTCGCCATTCGTGCGGCTGCGCAGGCTGCCAGTAACTACCGCTTGCCGGGCAGCACCCTCTACGTGACGCTGGAGCCGTGCAGCATGTGCGCAGGGCTGATCGTCCATTCGCGTATTGCCCGTGTGGTGTTCGGGGCGCTGGAGCCTAAAGCCGGGGTGGTGCAGAGCCAGGGGCAGTTTTTTACCCAGGGTTTTCTCAATCACCGCGTGCTGTTTGAAGGCGGGGTATTGGCCGAAGAATGCGGCAGTATTCTCACTGAGTTCTTCAAGGCGCGGCGTGCGCGATCCTGAGCGGGCATGCCGCTGGAAAGTGCGCGATGACTGACAGCGGGGCTCAGAGGGACGACGGCTGCTCAGGTGGTTTGGTCTTGTTGACCCCCGGCACATGCAGGTTGCCTTCGGCCACCTGATTGCCCTCAAGCTGTGGCTGCGTAACCCAGGTCAGGATGTCGTAGTAGCGACGGATGTTGGCCACGAAGTGCACGGGTTCGCCGCCGCGGGCGTAGCCATACCGGGTTTTGCTGTACCACTGCTTTTGCGACAGGCGCGGCAGCATTTTCTTTACATCCAGCCACTTGTTCGGGTTCAGGCCTTCCCGGGCCGCCAGTTTGCGTGCGTCGTCCAGGTGGCCGCTGCCCACGTTGTAGGCCGCCAATGCGAACCAGGTACGGTCCGGCTCTTCGATCTTGTCGTCCAGCTCGTTCTTGACGTGCATGAAGTACTTGGCGCCACCGCTGATGCTCTGCTTGGGGTCCAGTCGATTGGAGACGCCCATGGCCTGGGCCGTGCGTTGGGTGAGCATCATCAGCCCGCGAACCCCGGTCTTGGAGGTGACCTCTGCCTGCCACATCGACTCTTGGTAGCCGATGGCCGCCAGCAGGCGCCAATCAACCTTTTCTTTCTTGGCCGTGGCCTGGAAATGCTTCTCGAAGCGTGGCAAGCGTTGCTGCAGGTGTTGGGCGAAGGTATACGCGCCGACGTAGCCAAGTACATCGACATGGCCGTAATAGCGGTCTTTCAGGCGTTGCAGGGTGCCGTTCTTTTGGGCCTTGTCGAGGAAGGTGTTGATTTCGTTGAGCAGGCTGTTGTCGTCGCCAGCGGCGACGGCCCAGCGCTGGTCGCGGGCATCCCCCAGATCAAACGCTACCCGTACGTTGGGGAAGTAAACCTGGTTCATTGCCAATTCGTTGGAGTCGACCAGGGTCAGGTCGATCTGGCCTTCGTCGACCATGCGCAGCAGGTCGACCACTTCGACCGCCTCGGACTCTTCGTAACTGAGCTTGGGGTACTGTTTCTTCAGTTCCGCCAACTGCTCGGCATGGGAGCTGCCCTTGAGCACCATGATGCGCTTGCCGACCAGGTCGGTGACGTCGGTAGGGCGTGAGCGGCCGTTGCGATAAATGATCTGGGGCGTGACTTCCAGGTAGGGGTGGGAAAAGCGCACCTGTTGTTTGCGCTGCTCGCTGCTGACCAGGCCGGCGGCGGCCAGTACCGGGCCTTGTGGCTTGCCCAGTTGTCCGAACAGGTCATCAAGGTTGTCGGCGGTTTCGATCTTCAGCTCTACCCCCAGATCGTCGGCAAAGCGCTTCACCAGTTCGTACTCGAAGCCGGTTTCGCCGTTGCGGTCCTGGAAGTAGGTGGCCGGGCTGTTGCGGGTAACCACGCGCAGCACGCCATCCTCTTTGACTCGCTCGAGTGTGCTGGGTTTTTCAACGCAGGCACCGAGCAGCAGTAAGAGTCCGGTTGCGATGAGCCATTTGGCGCAACGCTGGCGCAAAGCAGTCTGGGCAAACATAACGTGCAGTATACGCAAAGGTCAGGCCCAGCCATATCTCGACAATGGGTGGCTTGTCTGTTAGCGATGGGCAAAAATGTACGCGCAAAATGTAGGGTTTTTACCGTCTTTTTCAATTTAAGAGGTGGCGCTGTTGTAGGCCGTCAGCAGATACCGATATTCGGGCAGGGGTGGATGCAGCGTTTCGAGTGCCTGACGCGCCGGTTTAGGCTACAATGCACGGCCTCTAAGCACACCCCCTTCCTGAGGCTGTCCCGACGATGTTGATCCTGCGCGGCGCTCCTGCCCTTTCTGCCTTTCGCCACGGTAAGTTAATCGAGCAACTGAGCCAGAAAGTCCCCGCTGTTAGTGGTTTGTATGCTGAATTCGCTCATTTCGCCGAGGTTGACGGTGATCTGACCGCCGACCAACAGCAGGTGCTTGCACGTCTGCTCAAGTACGGCCCTAGCGTACCGGTCCAGGAGCCCACTGGCCGCCTGTTTCTGGTAGTGCCACGTTTCGGCACCATTTCGCCCTGGTCGAGCAAGGCCAGCGACATCGCCCACAACTGTGGCCTGACTAATATCCAGCGCCTGGAGCGGGGTATCGCCTTCTATGTCAGCGGTGAGCTGAGCGAGGCTGATGTCGTTGCCGTTGCCGACGTGCTGCACGACCGCATGACTCAGCTGGTGCTGAGCAAGCTGGAAGATGCCGCGGGTCTGTTCAGTCACGCACAACCCAAGCCGTTGACGGCGGTCGATGTACTGGCCGGTGGCCGCGCCGCACTGGAAAAGGCCAACGTCGAGTTGGGCCTGGCCCTGGCTGACGATGAGATCGATTACCTGGTCAATGCCTTCCTGGGCTTGAAGCGCAATCCGCACGACATCGAGCTGATGATGTTCGCCCAGGCCAACTCCGAGCATTGCCGGCACAAGATCTTCAATGCCAGCTGGGATATCGATGGCGAAAGCCAGGAAAAAAGCCTGTTCGGCATGATCAAGAACACCTACCAACTGCACAACGAAGGCGTGTTGTCTGCTTACAAGGACAACGCCTCGGTGATCGTAGGTTCCGTGGCCGGTCGTTTCTTCCCGAACCCTGAAACCCGCCAGTACGGCGCGGTGCAGGAGCCGGTCCACATCCTGATGAAGGTCGAGACCCACAACCACCCGACCGCTATTGCGCCGTTCCCGGGTGCTTCTACCGGCTCCGGTGGCGAGATTCGCGACGAAGGCGCTACCGGCCGTGGTGCCAAGCCGAAAGCGGGCCTGACCGGTTTCACCGTGTCCAACCTGCGCATCCCCGGTTTCGAACAGCCTTGGGAAAAGCCTTACGGCAAGCCTGAGCGCATCGTCAACGCGCTGGACATCATGATTGAAGGCCCACTGGGTGGTGCGGCGTTCAACAACGAATTCGGTCGTCCAGCCCTGACCGGCTACTTCCGTACCTTCGAGCAGTCGATCACGACCCCGCACGGTGATGAAGTCCGTGGTTACCACAAGCCGATCATGCTGGCCGGTGGTATGGGCAACATCCGTGAAGACCACGTGCAGAAGGGCGAAATCAGTGTCGGCGGCAAGCTGATCGTGCTGGGTGGCCCGGCCATGCTGATCGGCCTGGGCGGCGGTGCCGCCTCGTCGATGGCGACCGGTTCCAGCTCGGCTGACCTGGACTTCGCTTCCGTTCAGCGGGAAAACCCTGAAATGGAGCGTCGTTGCCAGGAAGTGATCGACCGCTGCTGGCAGCTGGGCGACAACAACCCGATCAAGTTCATTCACGACGTCGGTGCGGGCGGCCTGTCCAACGCTTTCCCTGAGTTGGTTAACGACGCCGGTCGCGGCGGTCGTTTCGAACTGCGCAACGTGCCGAACGACGAACCAGGCATGGCGCCGCTGGAAATCTGGAGCAACGAATCCCAAGAGCGTTATGTGCTCTCGGTCGATGCGGCCGATTTCGAGCGTTTCAAGGCTATCTGTGAGCGTGAGCGCTGCCCGTTCGCGGTGGTTGGCGAGGCCACTGCCGAACCGCATCTGACCGTTACCGACAGCCATTTCGGCAACAATCCGGTGGATATGCCACTGGACGTACTGCTGGGCAAGCCGCCAAAGATGCACCGTTCGGTGACCCGTGAAGCGGAACTGGGCGATGATTTCGATCCAAGCGCACTGGCGCTGGATGACTCCATTGATCGCGTATTGCGTCACCCTGCGGTGGCCAGCAAGAGCTTCCTGATCACCATCGGCGACCGCACCATCACGGGTCTGGTTGCTCGCGACCAGATGGTCGGCCCGTGGCAAGTGCCCGTGGCCGATGTCGCTGTCACCGCCACCAGTTTCGATGTCTACACCGGTGAAGCGATGGCCATGGGTGAGCGTACCCCGCTGGCCCTGCTCGATGCCCCGGCGTCCGGTCGCATGGCGATTGGCGAGACCCTGACCAACATGGCTGCCTCGCGGATCGGCAAGCTGTCCGACATCAAACTGTCGGCCAACTGGATGTCCGCCGCAGGTCACCCGGGTGAAGATGCGCGTCTGTATGACACCGTCAAGGCCGTTGGTATGGAGCTGTGCCCAGAGCTGGGCCTGACCATTCCGGTGGGCAAGGACTCCATGTCCATGAAGACCCGCTGGAGCGAAGAGGGCGAGGAGAAGAGCGTTACCTCGCCGCTGTCGCTGGTTGTCACCGGTTTTGCGCCCGTGACTGACATTCGCAAGACCCTCACCCCAGAGCTGCGCATGGACAAGGGCGAGACCGATCTGATCCTGATCGACCTCGGCCGTGGCCAGAACCGCATGGGTGCCTCGATCCTGGCACAGACCCACGGCAAACTGGGCAGCCAGGCGCCTGACGTCGACGATGCCGAAGACCTGAAAGCCTTCTTCGCTGTGATCCAGGGCCTGAACGCTGACGGTCATCTGTTGGCCTACCACGACCGTTCCGATGGTGGTCTGCTGGTCAGCGCACTGGAAATGGCCTTTGCCGGCCACTGTGGCCTGAGCCTGGAGCTCGACACCCTGACCAGCAAGCGTGAGAAGGTCGCGGCGATTCTTTTCAACGAAGAGTTGGGTGCGGTCATCCAGGTGCGTCAGGACGCTACGGCAGAGGTACTGGCACAGTTCAGCGCCGCAGGCCTTGGTGAGGACTGTGTTGCCGTGATCGGTCAACCGATCAACAGCGCAGAAGTGCAGATCAGCCTGAACGGCGAAGTGCTGTTCGACGGTGAGCGCAGTGTGTTGCAGCGCACCTGGGCAGAAACCAGCTACCGGATCCAGCGTCTGCGTGATAACGCTGACTGTGCCGATCAGGAGTTCAATGCCCTGCTGGAAGAAGACAACCCAGGCTTGAACGCCAAGCTGGGCTTTGACGTCAACCAGGATGTCGCGGCGCCTTACATCAAGACCGGTATTCGCCCGCAAGTGGCTGTGCTGCGTGAGCAGGGTGTCAACGGTCAAGTGGAAATGGCCGCTGCGTTCGACCGCGCCGGCTTCAATGCCATCGACGTGCACATGAGCGATATCCTCGCCGGTCGCGTTGACCTGAACGACTTCAAGGGGCTGGTCGCCTGTGGTGGCTTCTCTTATGGTGACGTGCTGGGTGCCGGTGAAGGCTGGGCCAAGTCGGCCCTGTTCAACAGCCGTGCGCGTGATGCCTTCCAGGGCTTCTTCGAGCGTAACGACAGCTTCACCCTGGGTGTCTGCAACGGTTGCCAGATGCTCTCCAACCTGCATGAGCTGATTCCGGGCAGCGAGCTCTGGCCGCACTTCGTGCGTAACCGTTCCGAGCAGTTCGAGGCCCGTGTGGCCATGGTCCAGGTTCAGGAGTCGAACTCGATCTTCCTGCAGGGTATGGCCGGTTCGCGTATGCCGATCGCCATCGCTCACGGTGAGGGTCATGCCGAGTTCCAGAGCCCTGAGGCGCTGCTTGAGGCAGACCTGTCCGGCTGCGTGGCGCTGCGTTTTGTCGACAACCATGGCAAGGTCACAGAAGCTTATCCGGCCAACCCTAACGGTTCGCCGCGTGGTATCACTGGCCTGACCAGCCGCGACGGTCGCGTCACCATCATGATGCCGCACCCTGAGCGGGTCTTCCGTGCCGTACAGAACTCCTGGAAGCCGGACGAGTGGAGCGAAGACGGTGCGTGGATGCGGATGTTCCGTAACGCGCGCGTGTGGGTGAACTAAGCCGGATGTACAAGCTCGCCTTCTTCGTACCGCCTAGCCATCTAGAGGTGGTCAAGGCTGCCGTATTCGCCGCCGGTGGCGGCCGAATCGGTGACTATGACTGCTGCGCCTGGCAGGTACTTGGCCAGGGCCAGTTTCGCCCATTGGACGGCAGCCAGCCGTTCATTGGGCAGGCGGGTGTGGTTGAGCAGGTGGAAGAGTGGCGGGTGGAGTTGGTGGTGGCCGACGCGTTGATTGAATCGGTCGTCACCGCTCTGAA
>NZ_MBPN01000162.1 GCF_001695625.1 Pseudomonas defluvii
CGTCGCTGGGCCTCGGCATAGATGGTGCCGAAGGCCAGCGAGGACTTGCCGGAGCCGGAGACACCCGAGAACACCACCAGCGCGTTACGCGGGATGGAGACGTCCACCTCCTTGAGGTTGTTCTCGCGCGCGCCACGCACCTGCACGAGGCCGCTGGCCGCAGCGGTACAAGAGGATTCACCGAAAGAATTGTTTGGCATGTTCTTATCCTGTAGTTCGTCCCGCTCAGGACGGGACTTCCTGAGTTCGGGTGCCGCGGCGGCTGGCTTCTAGCGCTGCGGTGACAGTGCGGGCGTCGTAGCTGCCGCGCAGACGACGACCCTCGACGAAGAACGTCGGCGTGGCGTGCGCACCGCTGGCGACCGCACTGGCGAGGTCGCGCTCGACACGCTCGATCACCGCGGTGCTGTCGAGATCCGCGATGAACCGTTCGACGTCGAGCCCAAGCTCGGCGGCGTAGCCGATCAGATGCTCGCGCTCCAGCGCATGCTGACGGGTGAACACGAAGTCCAGCCACGGCCAGAACATCCCCTGGTTCGCCGCTGCCTCGGACGCCCTCGCGGCAATCGGCCCGTGCGGGTGGTGCGGCAGATGGCGCACCACATACCGCAGGTCGTCACCGAAGTGGGCGCGCAGATCCTCCCAAGAACCGGTAGCATGCGCACAGTACGCGCACTCGAAGTCCACGTACTCCACCAGCGTGAGCTGCGCGTCCTCCGGCCCGCGGATGTGATCGATCTCCGGATCGACCGGCGGCTCAAGCACCATCGGCAGATCGGCGGTCTCCTCACCCCACCTGCGAGCGGCAACCTTGAAGATAAGCCACCCGAGCAACGTGGCGAACACCATCGACACGAGCACGCCGACCGTCGCCTGGCGGCCCAGGTCGGAGGTCGTGCCGAACGCGAGCCCGATGATGAGCAGCGACACGGTGAACCCGATCCCGGACAGTGCCGCACCACCGAACACGCTCCCCATTCCGACACCCGCCGGCAGGCGCCCCAGGCCGAGGCGGACCGCGGCGAGAGTGATGAGCCCGATGCCCAGGAGCTTGCCGAGCACGAGCCCCGCGATGACGCCCCAGGTCACGGGCGAGTCGAAGGCCTCAGCGAGCAGCCCACCACGCAGGTCCACCCCGGCGTTCGCCAAGGCGAACACCGGCACGATCAGCAGCGCTGTCGGCAGCCGCAGGAACTCGTGCAGCCGCTCGTTCACCGAGATACCCCGGGACAGCCCGCAGTCCACCGCGCGAGCCGATGCGGCACTCGGAGACTGCCAGAAGTCACGGAACAACTGTCTTGCCGCTACGACCTTGTGACGTTGCGTTGCGTAGGCGGGGATCAGGAGCCCCGCGGCCATCCCGGCGAGGGAGGCATGGATGCCGGAGTGCACGGCCGCGAGCCACAGCACGATCACGATCAGCACATAGGGCGTTGCCCGCCACTGGCGGTTGCGCCCTAGCAACCACAACCCGACGAGACTGGCGAGGACGATCAGCAACGGGATTACCCGGATCTCCTCGCTATAGACGATGCCGATGATGGACACGGCGAGGAAGTCATCGACCACGGTCAGGGTGAGCAAGAACACGCGCAACTGACCGGATAGCCGCGGGCCGACGATCGCCAGGGTACCCAGCATGAACGCCGTATCGGTGCCGACCACCGCCCCCCACCCGTGCAGGCCCTCACTTCCGGCCAGCCCCACGATCAGGACATACACCAGCGCGGGAAGCACTACACCCGCGACCCCCGCGATCAGAGCGAGACGGGCACGGCTGCGATCCCGGAGCGATCCGTGGGCGAACTCCTGACGCACCTCCAGGCCGATCAGGAAGAAGAAGACCACCATCAGGCCGTCGTTGACCCAGTGATGCAGGTCCATGTGCAGGCCCAGCGGCCCGAAGTCAAACCCGACGTCCAGGTGCCACAACTCGAAATAGGCATCGGATAGCGGCGAGTTCGCCCACGCCAGCGCCACGACCGTGACGATCACCAGCAGCACCGCAGCACCAGACTCCGTGCGCAGATAGCGGGCAACGCGTCCCCGGCTGATCTTCGCCGAGGATGCACCGAAAGAAGTGGCTGACATGTTCTTATCCTGTTCCTGTAGTTCGTGAAGTCGCGATGAGCCGGTTTCGGAGACGACCAGTCAGGCGTCCGCCTCTGGCAGCGTCCCATCATCCAGCGAGCGCAGCCAAGTAAGCCTTTCTCCCAGCCTGCGCTCAACACCTCTGTCCGTTGGCTGATACCAGCCCGGCCGCGCCACGCCCTCGGGAAAGTAGCTTTGCCCAGCGGCATAGCCGTTGGGCTCGTCATGGGCGTAGCGGTAGCCTTCGTGATACCCCATCTGCTGCATCAGCTTCGTCGGCGCATTGCGAAGATGGAGAGGCACAGGCAGGGAGCCGTTGTTCTTGACGAAGGCCTTCGCCTTGTTCCAGGCGGCATAGGCAGCGTTCGACTTGGGGGCGGCAGCAAGGTAGGTCGCCGCGTGGGCAATCGGTATTTCGCCTTCGGGGGAACCCAGCCTCTCATAAGCCAGCGCGGCATTGAGCGCCAGTTGCAGCGCCTGCGGGTCGGCATTGCCGATGTCTTCGCTGGCCACCACGATCATGCGGCGCGTCACCTGGCTGACGTCGCCGCTGCCGTCGAGGATGCGGGCCAGCCAGTACAGGGCCGCGTCGGGGTCGGAGCCCCGCAGCGACTTGTGGAAGGCGGAGAGCTGCCAGTAGAACTCGTCGCCGCCCTTGTCGAACCTGCGCAGTGATGGGCTGGTGGACAGTTTGGCAAACTCGCCATCGACCACGGCCTTGCCCGCGCCCGACGCAGCATTCGTCACCTGCTCAAGCAGATTGAGGAAGCGCCTGCCATCGCCATCGGCAAAGCCCTTGAGCAGATCCAGCGCGTCCGCGTCCAACGTGACGCCCTGGAGATGCGGCAGTGCGCGTTCGTAGAGCTGGTTCAGTTCGTCGCCGGACAGCGGTTCGAGGGTATAGACCTGCGCGCGCGAGAGCAGCGCGGAATTGACCGCCAGCCCCGGATGCTCGGTCGTCCCCCCCACCAGGGTCAGGAGCCCCGACTCGACATGGGGCAGTAGGGCATCCTGCTGCGCCTTGTTGAAGCGATGGATCTCATCGACGAAAAGCACCGTCGATCGACCATGGTTGTCCAGTTCTGCCTGGGCCTCGTCGATGGCTTGCCGGATGTCCTTCACCCCGGCAAGCACGGCCGAGATGGCGATGAATCGGCTGTCGGTCGCACTGGCGGCCAGGCGCCCCAGGGTGGTCTTGCCCACGCCTGGCGGCCCCCAGAGGATGAACGAGTGCAACTTGCCCGCCTCGAACGCGAGACGAAGCGGCTTGCCGGGGCCGAGCAAGTGCCGTTGCCCGACGAATTCATCCAGCGTCTTGGGCCGCAGGAGTTCGGCCAAGGGAGGCTTGGGCTTTGTCGTGAATAGATCGGTCAAGTTCCTCTCCCTGGCATTTCTGATAGTTGACGTTCCGATAACGTTGGCACCTCAATCCAGGGAGCCGGATTTGTCCAACGCCGCGGGCTCTTTGTCGCTAATCGCATGCATGATGATGCGAGAGCCGCGGTAGCCGATGCTGTGGTTCCATACCCAGCTCAAAGCGACGCTGAGACGATTTCGCGTACCGATCAGAAAGTAGATGTGCGCCAGCTTCCAGATCCACCACGCAAAGGCACCACGCAGCTTCACCCGCCCCATGTCAATCACCGCCAGGCTGCGGCCGATGGTGGCCAGGTTCCCCTGATGCCGGTATTTGAAAGGTCCGTCAGCGGGCTTGCCCTTCAAACGCCGTCCAATGAGGTTGGCGACGTACTTCCCTTGCTGTTTGGCGGCCGGGGCGATGCCCGGCACGGGCTTCCCATCGGCCATGGTGCACGAGGCTGTATCGCCGATGGCGAAGACCTCCGGCCGACCGGCCACCGTCAGGTCAGGGCCAACGACCACCCGACCCGCACGATCAGACGCAGCGCCCAGCCAGCGAGCCGCGGGAGACGCCTGGACTCCGGCGGCCCAGACGATGGTCTTGGCCGAAAGGGGCTTGCCACCGTACACCACGCCATCGGCCGAGCATTCGGTGACCGGCGTACCCAGCACGACCTCGACGCCGAGCTTTTCGAGCGCCTGGCGCGTATAGGCCGAAAGATCCTCTGGAAAGACGGACAACAGACGCGGGCCAGCCTCGATCAGTACAACCCGCGACGTGCTCGGGTCGATCGAGCGAAAGTCACGCGCCAGCGTGTCTCGTGCAAGCTCGGCGATGGTTCCGGCCAATTCAACCCCGGTGGGACCACCACCGATGATGACGAACGTCTGCAGCGCGGCACGCTGCTGAGGATCGCTCGTGCGCTCAGCCTCCTCGAAAGCCGCGAGGATTCGGCCCCGAATGGTCGTGGCATCTTCCAGCGTCTTCAACCCCGGCGCGAAAGCCCCCCATTCGTCGTGTCCGAAGTAGGCATGGGTAGCGCCTGTCGCGAGCACGAGCGTGTCGTAGGTTTGCCGCAATCCATTGTTGAGAATGACCTGACGCGCGTCCTGGTCGATACCTTCCACTTCCGCCATCAAGGTGTTCACTTCCGGGCGATTTCGGAAGAGATAGCGAATAGGCCAGGCGATCTCGGATGTCGAAAGTGACGCCCCTGCAACCTGGTAAAGCAAGGGTTGGAACAGGTGATGATTGCGCCGATCGATGATCGTCACATCGACCTCGGCACCAGCAAGCTGGTTGGCAACCTCGATCCCGCCGAAGCCCGCTCCGATAATGACGACGTGATGTCGGTTTTTGGAGGTCTTTGTCATGACCTGATCTCCTCTCTCTCAGCGTTTCAGCGCCGATGCGTGGTGTGCCATATGCTCGCCAATGAAACTGGCAATGAAGTAGTAGCTGTGGTCGTAGCCTGGGCGCAGATTCAACGTGAGCGGGTGCCCCGTCTCGTCGCAGGCCTTGCGCAGCAGGTCGGGCTGAAGCTGGCTCTCCAGGAACTCGTCGCCCAAGCCCTGGTCCACCAGCAACGGCAAACGCTCCTGCACGGTGCGAATCAGCTCCACGGTGTCGTACTGTTTCCACACCTCCCGATCGCTGCCCAGGTACGCCTCGAAGGCCTTGTGCCCCCAGGGAACCTGGGTGGGGGCGACGATGGGCGAGAAGGCCGAGACGCTTCGATAACGGCCCGGGTTGCGCAGGGCGATGACCAGAGCACCGTGTCCTCCCATGGAATGGCCGCTGATGCTCCGCTCCGCTGTCACGGGAAAGTGGGCCTCGATCAGCGCCGGCAGTTCCTGCACGACGTAGTCGTACATCCGATGATTCGCAGCCCAGGGTTCCTGTGTGGCATTGACGTAGAACCCCGCGCCCTGTCCGAGGTCATAGGCAGGATCGTCGGCAACGCCTTCGCCGCGAGCGCTGCTATCGGGCGCGACGACGGCAATGCCATGTTCGGCCGCGTAGCGCTGGACGGCGGACTTGGTGATGAAGTTCTGCTCGGTGCAGGTCAGGCCCGAAAGCCAGTACAGCACCGGCACTTTGCCGTGCTGCGCCTGCGGAGGCAGATAGACGCCGACCTTCATCGTGCAACCGAGCGTCGTCGATTCATGCTGATAAACGTCCTGCCAACCATCAAAGCTGGCGTGATGTTCGATGCGTTCCATGTAGTTCTCCTATGTTCAAAGGAACGGCGCAGCTCTCGCGCGCCAAGACGGCAGCTCGTCAGGAAGATTTCTCTTCCGCCACCGTGTCGCCGTGGGCATGCCTGATCCTGCGCACGATCCACCAGATCGTCAGCATCACCGCAGGCACCAGAACCGCCATCACCGGCGCCACGCTGTCGTGAACCATCGGAATGCCCTTGAGCAAGTAGCCGAGAAGACTCACGACGTAATAAGAAATTGCCGCGACCGACAGGCCTTCGACGGTCTGCTGAAGGCGCAATTGCATCTTGGCCCGGTTGTTCATCGACGCCAGCAGATCGCGGTTCTGGCGTTCAAGCTCAACGTCGATCCAGGAACGCAGCAACGCGATGGCCCGGGTCAGCTTGTCTGAGAGCTTGGCCTGGCGCTCCTTTACGGATTGGCATGTCCGCATGGCTGGAGCGATGCGGCGCTGCAGGAAATCCGCCCAGGTGCAGTACCCGGATACGGCCTCTTCCGAAAGCGCTGCCAGCCTTTCCTCGACGATCTCGTAGTAGGCACGGCTGGCACCGAAGCGATAGAGATTCGCCGCAACTCCAGCTTCCAGCTCGGCAGCCAGGCCGGTCAATTCGGACAGCAGCACGTCGCTGTCGCGCCGTTCCACCAAGCTCGTACACATCTCGTCGGTGATCGCCGCAAGGCGCGACTCCATGCGTCGCAGCTCCGACGTCATCGATCGTGTCAACGGCAGGGACAGCAACGCCAAGGTACGGTAGGTCTCGATCTCCAGCAGACGTTGAGCCAGCGCACCCGCCCGCGCCGGGGTCAAATCGCGGGCCAGGACGAGGATCTGCGTCAGGCCATCCTCATCCTGTCGGAAGTCGGTCAGAATGGCGGCAGAGCCGTTCTCCACCAGCGAGTAGCACAGGCTGGCAGGATCGAAGCGATCGGCCTCCTTCTCCGTTTCCGGCGTCCACGGAAGAAGTCTCAAACGGATGCCGGATACGACCGGGCCGGGAGGCACAAATCCATGCCTGAACGGGTTTTCGCCGCACGGCTCTCCCGTCTCGGAATCCAGCGAAGCGCACCAGAGATACGTCGAGAACTCGGTGTGCTTTTCACAGTGCAGGTCTCCTTCGTCCCATGTCACGCCGTGAAGCGGCGTAGCATGGTCGGGTTCGGCAACGCCGAAGCGATGAGACAACTCGCTCATCGCCATCTGATCCTTGGCCTGGTCGCCTTCGGTCATGAAAGCGAGCTGCAATATGCCGCGCGGGGCCTGAATCAACAGATGCGGGCGCGCATGCACTTCACCCACGGCGGCAGCACGATCGGTGTAGGCCGGCATGCCGTACACGGTGGCGGTCGGGGTGGGTTGTACGGTCGTCGTATTTATGTTGGCCGGCTCTTTCATAACGACCTCATTTCTTCTTGGTTGAAAAACACGCTTCAAAGCAAATGCCCGCAGCCATGCGTTTCGCACATGG
>NZ_MBPN01000163.1 GCF_001695625.1 Pseudomonas defluvii
CCTGGTGTTGCAGCAGGAAGTGGTCAAGGGCCTGGAAACGGCTGAGCAGGTGTGCGTCAGCCAGGGCAGCAGCGGGGCCGGAGGCGGCCCCGCTTGCCGGTTCAGCGGCCTTGGCAGGCATCGACTCGCAGCCAGCGTTCGAGCAGCTTGAAGCCGTTTACCAGCAGGAAGGAGATCAGCAGGTAGAACAGCCCGGCCGCGAAGAAGATCTCTACCGGCAGGTAGGTGCGGGCGATGATGGTGCGCGCCATGCCGGTGAGTTCCAGCAGGGTGACGGTACTGGCCAGGGCACTGGCCTTGAGCATCAGGATCACTTCGTTGCTGTAGGCCGGCAGGCCGATCCGTGCGGCACGCGGCAGCATGATGTAGAACAGCGCCTTGGCCTTGGACATGCCCAGCGCCCGGGCCGCTTCGATCTCGCCCCGTGGGATGGCCTGCAGCGCACCGCGCAGGATCTCGGCGATGTAGGCGGCGGTGTGCAGGGTCATGGTCAGCACCGTACACCAGAACGGGTCACGCAGGTACGGCCACAGGGCGCTGCTGCGCACGGCGTCGAACTGGGCCAGGCCGTAATACACCAGGAACAGCTGCACCAGCAGCGGGGTGCCACGGAAGAAGAAGATGTAGCTGAAGGGCACGGCACGTACATACCAGTGCCGCGACGAGCGGGCGATGCCCAGCGGGATGGCCAGGATCAGCCCGGCGATCACCGCGATGGCGACCAGTTCCAGGGTGAGCGTGGCGCCTTGGGCCAGGCGTGGCAGCCACTTGATGATGACTTCCCAGTTCATTGGTTGGCCCTCGCGAAGCCGCGTGCGGCGCGTTTTTCCATGAAGTGCATGCCGGTCATGGCGATGATGGTCAGGCCCAGGTAGATGAAGGCGGCAACCATATAGAAGGTGAATGGCTGTTTACTGACCGTCACGGCGATCTGCGAGTGACGCATGATTTCTTCCAGGCCGATCACCGAGACCAGCGCGGTGTCTTTCATCAGGATCATGAACAGGTTGCCCAGGCCGGGCAGGGCGATGCGCCACATTTGCGGCAGGATCAGTTTCGAGAAGATCCGGCCCTTGGACAGGCCCAGGGCCAGGCCTGCTTCACGGTGGCCCTTGGGGATGGCCAGGATCGCACCACGGAAGACTTCCGTGGCATAGGCGCCGAAGCACAGGCCCAGGGCGATGACGCCAGCGGCGAAGGCGTTGAGCTCCAGGCCGGGGATGTTCAGGGCTTCGCCCAGCCGGTTCATCAGGCTGACGGTGCCGAAGTAGATCAACAGTACCCACAGCAGTTCAGGTACGCCACGTACCAGGGTGGAGTAGAAACCACCGAGCCATTGCAGGGGTTTGTACGGCGAGGTTTTGGCCAGGGCGCCGAGCAGGCCCAGGACCAGCCCCAGTGCCAGGGCACACAACGCCAGTTTGACGGTCATCAAGGTACCGGCAGCAAGTGCCGGGCCGAATCCGTAGAGGTCGATATTCATGGGCAGGTTTGTTCAAGGGACGGGCACCGCCGCCAGGGCGGTGCCGGTCGGGCGGATCAGTAGATACTGAACGGGAAGTACTTGTCGTTGATCTTCTTGTACGTGCCGTCGGCGATGATTTCTTTCAGCGCAGCATTCAGCTTCTCACGCAGTGGGTCGCCTTTACGCACGGCGATACCGACTTCGTCACTCTCGACCACCGGGTCGCCCTTGAACTCGTAGTTCTTGCCAGCGTCGGTTTTCAGCCAGTCATAGTTGACGTACTTGTCGGCGAGGATCGCGTCGACCCGGCCGGAGGTCAGGTCCAGGTAGGCGTTTTCCTGGGTGTCGTAGAGCTTGATGTCGACGTCGCTGCCGTAGTTGTCTTCTAGCCAGGTGCCGGCGAGGGTGGCGCGCTGGGTACCGATCACCTTGCCTTTGAGCGAGGCCTTGTCGGTTTTGAAGTCGACGTTTTTCGGGGCGATGAACTGCAGTTTGTTCGAGTAGTAGCGGTCGGTGAAGTCAACGGCCTGCTTGCGTTCGTCGGTGATCGACAGCGAGGAGATCAGGAAGTCGAACTTCTTGGCGTTCAGGGCCGGGATGATGCCGTCCCAGTCCGAGGTGACGACGTCGCATTCGACTTTCATCTTGGCGCACAGGGCGTCGCCGATGTCTTTGTCGAAGCCGACGACCTGGCCGCTGGCATCCTTGTTGTTGAACGGCGGGTAGGCCGCCTCGATGCCCATCTTCAGTTTTTCGGCAGCCATGGCATTGGCCGAAAACACCAGCGTGGCGGCAGCGGCCAGGAGGAATTTCTTATAGCTCTGCATGCGTGTTGCTCCGTTAGCGGTTGCTGGACATGAATTGTTTGCAGCGCGCCGAGTTCGGGTTTTCAAAAACCTGCTGCGGCGATCCTTGCTCTTCGATCAGGCCTTGGTGCAGGAAGATCACTTCGCTGGACACCTGGCGGGCAAAGCCCATTTCGTGAGTAACCAGTAGCATGGTTCGACCTTCTTCGGCCAGCGCACGGATCACGTTGAGCACTTCCTGGACCATTTCCGGGTCCAGTGCCGAGGTGGGCTCGTCAAACAGGATGACCTTCGGTTGCATGGCCAGGGTCCGGGCGATGGCGGCCCGCTGTTGTTGCCCGCCAGACAACTCGGCGGGGTAGGCGTGGCGCTTGTGGTGAATGCCGACCTTGTCCAGCAGTGCTTCGGCGGTCTCGATGGCTTCGGCCTTGCTCTGGCCCAGCACGCGACGGGGCGCCTCGATGATGTTGTCGAGGATGGTCATGTGCGGCCAGAGGTTGAAGTTCTGGAAGACGAAGCCGATCTCGCTGCGCAGGCGATTGATCTGCTTGTTGTCGGCGGCGATCAGCTCGCCGTTTTTCGCGGCCTTCAGGCGCAGCTCTTCACCCGCGACGAGGATTTGGCCTTGATGCGGGTTTTCCAGCAGGTTGATGCAGCGCAGCAGGGTGGACTTGCCTGAACCCGAAGACCCCAGAATCGAGATCACGTCGCCGTCGCGTGCGGTCAGCGAAATACCCTTGAGTATCTCCACGTCACCGTAGCGTTTGTGCAGGTTGCGGATTTCAAGCGCGGGCGTGGCCTGGGCCATGTGCGGTCCTCATGAGTTCTGATGCGCTCCTGCTGTTGTAGGCCTTCCTGGCGTGGCGCCACGCTAGCATAGCGTTCTGACGGCCGCCAACAGCGTCGGGCGGGGCAATCGGCTGGGGTGAGGGCAGGTGTCGCATCGTTGCAGCGGACTGTCGCGCCAATGTCCGCCTGCTCCCATTTCCAGGGCCGGAGCCTTGATGAAAAAAGGCGCGATGGTGCCAGTTTTGGCCGGTACTGGGAAGCCGTATTTAGTCCTGTGCCCTCTGGGCTGCCTGTGGGTTGCACTGCCGGGTTGCACTTTTATTGCGCAAAAAATGTGCAGGGGTGTTACCACCGGCCGATTTCGGTGCACCTGCATGTATGTGTAACTGAGTATTTCGGTAATCTGAGGTGCGATGCCCTTGAATAATGGTCTTTTGGCCAGCCTTTGGCCAAAAGGCCCGCAAGGCTCGTTGTAGGGGGTTGTGCTGAATGCGCAGCTGCTGCTGAAAAAATTTGGCGCAGTTCTTGCTCAAGGCATGGGTAACAGGACGTATCAGTCTTTCTTTACGAAGGGTGTGATTCAGGATTAGAGCGCCCATTCCTCGCTATAGGTAGTGTTATGAGCGGTACGCACAACTCCAATGACCTCGCTCAGGGGCTCAAGCAACGGCATGTCACCATGCTGTCCATCGCGGGTGTAATCGGTGCCGGTTTGTTCGTCGGCTCCGGCCATGCCATCGCCGAAGCCGGCCCTGCCGTGCTGCTGGCCTACGCCGCTGCCGGTACGCTGGTGGTGTTGGTGATGCGCATGTTGGCCGAAATGGCCGTGGCGTCGCCGGATACGGGTTCTTTCTCCACCTACGCCGACAAGGCCATCGGCCACTGGGCCGGTTTCACCATCGGCTGGTTGTACTGGTGGTTCTGGGTGTTGGTGATCCCGTTGGAGGCCAACGCCGCCGCGACCATCCTGCATGCCTGGTTCCCTGATATTGCGATTTGGGCCTTTACCCTGATCATTACCCTGTTGCTGACCGCAACCAACCTGTTCAGTGTGAAGAACTACGGCGAGTTCGAGTTCTGGTTCGCCTTGATGAAGGTGGTGGCGATCATTGGCTTCATCATTCTCGGGCTGGCGGCGATCTTCGGTTTCATGCCGAACAGCCAGGTCAGTGGTGTCAGCCACCTGTTCGATACCCAAGGCTTCATGCCTAACGGGATGGGAGCGGTGCTGGCAGCCATGCTGACCACCATGTTCTCGTTCATGGGTACTGAGATTGTCACCATTGCAGCGGCCGAATCGAAAGACCCGTGCAAGCAGATCACCAAGGCGACCAACTCGGTCATCTGGCGGATTTGCCTGTTCTACCTCGTATCGATCTTTATCGTCGTGGCACTGGTGCCGTGGAACCATGGCCCATTGGCAGAAGTCGGTTCGTACCAGACGGTGTTGAACCTGATCGGCGTGCCGAATGCCAAGGTGATCGTCGACATCGTCGTGTTGATTGCAGTAACCAGCTGCCTGAACTCGGCGCTGTACACCTCCTCGCGCATGCTGTTCTCCCTCGGCAAGCGTGGTGACGCCCCGGCAATTGCCCAGCGCACCAACGCCAGCGGCACGCCACACTGGGCGGTGCTGTTGTCGACTGCTGCTGCGTTCCTGGCCGTGTTCGCCAACTATGTCGCGCCGGCGGCGGTGTTCGAGTTCCTGCTGGCCAGCTCTGGCGCCATTGCGCTGCTGGTGTACCTGGTGATTGCCATCTCGCAACTGCGCATGCGTCGTCAGCGCATAGCCCGTGGTGAGAAGATCGTCTTCAAGATGTGGCTGTTCCCGGGCCTGACCTGGGCGACCATCCTGTTCATCGTTGGCATCCTGACGGTCATGCTGATCCGCCCGGACCATCGGGTGGAGATCATCGCGACTGGCCTGCTGACCATCGCCGTGGTCGCTGCGGGCCTGCTGACGGCGCGCAAGCACAAGGCCCTGGCCGCTGGGCGTGCCGCCGTACTGAACAACTGATACACGGCTGTTGAGCAAAAAGGCCGCTACCCGAATGGGAGCGGCCTGCTACTGTGGGAGCGGTGCTTGCCCGCGATGCAGGCACCGCGAACTTACTGGCGCCCCACTGACCCTATCGCGGGCAAGCCCATTCCACGGGTTTGGTAGGAGCGGGTCTTGCCCGCGATGCAGGCACCGCGAACTTACTGACACTCCACTGACCCTATCGCAGGCAAGCCCGGCTCCTACAGGATGAGCTGCAGCCCTGTTATGCCGGGCGCTTTTGTACTTTCGAGACGGCTTCCGAGGCGGCGACGTAGGCTTCCTGGAATTCGTCGCTCTCCAGCCAGGCCATGGCGGTGGCTTCGTCGGCGTCGTCGAGCCATTTGCGGTAGGCGCAGAAGACCATGACGATGTAGTCGGTCGATTGCTCTTCCTTGTGCCCCTTGAGCACCAGGGCCAGCAACGGGTCGACGAGGAACACCGCGATCATTGCCTGCAGGCCGTTGTCTTGCGCCTGGGCTTGTTTCATTTTCTCGAACAGGGCGTTGTAGCTGCCCGAGTTCATGGCCTTGTTGAATACCTGCTCAACACCCACGCTGGAAGCGTCCGACGAGCTCTTGACCGCCTGCCCACTGCGCACCATTCGGTTTTCCCGGGCCTTGTTGGCGGCGCGTTTGGCGCGTTTCTGTTGTTTGCTGCTGGAGGCCATCGATGAAATCCTTGAAATAAGCTGATGCGTCCGGCTATTGAAACGCAGTTGGTCAGGAAACCCAAGCTGCGTCTGGTGCGTTGTGGTGGGCGGCAGGTGGCTCAGGCGGGCAATGACAGCGGCTGGGTGCTCGGCTCAATCCGGTGTTCGGTGGTCGCTCTTTCGTCTTCCTCGATCACCCGTGAAGCACGGTCGACCAGCAGCGGGTCCGGCTGATGGGCGACTTTCAGGTTCTTGCCCGGGTAGTCGAGTGAGTGCAGGAAGTGGCGAATGCAGTTGAGGCGCGCGCGCTTCTTGTCATCCGACTTGATCACGGTCCAGGGGGCGTCGGCGGTGTCGGTGTGGAAGAACATGGCTTCCTTGGCCGCGGTGTAGTCGTCCCAGCGGTCCAGCGACTTGATGTCGATGGGCGAGAGTTTCCAGTGCTTGAGCGGGTCGTCGCGGCGCGAGATGAAGCGTCGCAGTTGTTCTTCGCGGTCCACTGAGAACCAGTACTTGAACAGCAGGATGCCGCTGTTGCAGAGCATGCGTTCAAGGTCTGGCGCCTGGCGCATGAATTCCAGGTACTGCAGCGGGGTGCAGAATTCCATCACCCGCTCGACGCCAGCGCGGTTGTACCAGGAGCGGTCGAAGAAGACCATTTCACCCGCTGTGGGCAGGTGCTGGATGTAGCGCTGGAAGTACCACTGGCCTTTTTCCTGTTCGGAAGGCTTCTCCAGGGCGACGATTCGCGCGCCACGTGGGTTCAGGTGTTCCATGAAGCGTTTGATGGTGCCGCCTTTGCCCGCCGCATCACGGCCTTCAAAAAGCACCACGATCCGTTGCCCGGTTTCCTTGACCCAGTTTTGCACCTTGAGCAGTTCGATCTGCAGCTCGTGCTTGGCCTTTTCGTATTCAAGGCGGCGCATGCGGTTGCGGTACGGGTAGCGGGCCGGAAGTTTCGCCGAGGAGCTGTCTTCGTTCGAACCATGGGGCGCGGAAATCACTTGCAGGGCCATTGGTTGCTGGCTGGCCAGAGTGATTTCGGCTTCAAGGTTTTTCACGGCTGCCGGTTTGCTGGTGCTGCGCGCTCGGCGGGTGCGCGGTGCAGTGGCTTTGCGCGGGGCGCTTTTGCTGGTGCTGAGCGTTGCGGTTGGCGTGGTGCTTTCAGGCAAGGCGCTGGGAAGGGGGTGGGCGGTTGATTCTTCGCTCATGGGAGAC
>NZ_MBPN01000164.1 GCF_001695625.1 Pseudomonas defluvii
AAGACGCTCCAGCGGGAATTCACCGAGCGCGAAGACGGCTCGATCGCCGAGACGCGCATCCTCACCGACAAGTTTGTTCCCGTCATCCGCGCGTGGGACATGACGCCTGATTCCCCGACACGGGGCGAGGTGTTGACCATTCGCTGATTGTTTTTCACCGCCGACGGTTCGCCGTCGATTTTTCCACCTACCGGGGTCCAGTCGCCCCGATGGGGTGCCGTGGCCCCTCCATATCCAGGAGCCTTCCATGGCAGCCCAAGCACTTTCCATCAGCCAAACACCGAGCCTGCGCTTCTCGCCAGGCCAGGTGGTCATGACCTGCGGCGTCGATGACCTGGTCCGACAGGGCCGGCTCAACCCGACTCCCTACCTGCGTCGCCACCTCGGCGGCGATTGGGGCGACCTCGACGACAGCGACAGGCGGCAGAACGATGCCGCGCTGAAGTCCGGCGAGGATCGTCTGTTTTCTTCTTACGAGGTCACACCCGGCCTGAAGATTTGGATCATCACCGAATGGGATCGCAGCGTCACCACGCTGTTGCTGCCCAACGAGTACTGACCGCGAGTTGTCACCGCAGGCCAAGGAGTGCCTGTACTGTCCAACCACCGACGGTTCGCCGTCTCTCTTCCCACCACGGGGCATGTCATCGCCCCGCTGGGGTGGTGCATGCCCCATTCTTTTTATGGAGCATCACCATGCCCGTTGATCTCGACACCACCGCCAGCAATGCAGCGCCCGTACCGGGCGAACTGCTCGAAGCGGAATCATCCCCTCTGACCCTGAGCCTTCAGGATTTTGTCGGCGAGTTCGGCGACGAACTGCTTGATTCTCTCAACCGCGCCAACCCGCCGGTCTATACCGGCCAAGCGCAAGCACAGCGGCAACTCGTCGTTGCCAGCCTCAAGCGCAAGCTGTTCCAGGCCCAGGCCGACGTTGTCCATGCTGCCGCCGAGCTGCTGGTCGATCAAGGCGAACGCGCTGCGATCGTCAATGGCGAAATGGGCTGCGGCAAAACGACCGTCGGCATCGCCACGGCCGCGGTGCTCAACGCCGAAGGCTACCGCCGCACGCTGGTACTTTCGCCTCCCCACCTGGTCTACAAGTGGCGGCGCGAGATCCAGGAGACGGTGGCCGGCGCCAAGGTCTGGGTGCTCAATGGCCCGGATACGCTGGTCAAGCTCATCAAGCTGCGCGAGCAGTTGGGTGTGCAGCCCACGGGCCAGGAGTTTTTCGTCCTGGGGCGCGTGCGGATGCGGATGGGGTTCCACTGGAAGCCGGTCTTCACCCAGCGGCGCACCCGCCACGGCGACGTGGCAGCATGCCCGAACTGCGGCACGGTCATTACGGACCTCGACGGCGAACCGGTCAACCCGATCTCGCTCGAAGCCGAGGAGTCCCGCAGGAAGTGCAGCCACTGCGCCGCGCCCCTGTGGACGCTGATCCGCCCGCGTAGTCTGTCCGGCAGTGACCAGTCCTCTGTCGTCCTCAAAGCCTTGAAGCGCATCCCGACCATCGGGGAAGTCACCGCGCAGAAGTTGATGCAGAAGTTTGGTGACGGCTTCCTGGCCTCGATGCTGGGTGACAACATCCACGAGTTCATCAACCTGATGGACGGCAATGGCGAGCTGGTGTTTTCCGACCGTCAGGCCACGCGCATGGAACGTGCGATGGCCAACATGGAGTTTGGCTTTGGCGAGGGCGGCTACCAACCGTCCGAGTTCATCAAACGCTACCTGCCGCAAGGCACGTTCGACCTGCTCATCGCCGACGAGGCGCACGAGTACAAGAACGGTGGCAGTGCCCAGGGCCAGGCCATGGGCGTGCTGGCGGCGAAGGCTCGCAAGACCTTGCTGCTGACCGGCACGCTGATGGGCGGCTACGGCGATGATCTGTTCTACCTGCTGTTCCGGGCACTGCCAGGGCGGATGATCGAAGACGGCTACCGCCCGACCACGAGCGGCAGCATGACCTCGGCTGCGATGGCGTTCATGCGCGATCACGGCGTCCTCAAGGACATCTACTCCGAGAGCGCCGGCACGGCGCACAAGACGGCCAAGGGCACCAAGGTATCGGTGCGCACGGTCAAGGCTCCCGGCTTCGGCCCGAAAGGGGTCTTGCGTTGCATCCTGCCGTTCACCATATTTCTCAAGCTCAAGGACATCGGTGGCAACGTCCTGCCACCGTATGACGAGGAGTTTCGTGAAGTCCAGATGGACGTGGCGCAAGCTGCGGCCTACCGCGATTTGGCGGGTCGGCTGACCGCAGAGCTGAAACAGGCTCTGGCGCGACGCGATACGACCTTGCTGGGGGTGGTGCTCAACGTGCTGCTGGCCTGGCCGGATTGCTGCTTCCGGTCGGAGACCGTGGTGCATCCACGCACGCGCAACACCTTGGCGTTTGTCCCGGCTCAGTTCAATGAGTTCGAGATCAGCCCCAAGGAGCGTGAGCTGATCGAGATCTGCAGGCAGGAGAAGACACAGGGCCGCAAGGTTCTGGCCTACACGGTCTATACCGGCACGCGCGATACCACGTCGCGCCTGAAGGGGCTGCTGGAGCAGGAAGGCTTCAAGGTGGCGGTGCTGCGCGCAAGCGTGGATGCCAGCCGCAGAGAAGACTGGATCGCCGAGCAACTGGACCGTGGCATCGACGTGCTCGTCACCAATCCCGAGCTGGTCAAGACGGGGCTGGACCTGCTGGAGTTCCCGACGATTGTGTTCATGCAAAGTGGCTACAACGTGTACTCGCTCCAACAGGCAGCACGCCGCTCCTGGCGCATCGGGCAGAAGCAACCCGTGCGCGTGATCTACCTCGGCTATGCCGGTTCCTCGCAGATGACCTGCCTGGAACTGATGGCCAAGAAGATCATGGTCTCGCAGTCCACCTCGGGCGATGTGCCCGAATCGGGGCTGGATGTCCTGAACCAGGACGGTGATTCCGTCGAAGTGGCGCTGGCCCGGCAATTGGTCACCGCCTGATTTCCACGCCACAAGCCGGCCTAGCGCCGCCGGCTTTCTGTTCTTCCCACCTTGCAGCCCCGTCCGCGTTCTTCGTGGGCGGGGCTGCGTTTTTCTCTCATTCCAAAGTGTTCCCGTGAAGGCCGAGCGCTTGCCCAAGGCAGCAAACCGGGCACCACCCAGTTCGCATTCCTGGCTGACCGCACGGCATCGCGCCGCCAATGTATCGGCATCGCAACAGAAGAGCCGATGCCATGCCCGCCATCCATGTATCCCGGCGTCTGGTCGGCGCTGGTCTCCTGGCCGCTGCCCTGGCCAGCGGCTGCGCCACCACGACCGCGCCACTGGCACCAGACGCCATAGAGGAAATCGCCTCCGTTCCCCAACCCGAGGCACCCGAGTTCATTCCCGTCGTGCGCTATGGCCGCTACACGCTGGTTGAGCTGGCACCCTCGGCAGCGCAGCGTGACTTGCTGTTGCAGACCATCGATGTGTCCATGCCGGAGGATGCCCGTGCCACGGTGGGCGATGGCCTGCGGCATGTGCTCAAACGCAGTGGTTACCAGCTTTGCGAGATGGCCCACGCCGTGACCGAGTTGTATGCGCTGCCGCTGCCGGCGGCGCACCTGCATCTTGGCCCCATGACCTTGCGCGATGCGCTGCTTACCCTGGCTGGCCCGGCCTGGGAACTGCACGCGAATGACCGGGCACGGCAGATTTGCTTTGAGCAGGCTGGAGGCAGTGCGACCGCCGAGCACGAACACGAACCGCCTGCTGCCGAGGCGGTGCAGACGTTTCCGCTGATGCCTTCGGTTTCGGGAGGCCAGCCATGAATGCCGCGCAGTCTCCCCGTCGCCCGATCACCGCCATGATGTTGCAGAGCCTGATGTGGCTCTGGCTGATCGGCCTCAGCGTTTTCGTCGCTCTCGGCTACCAGGCGGTGAACGAGCAGGTCGACCAGGAGCTGCTTAATTCCCGCCTGCAACGTCTCGAAGCGCAGGCGGTAGGTCTGGCCGAGGCCATTGAGGCCATCCAGCAGCGTCCAACCGTCGCAACGGCGGCAGACCTTAAAGACACCCGCGAACTCCTGGAAGCACGCGCTGCCCAGGTCGAGACAACGCTGAGCGGCTATGCCGCTGCTGACGACCTTCAGGCGCTGCGCACGGAGGTCGAGCAAATCAAGACGCGCCAGACCGTTGCGCGCACCGCAGCACCCGCTCAGCCGCGCACACCGCGCAGGCCTAACGCCAAGCCGGAACCGCTGCCACTGCCGTTCCGCATCGTCGGCGCCGAACTTCGCGCCGGCCAGCGCAGCCTGTCCGTCGCGCCGAGCAGCGGGGACTTCACGCCCGACCAGCTTGAGGTACTGCTGCCCGGCGATTCGCTCGGCCCATGGCGCTTTCAGGCGGTCGAGGGCAACTCCGCCGTGTTTCAGGCCGGCGACCAGACCCGTCGCGTGGCGATCCCTTGAGCTGAGGACATGACATGAAGCCTGCCATTATCCTTTCCGCGCTTCTGCTGGTGTCTGCCCAGTTGTCCGCTTGGGCGCAGCAACCGACCACGGCCCCCGCCGGCAATGCCCAGAGCCAGGAGCGTCCGCTGGTCACTCGCGCCTTGGACGACCGGGTGGCAAGCGACTGGGGCTTGCAACCGCAGGAGTGGGCGCGCTATCGCGAACTGATGGATGGGCCGCTGGGTATCTACTCACCCAACCTGGACCCGCTGTCCGCCCTGGGCATCGAGGCGCGCACCGACGAGGAACGGCTCCGCTACGCAGAGCTGCAGGTACAGATCGAGGCACGCCGTGTCGAGAAGCTGCTCGCCTACCAGCGTGCCTACGACGAGGCCTGGCAGCGCCTGAATCCCGGCATGCAGCGGGTGAACCTGCCTGACGACAAGCCCGACACCGGCACAAGCGCCAATCCCTTGCGCGGTTCAGGCCGCACGGCAGTGTTCATCAAGGACGGCTGCGCGGCCTGCGGGCAGCTCGTGCAGCGCCTGCAATCCTCTGGTACCGAGTTCGACCTGTACATGGTCGGCAGCCGCCAGGACGACACACGTATCCGCGACTGGGCCAAGCGGGCGAACGTCGATCCGGCGCGCGTGCGCAGCGGTGGCATCACGCTCAACCATGATGGCGGGCGGTGGCTGTCGCTGAGCTTGCCCGGAGACCTTCCTGCGGTCGTGCGCGAGGTGAACGGTCAATGGCAGCGCCAGCCATAGTGGCCACCTCCGTTTCGCAGTGCTTGCGCGCACTGGTGATCGCGGCGGGCCTGTGCGCCTGCGCCGCCCATGCCCAGGAGCTTCCGCCACCGGCTTACCAGCTTGCCGCACAGCGCGCAGGCATCCCCTCGACGGTGCTCTACGCCGTAGCCTTGCAAGAGAGCGGCATCCGACGCAATGGACGCATCGTCCCGTGGCCGTGGTCGCTCAACGTCGCTGGCCAGTCGCGTCGTTACGCAACACGCGCCGACGCCTGCGCCGGTTTGCAGCAGGCGATGCGCGCCACGCCGCACACGCGCATCGACGCGGGCCTTGGCCAGATCAACCTCGGCTACCACCAACAGCGCTACGCCAGCGCGTGCGACCTGCTCGACCCGTACCGCAATCTTTCCATCGCCGCTGAAATCCTGAAAGAGCAGCACACCACTGGCGAGGACTGGTTGCTGGCAATCGGTCGCTACCACCGTCCTGCGGGCGGAGAACCTGCCGCCCGTTACAGGCGGAGCGTGTCGCGCCACCTTGCCCGTGTGCAGGGCACGCACCCAACCACCGCGGCCCTCGCTGCGCGCCAGGAGACATCCCCATGACGAACCTCCCTCTGAGCAACTTCACGCTGAAGGGTCTGCTCGTGCTGCTGGCGGCTCTGCCGCTGGCCTCGCGTGCCGGCGAGCCGCTGATCGTGGTCGAAGACCGTGGCGGCGCGTCGGCGCTGCCGTACTACGAGGCTCTGAACCTTCAGCCGCGCGCCGATGCGCCGGCCCGACCGCCCATCCCAATGCTCCCGGTGCCCGCCACGCCCATGGACGAGGCCGCGATGTTGCCGGTGCGCAGTGCCAAGCTCACACCTGGCACCGTCGCGCGGCGGGTGATAGAGGCGCCGGGCCTGCGGCCCTTTGTGGTCATCGGCGACGACGAGGCGTCCCGCGCCTGGCTTCGTCGTCAGGCGGCCTCGCTGCGCCAGCGCGGCGCGGTGGGCCTGGTGGTTAACGTCGAGACCGTGCAGGGCCTGGCACGGCTGCGCGCCCTGGTGCCGGGCGTAGCCCTCGCGCCTGTGGCCGGTGACGACCTGGCCGAGCGCCTGGCTCTGCGACATTACCCGGTGCTGATCACAGCCACCGGCATCGAGCAATGAAGCCATGTCGGGGAAACAGCCGGTCGAGGTTTTGCTGCGCCCAGCGGTGGAGTTCTATACCGTCGCGGCGTGTGCAGGCGCCGCGTTTCTGTCCCTGGTGGCCCCGTGGTCGCTCGCGCTGAGTCCGGCCATGGGCGTCGGCAGTGCGCTGGCGTTCTGCGCCTACGGTGCCATCCGCTACCGCGATGCCCGCGTCATCCTGCGCTACCGGCGCAACATTCGCCGCTTGCCGCGCTACGTGATGACCAGCAAGGACGTACCGGTCAGCCAGCAGCGTCTGTTCGTGGGGCGCGGGTTTCTGTGGGAGCAGAAACACACCCATCGGCTCATGCAGACGTACCGACCGGAATTTCGCCGCTACGTCGAGTTGACGCCGGCCTACCGGCTGGCGCGCAGGCTGGAGGAACGGCTGGAGTTCGCGCCGTTCCCGCTGTCTCGGCTGCCCGCGCTCACGGGCTGGGATGTGTCTTTCAACCCGGTGCGCCCGCTGCCGCCTGTGGGCGGCCTGCCGCGCCTGCACGGCATCGAACCCGATGAGGTGGACGTCAGCCTGCCGCTGGGTGAGCGCGTCGGGCATTCGCTGGTGCTGGGCAC
>NZ_MBPN01000165.1 GCF_001695625.1 Pseudomonas defluvii
GAGCTTACATTTTCTAAGATCCTCGACTCCTTTTCCAGCCGGTCAGATTTTTTCTACACCCTTAAATGCGAAGAGCCAGATATTTTGATTACAGACCCATTAGTTACACCCAAGGGAGGGAACCATCATGGCAGACCTTGCCTATCTGCGAGTGAGCACTACAGACCAAGAGACTGACCGACAGCTTGCTGACAGTGGCTTGCAGTTCCTGCGAGTCTTCAGCGATAAGGCCAGCGGTAAGGACACCGAACGACCTGGGCTAGCTGATCTGTTCAAGGCAGTTCGCTCAGGCGATACCGTCCATGTTCACAGCATCGACCGCTTGGCCAGGAATCTCAGAGATCTGTGCGACATCGTCCAGAAGCTTACCAACGAGGGTGCATCAGTGCGCTTCCACAAGGAGAACCTGACCTTCCGCCCTGATCAGGAAGACCCATTTGCCAAGATGATGCTGCACGTCATCGGGGCATGTGCCGAGTTCGAGCGGGCAATGATCAAGGGAAGGCAATCCGAGGGAATCGCCAAAGCGAAGACCAAGGGCATCTATAAAGGAAGGCCCGCCAGCATCGACGCAGCACAGGTGGTGGAGCTTCTTGATTCGGGACTGGGGCCAACTCAGATAGCCCAGCGCCTGGGCATCAGCCGCCAGTCCGTCTACAGGCTGGCAAAGCAAGGGACTGCAGCCTGATTGCATGATGCGAGGTTGAGCGGTGGGGCGTATTTGTTTTTTCGCTCCACCATGCCCACCAAGAAAACCTCAAGATTCATCCGCCAGTCTCACCGAGCAGCCGAGTAAACGCTCTCACCGGCGCCGTAGTAATTGGTGAAGATGTGATGGAAGGCAATATCGCATTTCTCGTTGTAGATGCCTTCGTCATAGCTCTTCGGTAAGCCACGGTCAAACACAATCTCCAAGGTACGACGCACATCGCTTCGTGCCCTATCCTTCTTCCTCCAGTCCAACACCAGCTTCTCAGCCTTCAGGGTCTCCAGCAGTTCCTTGCAGACTTTCTTGACCTCTGCCCTTTCCTTTTCCGTCAGTTCGGGCACTGGTTGAGTCAGGAGGTCAAACAATGCCAGCTCCTCCTCGGAGAGATTCTCGCGCATGGCTCGCTGGTCTTCTTCTTTAAGCTGCCCAGTGAAGACCATAAGCTCCTCGAAGAACACCTCGATGTTCATGCTGCCGGAGTTGTAAGCCTCGATCAGGCTCTGGAACTTCTCCATGAAGCTCTTCCGGGCGGGGTTCTCCGTCATCATGGTTTCCAATTTCATGTTCAGAAGAGCCCTGAGTTTCTCTGCTTCCGTTCGCTTACGGCCTTGGTTGAACTTCTCCTTGAGCTTCTCGAAGTCAATCTCACTCAAGTTGTGCAGAGGCTGATCATCCTCTTCTTTAATAACGTAGGGCACAGGAGCAACCGATTCATCCAGAAGCTCCTCTACTTGCCGCATCACCTCAGAGATATCGACTGGTGGCTCCAATGCCTTGATCTTTTGAGCAAGGACAGAGATCAACACAGCATCGGGTGCCAGATCGTTCGCGGATGGATCGGGCAGAATGGCGCGATAGACCCGTGAGATCAAACGAGCCTGACTGAGGAAGCTTTTTTTGATCTCATCCGTCACAATTAGCTGCTCGACCGCATCGTCCAGCCTAGCCACCTTGTCGAAACCTTGAGCATCCTTGATGACCTGAGCATTCACGCCATGCTCGGATAGAAAGGCAATGCCTCTCGCGATTAGGTGCTTCAGGTACTCGACCAGCTCAGCCTTGCTCTTGATTGGCCCGCCATCGTCACCAGAATCTGAGGAAGTACCGCCATAGATGGCCAAAGCCTCCTGCAGCTTACGGAAGACGCCCACATAGTCGACAATCAACCCCGCCTCCTTCCCCGGATACTTCCGGTTGGCGCGAGCGATGGTCTGCATCAGGGTGTGGTTCTTCATCGGCTTATCTAGGTAGATAGTCGAACACGACGGCACGTCAAAGCCTGTGATCCACATGGCGCACACAAAGACCAACCGCAGCGGATCCTTGGAGTCCTTGAACTTCTCGCCCAGGTTCTCCTCATTCATACGCTTGCGGTGAGGAAGGATATCCAGTCCCTTGTCGGCTAGCTCCTTCACCTCATTCTGCCCCTGGGAGACAACCACAGCCATATCCGTGGATGTCATCACCTGAATCTTATGCTGCAACTCCGCCTGATGTTCCTTCGGAGCTTTTGCGAGCTGCCCCTTCAGCTCGGCCAGATACGCCTTCCAGTGATCCTGAACCTTGTTGTACATGCGGACAGCGGTGGCCTTGTCGATGCACACCAGCATGGCCTTGCCCTGGTAGCCACGTCCCACAAAGTGGCTCACCAGATCTTTGGCGATGGCCTCCAGGCGATCCTCTCGGGTGATCAGGTGGTACTCACGGGCGAAGACCTGCTCGACCTTGCGCTCCTGCTCATCATCCAGCTCGGCCTCTTCGAGTAGCGCCGCCATATCCTCGTTCAGGTTGTCGTTGATGAGCTGCATCTCGGGGATCCGGTTCTCGTAGTACAACGGAACCGTGGCGCCGTCAGCGATGGACTGGCCGAAGTCATAAACGGATATGTAGTCACCGAAGACCTCTTTCGTCTTCTCCTCGCCAGCCATAAGCGGCGTACCGGTGAAACCCAGGAAGGCGGCATTGGGTAGTGCCGTCCTCATGTTCATGGCCAAAGTGTCGTACTGAGAGCGATGAGCCTCATCGGTGATGATGATGATGTCTTGCCGTCCAGAGAGCTGCGGGTAGATCTCTCCTTTCTTGGTGCCGAACTTCTGGATCAATGTGAAGACGTATCGGTGATCTTCGGTCAGCAACTGCTTCAGATGGGCACCGCTAGAGGCATGAGCCTCAACTTCACCCACTGCTCCGGTTGCAGCAAAGGTCTTGTAGATCTGATCATCTAGCTCGTTGCGGTCGGTGACGATCAGGAATGTCCAATTGCCTGGGATCTTGCGAAGGATCTTCTGGGCGAAGAACACCATCGACAGTGATTTTCCAGATCCCTGGGTATGCCAGAAGACCCCCAAACGTCCCGCCTGATCCTTGGGTCGATCCTTGGTTCGCCAAACTTCAGCGATGGCCTTGTTGACACCGAGGTATTGGTGGTTCTTGGCGATCTTCTTGACGATGCCGCCGGTCACCTCCTCGAACACCGTGAAGTTCTCCACGATATCCAGCAGTCGCTTAGGCTCGGCGATACCCCGGATAGCAGTCTCCAGCGAGACGACTCCCTTTTCGCCTTCGTCGTTGATCCGCTTCCACTCGAACAAGTGCTCCCATGGGGAGTAGGTGCTACCCACTACAGTCTCTGATCCGTTGGAGAGCATCAGCGCTCCGTTGTAAGTGAAGAGCTGCGGGATAACGCTACGGTAGTCAGTTAGATTGTCGTCAAAGGCTGCCTTCAGCGTTTTGTGGCTGGCCTTCAGTTCAATAAATAGCAAAGGAATGCCATTAACGAAACCCATTAGATCAGTACGACGGGTGTGGTAATCCCCCTTCACCCAAAACTGTGAGGCGAGGAAGAAGTCGTTGGCCTCCGGCTTTTTCCAGTCGATCACCTTCACGGTTTTCAACGTGCTGATCCCATGTTCATCTGCAACGCTAACCGGTATACCTTCCTTGAGCAGTCGGTAAACCTCCAGGTTAGCGTTCACTGGCAGTAGCTTGGAGCGGTCACGCGTCAGCTCTTCGATGACCAGATCGAATGCTTCTTCAGGCAGATGAGGGTTCAGCTTGATGAGAGCTGATCGTAACCGAGCTACCAGCACTACATCCTGCTGGGTCTGCCGCCCCTCCTTGGAAATGCTGCCTGTCCACTCGCTATAGAGGTTCCCCGTATCCCAGCCAATGGATGCGAACAGAGCAATTGCGGGTTGCTCGATCAGAGCATCCTCGGAGTATCCATGCGAGTGGGACTGAGGCAGATTCATGCGCCTGAAACTCCTTTTAGTTGGGCATGGGGATATCAGAAACGTCGATCTCACCGGAGATCAGCTTGGGGAGGAGCAGGTCTCGTTGCGCACGGAGATTAGCGGTTTTCCGGAACAATCCAAAAATTTGTTTAAAGAGTGGATCAACCAAATTATTGAAACTCGAAATCAGTTTCTCGCTAGGCCACACTAGCTCAATGTTCTCCATATCTTTTTTCGTGACTGAATTGAAGATAGTCCCGCTACCTATCAAGTCTTCCACTGCAAAGAGGTGGCGAAGCTGACACAATAAGAAACGCTGCCGATTGCTATTTTCTCTTATAGCAGAAAGCCCTCGACCTATGACCATTTTTTCGGTGGATACATTTATTCTACCCACAGGAGCTCGAACGCTAAACAATATATCGTCCTTATGCGCCAACCTATTCTCAACACTACAAAATAGGCGATTTTTCGGGAAGAGCGCTCCAAAATCAGTAACACCCTGGTGAAAAGGAAGCCCCTCACCTAAATCATTATAAAACTCAGAGCTAGGGGATTGCCCCATAGTCAATCTTGCGACATCAACAAGCCTTTTTTTCGACCATCCGCTAGGGAGTGCCTGAATTGAAGAGGACTGCGGGTATACCTCCTCATACCCCGGAAAGCGAAAATGGACGAACCACTCTTCGTACAAACGCCGAGCCATTTCTTCAAGAATCTCGATGCGGCGCGTGTTGTTTTCGATTAGGTCATCGTAGGCAGACAGAATAGCGATGATGTGACGCTGGTAAGCCTCGCACTGTGGGTAGCGCACAGGAATGGATCGGAGAATGCCTGTATTCAGGTTTGGCATAGTGGCGCCAACAGCCTGGCTAAAGATCCACGCAATTACAGAGGGATCACTCAGATAATAGAAAAGGTACTCTGGCAGCACCTCTCCCTTGCCGAGAGCAATCCTCAAACACCCGGTCCCACACAGCCACCCAGCTTCCGCCTCACGAATTAACGCACAACGGCCAATATCACCACGGCGACCGTATACGATATCCCCAGCATGAAGCTTGTGCTGCGACAGGCGAGCAACGTGCTCATCTGAAATTCGTGCGATGGAGGATGTAGAAATTCGACCGCTCACAATATCCTTGGGCATGACTACGGGAACACCCTCTTCAGAGTAATCATGCTGATGAAGTTGCGCTCCGAATGGGCCAGTCCTTATAACTCCCGCCCCCTTATCACAGATAGCTCCCAGTGTAGACTCTAACCACTCCATCAAGAAGCTCCTCCACCAAGAATGCCAGCCAGATTACTGGCAATAGCACCCTCCAATTCCCGCGCCTCCGAATTAAGCACTTCCAGTTCCTCAGCAAGCTCCTCCAGTCGCTCAGTGAAGTCCACATCCTCAGCTTCCTTAGCAGCCGCCCCCACGTAACGCCCCGGGTTCAACGACCAGCCCTGCGCCTCGATTTCTTCTCGAGTGGCCACTTTACATAGTCCAGGCACATCAACATAACCGTCGCCCAGACTTTTGTTCGCCAGCAGTTCAATACTGCCTTGCTCCAGTTCTGGCGCTTCACCACGGTATAGCCGCACGATATTAGCCAGAAACTCGATCTGCTCAGGTAGCCAGTCGCGGTGCGCACGGTCGAGCTGCCGATAGAGATGGCGAGCGTCAATGAACAGCACCTTATCTGCTCGCTCTGCATCCCGCTCTTTCGCTCGATCGAAGAACCACAAAGTGCAGGGCAAGGTCACTGTGTAGAAAAAATTCGGGCCAACCGAGACGATCACATCGACAGCACCTGCCTCAACGAGCTTCTGACGGATCAACTGCTCACTACCTCGGGCATCACCTGCGGAGTTGGCCATGACGAAGCCAGCGCGCCCGTTCTTATTCAGCGATGCGTAGAAGAGCTGGATCCACAGGTAGTTGGCGTTGTCTGTCTTTGGTACGCCAAAGGGAAAGCGGAGGTCACCCTCCAAGCGCTCCTTATCTACCCCCGACATGTTGAACGGAGGGTTGGCCATCACGAAGTCGAAGCGACCACCTTTACGGGTTACTGCCTCGTGCGGATCTTCGTAATAGGTGTTCGCCACGCGTACATCACCAGAGAGGCCGTGAACAGCAAGGTTCATCTTGTTCAGATTGACAGTGACCTGCTCTTTCTCGGTACCGAAGACCGAGATCTCCTCCATTGCTGCCTTATGGTGACGTTTCACGAAGTCAGCAGAGTGGGTGAACATGCCACCAGAACCGCAAGCAGGGTCAAAGATCCGCCCGTGGTAAGGCTCGATGATCTCCACGATCAACTTTACGATGGACTCCGGGGTGTAGAAGACGCCGCCCTTCTGGCCTTCCTTGAGGGCGAAGTTGCTCAGGAAGTACTCATATACCTTACCGAAGGCATCACCAGTCAGATCGACAGGGCCGAGCAACCTAATCAGCTCCAGCAGTACCTTGTTGCCCAACTGAATGTAGTTGCGAGGCAATGCCCCTCTGAGGTCGATGTTCTCTTCCTCGATGGCCTTCATCGCATCATTGATAGCAAGACCAATGACGTCACCCTCGGTGAGGGTCTGCAGGTAGGAGAAGCGAGCCTTCTCTGGCAGGAAGATCACGCCTTCCGCCATGTAGTCATCTTTGCTGACCTTGCGTCGACCACCAGAGCCAATCGGCCCCAACTTCTCCTCGGCAGCAGAGTAAATTTTCTCGGCGTACCGCAGAAAGATCAGCCCGAGGACGGGAACGGAAAATTCTGCGGGCCTCAGCCCTGTGTTCGCCCACTATAGTGGATCCACCTTTTGAGACAGTGACTACGGGGTAGTTTAAGCTGTCGTCCTCGAAAGGATGACAGCAAATGG
>NZ_MBPN01000166.1 GCF_001695625.1 Pseudomonas defluvii
ACTCGACCGGTACCAGCGGGCGATGCAAAAACAAACCGTACAACAGCCCGATCAACAAGCATCCAATCAGATTGACTGCCAGCGTACCGAGATAGAAGTGGCGTGGCCAGTGCGCGTTCACCCAATTGGCTGTGGCAAAGCGCAGCAAGGTACCGGCAATGCCGCCTGCACTCACCGCCGCAACAACCGCAATCATGGTTTTCTCCGTTGCCGTGGGCTTTGCCGGTCCAGCTCGGCCAGGTGCTTGAGCTTTTCGCCGATCTTCAGCTCCAGGCCGCGCGGTACTGGTTGATAGTACTGGCGCGGTTCCAGGTTGTCGGGGAAGTAGTCTTCGCCAGCGGCATAGGCATCCGGCTCGTCGTGGGCATAACGGTACTCGTCCCCGTAGCCCAACTGCTTCATCAGCTTGGTCGGCGCGTTGCGCAAATGCAGCGGCACCTCAAGCGAACCGTGCTCGGCGGCTTCGCGCATGGCGGCCTTGAAGCCCATGTACACCGCGTTACTCTTCGGCGCACAGGCCAGGTAGGTAATCGCTTGCGCCACCGCCAGCTCGCCTTCCGGGCTGCCCAGGCGCTCCTGCACGTCCCAGGCGGCCAGGCACAGGCTTAACGCGCGAGGATCGGCGTTGCCGATGTCTTCACTGGCCATGCGCACCACGCGCCGGGCAATGTAGAGCGGGTCGCACCCGCCGTCGAGCATCCGCGCAAACCAGTACAGCGCACCGTCGGGGTTGGAGCCACGCACCGATTTGTGCAGTGCCGAAATCTGGTCGTAGAACGCCTCTCCGCCCTTGTCGAAACGGCGACGGGTATCGCCCAGCAGGCTTTGCAGCAGGTCGACGCCGATCTCACTGCCGTCTTCGGCCAGGTCCGAGGCGTTTTCCAGCAGGTTGAGCAAACGCCGGCCATCGCCATCCGCCGCCGCCAAGAGCATCTTGAAGCCTTCATCGCCCAAGCTGAGCTGGCGCTTGCCCAGGCCACGTTCTTCGCTCAGCGCACGCTGCACCAGCTTGCGCAACGCCGCTTCGTCGAGGCTTTTCAGCACATAGACCCGCGCCCGCGACAGCAAGGCGTTGTTCAGTTCAAACGAAGGGTTCTCGGTGGTCGCGCCAATGAAGATCAGCGTGCCGTCTTCGACGTAGGGCAGGAAAGCATCCTGCTGCGACTTGTTGAAACGGTGCACTTCATCGACGAACAGGATGGTCCGGCGACCATACTGGCCGGCTTGCTGCTTGGCGATTTCTACCGCATGACGGATCTCCTTGACCCCGGCCAGCACGGCCGACACCGTTTCGAAGTGGGCATCGCAAAACTGCGCCAGCAGCCGCGCCAGGGTGGTCTTGCCCACCCCTGGCGGCCCCCAGAAGATCATCGAGTGCAGCGCGCCCTGTTCCAGTGCTTCACGCAGTGGCTTGCCACGCGCCAGCAGGTGCTCCTGACCGACGTACTCGTCCAGGTTGGCCGGGCGCAGACGCGCGGCCAAGGGCTGGGCAACAGGCTCACTACGAAACAGGTCCATCAACGGCTGCCTTACCTCTTATTCCTGAATGACGTCAGCGCCTTTCGGGATGTCGAACTTGAATCTGCCCGCTGGAATCGCCTCGTTGGCCTTGACCCCGGTGAACAGGATATTGGTGCGCTGACCGACGCTGTCGATCAGTTGCATGTCATTGATCAGGCCACGGCGAAACGACAGGCGCAGGGAGTCGAACAAGGTGTCCTTGGTCTTCGGCTTGAGGGTGAAATCCACCACCTCGCCTTGCTCCTTGGAAGAGATCTCGAAGCTCTGGCTGATCTTCGACACATCGCCGGACAGCAGCAGTGCTGGTGTCTGGGTCAGACGCTCGTCGAGCTTCTTGATGGTCGCCTGTTCCAGGTCCGGGTCCCACAGGGTGACTTTCTGCCCGTCCGACACCACGACCTGCTCCTGTGGCGCATCGGTGTGCCAGTAGAACAGGCCAGGGCGTTTCACCGACATTTCACCGTTGGTTTCCTGCAACTGGGTACCGCTGCCATCAAGGGTCAACTGCGAGAAACGGGCAGTGATTGTCTGCGATTTTTCCAGCAACTGGGTCAGACGCGCCACGTCTTGCTCACCGGCATAGGCCGGAATGGCGGACACCGTCAGGGCAGAAACCAACAACATGCGAATCAGGCGCATGAGAATCCTCGTAGAACAGTGAATGGGCCGGACACCGTCATTGGCACCCGGCAAAATCGATCATCAGTCGCGCATTGGCCCAGGCGCAATGACCTCGCGCGAGCCGTTGGTGTTCATGGCCGTGACCACACCAGCCATTTCCATCGCTTCGATCATCCGCGCAGCGCGGTTGTAGCCGATCTTCAGCTTGCGCTGAACCGCGGAGATGGACGCACGACGACTTTCCAGAACGAACTGAACCGCTTCATCGTACAACGCATCGGTCTCAGCGTCGTCGCCACCCTCGCCGCCGCTACCGCCCTCGAAGCCACTGCCGGCCTCTTCGACACCGTTGAGGATGTCGTCGTTGTAGTCCGGAGCGCCACGCTGCTTCCAGGCTTCAACCACGCGGTGCACTTCTTCGTCGGAAACGAACGCACCGTGTACACGGATCGGCAGGCTGGTGCCTGGCGGCATGTAGAGCATGTCACCATGGCCGAGCAACTGCTCGGCACCACCCTGGTCGATGATGGTGCGCGAGTCGATCTTGCTCGATACCTGGAAGGCCATTCGGGTTGGAATGTTGGCCTTGATCAGGCCGGTGATCACGTCCACCGAGGGCCGCTGAGTCGCGAGGATCAAGTGGATACCGGCCGCACGCGCTTTCTGGGCGATACGGGCGATCAGCTCTTCGACCTTCTTGCCAACGATCATCATCATGTCGGCAAATTCGTCGACCACCACCACGATGGTCGGCAGGGTTTTCAGCAGCGGCGGCTGGTCGTCCATGCTCTCACGGCGGAACAGCGGGTCATAAACCGGCTCGCCGGCTTCCTCGCCATCCTTGATCTTGCGGTTGAAGCCGGCCAGGTTACGCACGCCCATGGCCGCCATCAGCTTGTAGCGCCGCTCCATCTCGGCCACGCTCCAACGCAGGGCATTGGCCGCGTCCTTCATGTCGGTGACGACAGGGCAAAGCAGGTGCGGAATGCCCTCATAGATCGACAACTCGAGCATTTTCGGGTCGATCATGATCAGCTTGGCGTCTTCCGGGCTCGACTTGAACAGGATCGACAGGATCATCGCGTTGACGCCCACCGATTTACCGGAACCGGTAGTACCGGCCACCAACAGGTGCGGCATCTTGGCCAGGTCGGTAATCACCGGCTTGCCGCCAATGTCATGGCCCAGCGCCAGGGTAACCGGCGACTTGGCTTCATCGTACTGCGGCGACGACAGCACTTCGGAGAAGCGCACGATCTGCCGGTCTTCGTTCGGGATTTCGATACCCACGGTAGTCTTGCCGGGGATGACCTCGACCACGCGCACGCTGGTCACGGCCAGCGAACGCGCCAGGTCCTTGGCCAGGTTGGCAATACGGCTGACCTTGACCCCGGCAGCGGGCTGGATTTCGTAACGGGTAATCACAGGGCCAGGGTGGATCGAGTCCACCGACACTTCGACACCGAACTCCTTGAGTTTGATTTCCAGCAACTGCCCGACACCGGCCAGCGACTCAGGCGAATAGTTGACCTGCTTCTTCTCGGCAGGATCGAGGATAGAGATCGGCGGCAAGGTGCCCTCGACGGCGCTATCGACGAACACCTGCGCGGGTTTTTCCGCCTGCACACGCTTGATCGGCTCTGCCGCCTTGACCTGCGCCGGAGCTGGAGCTGGAGCTGGAGCTGGCATGATGATCGGCGCAGGCGACTGAGGACGCTCGACCACCGGCTTGCTCGGCGCCGGCTCACGCTCGACGACGCGCTCACGAGCCTTGGCCGGCTCGCGGCGTTCGGCAACCATCGGCGCCATGATCTCCTGGTCCTGCTCGTCGACCGCACGCAGCTGGGCAACCAGTTGCTTGCGCTCGTTACGCGCTGACCACCAACGACTGGCCGCCCCCTGGAACACCTCGAACAGGTCAAGGGTGATCTTGCCGGTAAGGTCCATCACCTTGAACCACGACAGGTCGGTGAACACGGTAAGGCCAAACAGAAACAGGGCAATGAACATCAGGGTACTGCCCTGCACGTTCAAGGCATTCTTGGCCAGGTCACCCAGGCTTTCGCCCAGCGCGCCACCTGCAGACGCCGGCAGGCTTGGGGCCGAATGAAAATGGATATGCGCCAGCGCAGCACCGGACAGCACCAGGAACACCAAGCCGATCAGGCGCCAGGAAAACAACCAGCCGCTCCACTGCCAGGGCTGGTGACGCTCACGAAAGATCTGCCAGGTCTTGATCGCCAGCAACAGCGGGAAGATGTAGGCGAAATAGCCCAGCACCATGAACAACACGTCCGCAAAGAAGGCGCCGGCGCGGCCCGCCGCGTTCTGCACCTGATCGACGTTGCTGGTGTGGCTGAAGCCAGGGTCTGCCTGGTCGTAGGTAAG
Source organism: Pseudomonas defluvii (assembly GCF_001695625.1). Taxonomy (GTDB): domain Bacteria; phylum Pseudomonadota; class Gammaproteobacteria; order Pseudomonadales; family Pseudomonadaceae; genus Aquipseudomonas; species Aquipseudomonas defluvii. Next base: position 4,531 of record NZ_MBPN01000166.1, read on the forward strand.
CAGAGCCATCCACAGATACAGGCACAGGGCGCCCATGGCAATCAGGGCACCCTCCTTGAGCCGGTAGTGCAGTTGCTGGCGCCAAAGCGGTACCGGCAAGGGGTTTGGGGTAGCGGTGGATTTCTTCAAAACGCGTCTATTCCTGCGCTGCTTGCGCGTCCAACAGGTGGCTGGCTGACGAAGGCAGCCAACAAACCATTACTTTTAACATTACTACCCGTATGTCGCCATGGCGGTGCGCCAGAATACGTCGCACACGGGATTAATTGCATAATGTTCAATTTGAGCACGCATTCTCTTTTGTGACAAAGGCTTATACGGGCTTTTTGCGTAGTAGGGACAACAAATCAGCCGGCAAGTTGCGGTTGACCCGCATCGCCCTGGCAGGCGATCCTGACCACCCTCCCCTCTTCTGCCGTTGAAACGACGATGCTGACCTGGCTGAGCCGCGATTCTCTTGACTTCCCCCCTCTGGAAAAGGCGCTGCGCGACCCCAACGGCCTGCTCGCCGCTGGCGGTGACCTGAGCGCGGAACGGCTGGTCCAGGCCTATCGGCATGGCTGCTTCCCCTGGTACCAGGATGGTCAGCCAATCCTGTGGTGGTCACCAGACCCGCGCACCGTGTTGTTTCCCGACGAGTTGCATGTCTCGCGTTCGTTGCGCAAGGTCATGCGCCAAGGGCGCTACCAGGTCAGCTTCGACCAGGACTTCGCCGGCGTCATCCGTGCCTGCGCGGCACCACGCGCCTATGCCGACGGCACCTGGATCACCGACAGCATGCAGAAGGCGTACCTGAAGCTGCACCAGCAGGGGTTTGCCCACTCCGTGGAAGTCCGCGAGCAAGGTGAGCTGGTCGGCGGCCTGTACGGGCTGGCAATGGGCCGCCTGTTCTTCGGCGAGTCGATGTTCAGCCGGGCCGACAACGCCTCCAAAGTCGGCTTTGCAACGCTGGTCGAGCACCTGAAAAACGCTGGCTTTGTCCTGATCGACTGCCAGATGCCCACCGAGCACCTGCACAGCCTCGGCGCCCGGGCAATTGCCCGCGCCACGTTCGCCGACTACCTGCGTCGCTACCTCGATCAAGCCAACTCGGCGACATGGGTTTGCTAGGCGAGTTTTTCCAGCTGGCTTACACTTAAAACAAACGTCACTCCCGAGGGGTTGATCATGACAGAGCTGGCGCGGTTGAAGTTTTATGCCACTCAACCCCATTCCTGCAGCTACCTGCCAAACGAGCAAGCCACGACGCTGTTTCTCGACCCGAGCCAGCCAATGGACGTGCATGTCTACGCAGATCTGTCGGAAATGGGCTTCCGGCGCAGCGGCGACCACCTGTACCGGCCGCATTGCCAGAACTGCAATGCCTGCGTACCGGCACGCATTCCGGCTGCACGGTTTTTGCCCAACCGCCAGCAGAAGCGCATCCTCAAGCGCAACGCCGACCTGGTCGTGACCGCGGCGCGCCCGGCCTTCAACGAAGAGTACTTCGACCTGTATCGGCGCTATATCGAACAGCGCCATGCCGATGGCGACATGTACCCACCGAGCCGCGATCAGTTCGCCACCTTCCTGGTCCGCGACCTGCCATTCTCACGCTTCTATGAATTTCGCCTGGACGGTCGCCTGCTCGCCGTGGCAGTCACCGACCTGCTGCCCAACGGCATGTCGGCGGTCTACACCTTCTACGAGCCCGATGAGGAGCGTCGCAGCCTGGGGCGCTATGCCATCCTCTGGCAGATCACCGAAGCGCTGCGCCTGAACCTGGAGGCGGTCTACCTGGGCTACTGGATCAAGAACTGCAAAAAGATGAATTACAAGACCCAGTACCGCCCCATCGAGCTGCTGATCAATCAGCGCTGGGTGACGCTAAATTGAAATCCTTGGCTTGAACCCCATTTTTCGGGCACAATGCACGCCACTTTTTTTGCCTGGCGCAGCCGCACCGGGCCATTAACTGGATACCGAGGGCTTTACTGCATGTCGAAAGAAGACAGCTTCGAAATGGAAGGCACTGTCGTCGACACCCTGCCCAACACCATGTTCCGCGTGGAGTTGGAAAACGGGCACGTCGTTACCGCGCATATCTCCGGAAAAATGCGCAAGAACTACATTCGAATTCTGACTGGTGACAAGGTCCGCGTCGAACTGACGCCTTATGACCTGAGCAAAGGGCGCATCACCTACCGCGCCCGTTAAGCGTCATCGACGAAAACGCCCGGCATGAGCCGGGCGTTTT
>NZ_MBPN01000167.1 GCF_001695625.1 Pseudomonas defluvii
GCCGACCAGCTGCAGTGGCAGTAAGCGACGCAGCTTAAACTCGCTGAAAAACTGTCTTGACCGATGGGTCCACTTTAGACTACCACTACCAGAACTCAACCGACAGGCCTGACACAATCAGCGAAGCTGAGTGGGACACCAGGAGAGATGCGTGGGATGAGGCACTACCCACCGGCAGGGCAGTCGATGTCGCTTTCGAGTTCCAGCTGGTGGATTGGTACGACATCATTTCCGCAAGATATGACGCCGATCTGATCCGAGCCTGCGCTCCCAGCGAAAAGGCCCGCAGGGAGCGAGTCGCTTACCACCTCACGGAAATCGAACAGTTCCACGGATGTGATACGACACAAGGCGCAATGCGCATTGTTCGCAAGGTTCGAGAGATCTATCCAGATCGGGTAACGTCGATTCATCTTTGCGCAACGCCGCTGCAGGAGGTGTGAAGCATGCCCAGCCCGTTATTTTCGCTGTTGCTCAACGCCGCACTACACAGTGCCCAGCTCCGCGTCTGCCGTGCGATCTACTCTGACCTTTTTGGGACGGGAAGCCTGTATGAGCCTCGCCTACAAGGTTACTACTCCACCCTGGACCTGGCTCGAAAGGCTATTCAGGAACTTGCGGATTACTGTCGACGGCAGAGCATCAATGCGAGCAGCCATCCATTGTTCGACTCACTCGACTTGAAGGATGAATTTCTTGCCCGTGTAGAGCTAGGACGGGAATTCGTCCTGGACGATATCACTCCCAGCCAGATCTATGAGACCGGGGAGAAAGGCTGGATCGTTCAGTTCCAGGGCTGGATGCTGCGTCGAGGCAAGCTGGAAGAGATGACCGACAGCTACGGTCTACCAGCGTTTGCTCATCCCCTGGTGCTGATCAGCCCAACTGGTGAGCGCCACACTTTAGAAATGCCCGACGCTAGGATCGAGCGCGCACGTCTTGCCTATTCGCTGATAATGGGCACCGAATATGTGGGCGACGATGGACTTGGAAGCGACCCAGAACATCCGTTCGAGCGAGTGGCCTAGCCGCTTCTGGCACATGCAGCTGCGGGAGATCCTGTTGGCCTCTTACCAATAGGATTAGACCATGCCGTTCTACAGACTTCCCAACTCCAGCGAACCACATTCTGTCCCGCCTCTAACCACTGATTCCATGGATTTCCGGGCTTACTGGAAGGGCAACGAAGCCATTCTGATTGCCCGGCCGGGGCGCGGGCTCATCCTGCGCTGCCCAGAGAGCCCGCACTTCAAAGAGGTCAACTTCATGGTTGGAGGTGAAGTCTGCTCTGCACCACTCCATGAAGATGGTCTGATCGACGTTGATGAGATCGGGTGCCTAGATCCCCGAGGTTGGGACTTTGAAGGAGAGGGATGGGTTGTTCGGCAGTTGAACAAGCCTGAGCTCATCGACATTCGCCTAAGACCCTACGGGGAGGTCAGCGACCTGTACTTCGAACATGATGACTTCGAGATCCGCGACCCAACGCTCAGCGAGTGTGGGCGCTTTAAGGTTGAGCCCAGACATTACGGGTTCATGAAGATTTCGCCCGACGATACCCTGTGGTACCGGCCTGTTCCACAAGGCAGCCTTGTGGTGACCCCCACGCAAGTAGTTCTCATGGATGAATCGGGACAGATTCTTGCTGCGAGGGACATCGACGCGATCCCGGTACCTGGCGAGGAAGAAACGCCAGTCTGAACCCTGGCCTGCTTCTGGCACACTTCCAACCCCTTGATCCTGTGACCAACACTTTCATCACAGGATCAACGAAATGTCCTTCCTGCGCCGCTTCATCAGCACCACCCCTGACATCGACAGATTGCTGGCAGCGAATGCTGCAGTTGCTGTCGGAGTCAGCGGTGGCCAAGACAGTCAGGCTTGCCAACTGGCCGTACACGAACATCTCAATTCGATCGGCCATACCGGCCCCCGCATTGCCGTGCATGCGGACTTAGGCCGTGTTGAATGGGATCAGAGCCTTCCGAAGTGCCAGGAGATGGCAGAGTTCCTGGGATGGGAGCTTCTGGTCGTGCGTACCGGCAGCGGCGACATGATGGATCGCTGGTTGACGCGCTTTGATAACAACGTGAGGCGCTACATCGACCTCGAGTGCGTTCAGATGATCCTGCCCTGGTCTACTGCCTCGATGCGTTTTTGCACTTCCGAAAAGAAAGCAAAACCGATTGCGAGCGCCCTCAAGAAACGATTTCCCGGCCAGGACGTAATCAACGTGGTGGGTGTGCGACGCGAAGAAAGCGCGAACCGGGCAAAGCAACCCGTAAGCAAGCCGGATAGCACGCTGGTCACCCGGGGTAAGGAGGGGGCGACCTGGAACGCGATCATCGATATGAAGCGGGACGAGGTGATCGACTTCATCGAGTCATACGGACTGGCCAGGCACGTCGGCTACACCACCTACAACATGACCAGGATTAGTTGCGCATTTTGCGTGCTTGCTTCGGCAGGGGACCTGAAGTCGTCGACTGGGTATGAAGGGAACCACGACATTTACAGGGAAATGGTCGGGCTCGAAATCGCATCCACCTTCTCGTTCCAATCCGGTAAATGGCTGGGAGACGTGAGGCCTGATCTCTTGACGCTAGACATGCGCCAGGCTCTGGAGGATGCAAAGCGTAAGGCCATCACCCGCCAAAATGCGGAGGCTCGCCTTCCGAAGCACTTGCTGTATGTGAAGGGATGGCCTGTTGCGGTACCTACCCACGGGGAGGCCGAACTGCTTGCCGAGGTGCGATGCACTGTTGCCGATGAACTTGGCTTGGCCATCAACTATCGAGATGCACAAAGCATCATCGTCCGGTACGAGGAGCTTATGGCCAAGGCCGCGGCGAAGGGTAAGGGCCTCTCCCCTACTTTCGAACAGCAAGCCTCAGGCCTGCTGATTCCTGTTCAGCAGATCGATGCACAAGAACACGCCTGGCCCTTCTGAGGCCAGGCTCCCTATCTCAACGGCCACTGGCATTCGAAAGTCAGCCTAACCGCTGGCTTGTTCAGGCATTCGGTAGATCCTCTTACATCGACTTTCGATGGGGCCAGGCTGGGCTGTCAAAATTTCTACTCTACGGTTTGGCCGGATTGATGCTGTTCGCACGCTTGAATGGCAGCATTCGTTGCCTGGATGACCTCATCCAATCGACGGCGAATTATCGGTAAATCGCCGATGGTGAGAGCTCCACCAATTGCCAACACTGAACTCAATTCCTTCGCGGCCTGTGATGCCTCGGTTTCCAGAGATCCGGGTTCTTTTGTGCTCATGAGCTTTCCTATGCCAACGATTTGTTCAGACCGTCACGGAGGCAGTGCGCCTGATCCTCATAACGATCGGAGCGGTCCAGAATCTGTCCGCAGGAATTCGTGATCTGCCAGAAGCAGTCACCTGTTTCAATCTCGTCAACTAACAATTCAAGCATCCGACTGTTGTCGACCTGTACGCTGTAAGCGACCTCAAAACCATCTAATTCTTCACGCTCGATGCTCATTGGCTTTTTCCTATGTGATGAGATCGCCGAGAGTGCCACCTTGATCTGCCAGAAGCCTCGCTCCAGGCATTTCGCTGAACATGCTCGGCAGCGACTTGGAGGGTCAGTAGTCGGCGGTTTCCTCAGTAACTGGGAGCCAGGATAACGGCAGTTCGCCCAGTCCCCACTCCATGTACCGATCATCTCACAGCGATAGGGAATGCAACCTCATAACAAGGCTCCAGACACCGACAACTCCTACCCGAATGTCAGTCGGCAACGGTAACTAGGGTATGGATTCCAGACTGCGGCTTTGGTTTGGGCTTCCGGGTATTGAATGGCAGGATCGCTACGCTTCTGGCACTGGCCGTAAGCACGCATGCTGAATGCGATCAATTACTACGGCCACAACATGAAAAGCATCATCGCCATTCTTCTAGCCGGCATCTCCATCAACTTGGCTGCCTCCCCCGCTCCGGTGCCGGCGGACGATCCGCGCCTTCAGCCTGCAGCAGTGACGTTCCTCAAACCGTCTGAGGATGGCGGATTCCCTGAAATCTACATCGACGGCTATATCCATCAGCCAACGGTGGAAGCATTCAAGCGCGTCGGCAATCTCAATGGGGCAGGCCTGGGAATGGTCTACTTCAACTCGCTCGGCGGGGACCTGGTTGCCGCAATTGAACTCGGCCAACTCATTCGAGAACGAGGCTTTTCAACGAGAGTAGGCCGACGAGGCTCTGCGGGCACTCCACAACCTGGTCGCTGTGAGAGCGGTTGCCCATTTGCATTCGCTGGGGGGCGCTTTCGCTTCCTGGATGAGGATTCGAAGATGGGCGTACACCGTTTCTATCGGGCTGCCGGGCAGCAAGCAAACGACCTGTCATTGGCGCAGGTCGCGTCGACACTGATCGCAACTCACCTCAGCGCAATGGGAGTTAGCCTGAGTCTAATGGACCGTATGGTCTCGGCTGGTAGTGAGAGCATGCGGTATCTGACTCCGCAGGAGGCTTATGACCTGGGCCTGATCAATGCGGGTGAACTGCCGGCGCGGTGGGGTATCGAAGAGGTCCAGGGAGCCATCGTACTGGTGGGGACTCAGGAGAAGGTGCAGGGTACAGGTAAGATCGCCTTGGCCTGCAGTCAAGATGCCAGTGTCGAACTAGCTGCCCTTTTCAAGTCCTGGTACTCCCCTTCGCTGCTCCGGAGAATGGATACCATCACACTCACTGTCGATGGGGCTCCGACCGGCCAAGCCTTGGCCGAATTGAATCCTGAGCTCCGGAACGGATTCCTGACATTCACAACAGAACCTTCCGCAGAGCAATTGATGGCAATTTCGCGAGCCAGGACTGTTGGGTTCCGGTACGGCAAATCCGGGACTGATCTTCGGGCTGGATTCGACGTTGAGGTGGATGGCGCCTCGTCCATGATCGGTAGCTTTATTCAGCTCTGCCAAGGGAAAAGGCTACGACTGGCTGCCCGGCTTTGATTGGATTATTTTTCGCGGATGGTTCTGGCACACACCAACCAAGCTGAAAATTTCCCCATCGCAAACAACACCTCGGGGAAAAGCCATGAGCAAACTGAACACCCTAACCTTCTTCTCCAACAGCACCTGCTACCTCTCCCATATCGTTCGATTGGTGCTGGCAGAAAAGGCAATCGACGCTCGCATCTTAGATGTCGCAGTACCAGCCAATGCACGATTGATGGCTCAGTTCGGTTCCACGATGCAGGCACCCGCGCTGGCTGAGCGCGACCTCGCACTTCATGAGGTGGACATGGTTGTCGAGTATCTGGAGGAGCGCTACCCGCATCCGGCGCTCTTACCCAGCACCACCGTTGCCCGCGCCCATACCCGCATGCTGGCTCGCCGTATCCACCGGGAACTCTATCCGCTCTTGGACAAAACCCAAGATGGTTGTTCCGATTCGCGCAAGGAACTGGCAAGCACTCTGCTGGCGCTGGCACCGCTCTTTGAGCAGAAGAAATACTTCATGAGCGACGAACTTTCGGTCGCTGATTGCACCCTCGCCCCTCTCCTTTGGCGGGTAAAGTCCCTTGGGATAAACCTGACAAAGGTTCGCGGAATCTCCGAATATTGCCAGCGCATATTCAACCGCCCTAGCTTCATCGCCAGCCTTTCCGAGCAAGAGCAAAAGCTGGCTTAAGTCCTATGCGGCCTCTCTGAGGCCGCACTACTGGTGCCGCCATGAAAATCTGCAAGAAGCTACACCTTGCTCTCGACAATGCAGCTCACGCCGTTGCTGTAGCCCCCGAAGTCCATAGCCACTACAAAGACCCGCCACCGACCTCGTGTGACAACATTCGCTACTGGATTTTGGCTTTCATTGACGGTCTGATCGGCGATCTGCCGCTGCACATCCTTCGATGCAAATTCTCGGCACTGAAGCAAAAGGCGGCTGCCCACCTCCGCGCCCTTCTACACCAGTTCAATCAAAAGTGACCAAGCGGGTTCAATGAGTCGGCTTGTGTGAGGTTGAACCAATTCTCGACTCCGCGATGCTTTCCTGGCGGCTCCCGTGCCATTCCGGTCCCTGCTTTGGGGGCCTGAATTTGAACCTGCCGTTCACTTCCCCATTTGGGACTAGAACATCCCCCGCTCTGCTCACGTGCAATCTTCAACCGCCTGCCTCGGTAGACAGGGGTTGGAAAACGGGCCATTACAGTGCTTCTGGCACACTCAACCGGCGGGGAAGATGGTTCCAATTACACACCACGGGGAACCTGAAGATGAACGTACCTGCACCTATCACCGAGAAGGAAGCGGACATGATCGGCCTGTCCAGCATGCAGGCCACCTACGCAGCCTTGGAAGCAATCTGCGGCGACCATTTCCACGACAGCTATGAGAAAGCGCGCATCGTCTTCAACAAAGACGGTCGGTTTACTACGGTCATGCGGGATGGCCAGTGCGTTGCGCACATGGCAGGCCGATTTTCGAAGCAGGAGCTTCGTGACGCACTCAAGGGGAACATCAAGGATCATGGGCGCTATGTTGCCGGCAAGTAAAGTGGACCCATCGGTCAAGACAGTTTTTCAGCGAGTTTAAGCTGCGTCGCTTACTGCCACTGCAGCTGGTCGGC
>NZ_MBPN01000168.1 GCF_001695625.1 Pseudomonas defluvii
TGCTGCGACGGATGACCAGTTGCGACTTGGCGAACACCGTACTAACCGCTTTGCCGACCGGAAAATTGTTCGGGTGCACGTCGTAGCTGGTGGACTTCATCAGCACTTCGCGCACGTTCGGGCCGCTCAGTTCCAGCAGGGTCTGGCCACCGCTGACGTTGACCACCTGAATGTGCTGGTCCTTGAGGGCGTCGCGCAGTTTCTGCTCGACGGCGAACTCCTGGCCACCGGGGACGATCAACAGCCACTCATCCGGGCCGAGCCACTGCAGCGACATGTCGCCGTTGGCGACCACGGTCAGGGCCACGGGCAACTCAAGGCCGATGGCCTTGAACACACCACCGGCGAAGGCCGGGTCGTGGCCGTTGCCACGAATAGTCAGGTGGCCCAGCAACTTCTTCTCGCGCAGGGTGACACCGGCGTTCTTGCGCCCCTTGCCAACCAGGCTCGGCAAGTCGGCGTGGGCCAGCGGCGATTCCGCCTTGGCGGCGTTGCCTGGGTGTTGCTGGTAAACGTTGATTGCGCTCATTTCAAACCTGCCTGAAATATCAAATGCTGTAGGGCGATCCGTGTGGGGCCGGCCGCGCCGGCGCCACACGTGCGCGTCAATCCTTAAACGTTCTGCCGTTCGCCTTGCGGGTCGAAGAACACCGCTGAACAGATCTCCGCTTCGATCACGCTGCCATCGGCCTGCGGCGAGAACACGCGCTCGCCCATGCGCTTGAGGCCACCCTTGACCACACCCATCGCGAACGAATAGCCCAGCGAGTTGGCGGCGTAGCTGGAGGTCACGTGACCGACCATGTCCATCGGGATCGGTTGCTTCGGATCGAACACCAGTTGCGCACCCTCAGGCAGCCACTGGGTCGGATTGACCGGCTTGAGGCCGACCAGCTGTTTACGGTTTTCCCGTACGCAGTCCGCACGGTTCATGCCGCGACGGCCGATCCAGGAGAACGGCTTGGTCCGCCCGACGCACCAGCCCATGTTCAGGTCGTCCGGGGTCATCGAGCCGTCAGTGTCCTGGCCGACAATGATGAAGCCCTTCTCGGCCCGCAGTACGTGCATGGTTTCGGTGCCGTACGGGGTCAGGTTGTAGGACTTGCCCGCTTCGACGATCTGCTCCAGCACGCCCATGGCGTAGTTGGCCTGGATGTTGATTTCGTACGACAGCTCACCGGTAAAGGAGATCCGGAAGACCCGCGCCGGCACCCCGCCCACCTTGCCTTCCTTCCAGCTCATGAACGGGAAGGCGTCTTTGTCCAGGTCGATATCGGTGACCTGCGACAGCAGTTTGCGGCTGTTCGGCCCGGACAGGGTCAGGGTCGCCCAGTGGTCGGTGACCGAGGTGAAGTACACCTTCAGGTCTGGCCATTCGGTTTGCTGATAGATCTCCAGCCACTGCAGTACCCGTGCCGCGCCGCCGGTGGTGGTGGTCATGACAAAGTGGTTCTCACCCAGGCACGCCGTGACACCGTCGTCGAAGACCATGCCGTCTTCTTTGCACATCAGGCCGTAACGGGCCTTGCCCACGTCCAGCTTGGTCCAGGCGTTGGTGTAGATGCGGTTGAGGAACTCACGGGCATCCGGGCCCTGGATATCGATCTTGCCCAGGGTCGAGGCATCAAGCAGGCCGACGCTGTCACGCACCGCCTTGCACTCACGGGCAACGGCGGCATGGATATCTTCGCCTTTGCGCGGGAAGTACCACGGCCGTTTCCACTGGCCGACGTCTTCAAACTCGGCACCGTTTTTCACGTGCCAGGCATGCAGCGCGGTGAAACGCACCGGCTCGAACAGGTGACCGCAATGCCGGCCCGCCACTGCACCGAAGGTGATCGGCGTGTAGTTCGGGCGGAACATGGTGGTGCCCATTTGCGCCACACCAATACCCAGCGAACGGGCGGCGATGGCCAGGCCGTTGATGTTGCCGAGCTTGCCCTGGTCGGTACCAAAGCCCAGCGCGGTATAGCGTTTAACGTGCTCGACCGACTCAAAACCTTCGCGGGTGGCCAGCTCGATAGCCGCAGCCGTCACGTCGTTCTGTTGGTCGACGAACTGCTTCGGTGCCCGTGCCGTGGGTTTGTCATGCGGCACCTGGAACAGCGCCACAGTGGCTTCTTCATGGCGTGCCAGCACCTTGGGCAGTACCCCGGTGACCGACTTGAAACCGGCTTCGGTTGCAGCCCGTACGCCGCCTTCAAAACCGTCGGCCAGGGTATCGCCGAGGCTGTAGACACCGTTCACGCCGCCGACGCAGACGCGTCTCTGCGGGGCATCGCCCGGCACGAAGCCGAGGATGTCTTCACGCCAGACCGGCTTGCCACCCAGGTGCGAAGCCAGGTGAACCACCGGGCTGTAGCTGGCACGTCGTTGTTGCCATACACCAGCGGGCGCTCGTGGGCGCCTGTGGCCAGCACCACCTGCCGTGCACGCACGCGATGGATACGCTGACGCACCTGCCCCAGTGGTGCGCGATCGCCCAGGTGGTCGGTCAGGCGCTCGTGGATGGTCAGGAAGTTGTGGTCGTGGTAACCGTTCACAGTGGCCCGTGGCAGCAAGGTCACTTCGCGCATGCCCTTGAGTTCGGCCACGGCGGCCGCCACCCACTCCGCGGCAGGCTTGCCGTCGAGGCTTTCGCGGGTGTCGAGCAGGCTGCCGCCAAACTCTTCCTGCTCATCGGCAAGGATCACCCGGGCGCCACTGCGGCCAGCCGCCAAGGCCGCTGCCAGGCCAGCCGGGCCGCCGCCAACCACCAGCACGTCACAGTGCTGGTTCATGTAATCGTAGGTGTCCGGGTCGTTTTCCAGCGGCGAACGGCCCAGGCCAGCCGCTTTGCGGATGTACTTCTCGTAGGTCATCCAGAACGACTGCGGGTACATGAAGGTCTTGTAGTAGAAGCCCGGTGGCATCAGCTTGCCGCCGACCTTGCCCAGGATCCCCATCACGTCGTTGTTCACGCTCGGCCAGCCATTGGTGCTGGTGGCCACCAGGCCGGCATACAGTGCCTGCTGGGTAGCGCGCACGTTCGGCACCTGGGTGGCTTCGGTGGCGCCGATCTGCAGGATCGCGTTCGGCTCTTCGGCACCGGCGGCGATGATCCCGCGAGGGCGCGAGTACTTGAAGCTGCGCCCGACGATGTCCACGCCGTTGGCCAGCAACGCGGCCGCCAGGGTGTCACCGGCATAGCCCTGATAGCTCTGGCCGTTGAAGGTGAAGTTCAAGACTTTGCTGCGGTCGATACGACCGCCGTTGGACAGGCGATTGACCTGGCTCATACCTTTTCTCCCTGACCACTGACTGCCAACTGCGGGCTGGTGTTTTTGCCGGTCACTTGTGGCTTGGCGCCAATTGGATAGGTTTCCAGAATTTCGTAGGTCACCGTGTCACGGGTGGCATTGAAGTACTGACGGCAACCGGCGGCGTGAATCCACAGTTCGTGGTGCAGGCCGCGTGGGTTGTCGCGGAAGAACATGTAGGTGCCCCATTCCTCATCGGAGCAGGCATCCGGGTCGAGCGGGCGCGGGATGTGCGCCTGGCCAGCGGCGTGGAATTCCTCTTCGGAGCGCAGCTCGCCACAGTGGGGACAGAAGATGTGCAACATGGTCAGGTTCTCCTGTTAGTGGGCGACAGCGGCAGCGCCGTGTTCGTCGATCAGTGCGCCGTTGTAGAAACGGTCGATGGAAAAAGGCGCAGCCAGCGGGTGCATTTCACCCTTGGCCAGGCTGGCGGCAAAGACGTTGCCTGAACCCGGAGTGGCCTTGAAGCCACCGGTGCCCCAACCGCAGTTGAAGAACAGGTTCTTGACCGGGGTCTTGGAAATGATCGGGCAGGCATCCGGCGAGGTATCGACGATGCCGCCCCACTGCCGGTTCATGCGCACACGGGACAGGATCGGGAACATCTCGACGATGGCCTGCAGGGTGTGTTCGATCACCGGGTACGAGCCGCGCTGGCCGTAGCCAACCCAACCGTCGATACCGGCACCGATCACCAGGTCGCCCTTGTCCGACTGGCTGATGTAGCCGTGCACGGCGTTGGACATGATCACACTGTCGATGATCGGTTTGATCGGCTCGGACACCAGTGCTTGCAGCGGGTGCGACTCCAGCGGCAGGCGGAAGCCGGCGAGCTTGGCCATGTGCCCGGAGTTGCCGGCGGTGACCACGCCGACCCGCTTGGCGCCAATGAAGCCCTTGCTGGTTTCAACCCCGATGACCACGCCATTTTCCTTACGGAAACCGGTGACTTCGGTTTGCTGAATCAGGTCCACGCCCAAGGCATCGGCGGCGCGGGCAAAGCCCCAGGCCACAGCGTCGTGACGGGCAACCCCGCCGCGGCGCTGCACGGTGGCACCGATGATCGGGTAGCGGGTGTTCTTCGAGCAGTCCAGGTACGGAATCTCGTCGGCCACTTGCTGGGCGTTGAGCAGTTCGCCGTCCACACCGTTGAGCCGGTTGGCACTGACCCGACGCTCCGAATCGCGCATGTCCTGCAGGGTGTGGCACAGGTTGTAGACGCCGCGCTGGGAGAACATCACGTTGTAGTTGATGTCTTGCGACAGGCCTTCCCAGAGTTTCATGGCGTGTTCGTAGAGGTGCGCCGACTCGTCCCACAGGTAGTTGGAACGCACGATGGTGGTGTTACGGGCGGTGTTGCCGCCGCCCAACCAGCCCTTCTCGACCACCGCAACGTTGGTGATGCCGTGTTCTTTGGCCAGGTAGTAGGCCGTGGCCAGGCCATGCCCGCCGCCGCCGACGATCACCACGTCGTAGACCTTTTTCGGGGCCGGCGTGCGCCACATGCGCTGCCAGTTTTCATGGTGGCTCAGCGAGTGCTTGAAAAGGCCGAAGCCCGAGTAGCGTTGCATAGTCAGTTACTCCTCAACCACTCAGCGGTAAACCGGAAAGTCTGCACACAGTGCCGACACGTTTTTCGCCACATCGGCCTCGACATCGGCATCGCCAAGGTTGTCGAGAATGTCGCAGATCCAGCCGGCCAGTTCGGTGCACTGGCTGACCTTGAAGCCGCGCGTGGTCACCGCCGGGGTGCCAATGCGAAGGCCGGACGTGACGAACGGCGACTGTGGGTCATTCGGTACGGCGTTCTTGTTCACCGTGATATGGGCACGACCCAGGGCAGCATCGGCCTCTTTGCCGGTCAGGCCCTGACGGATCAGGCTGACCAGGAACAGGTGGTTATCGGTGCCGCCGGACACTACATCGTAGCCGCGGGCGATGAACACGCCAGCCATGGCCTGGGCGTTGTCGATCACTTGCTGCTGATACGCCTTGAAGCTGGGTTCCAGGGCTTCCTTGAAGCACACGGCCTTGGCCGCGATGACGTGCATCAGGGGCCCGCCCTGGCCGCCGGGGAACACCGCCGCGTTGAGTTTCTTCTCCAGCTCTTCGTTGGCCTTGGCCAGAATCAGGCCGCCCCGTGGGCCGCGCAGGGTCTTGTGGGTGGTGGTGGTGACCACGTCGGCGTACGGCAGCGGGTTCGGGTACAGCCCGGCCGCGACCAGACCGGCCACGTGCGCCATGTCGACGAACAGGTAAGCGCCCACTTTGTCAGCGATCTGACGGAAGCGTGGGAAATCGAGGGTTTTCGAGTAGGCCGAAAAACCAGCGATGATCATTTTCGGCTTGTGCTCCAACGCCAGGCGCTCGACTTCGTCGTAGTCGATCAGGCCGGTGGTGGTATCGATGCCGTATTGCACCGCGTTGTAGAGCTTGCCGGAGAAACTGACCTTGGCGCCGTGGGTCAGGTGGCCGCCGTGGGCCAGGCTCATGCCCAGCACCGTGTCACCGGCCTGCAGCAGAGCGAGGAACACCGCCGCGTTGGCCTGGCTGCCGGAGTGCGGCTGAACGTTGGCGTAGTCGGCACCGAACAGTTGCTTGGCACGGTCAATCGCCAGTTGTTCGACCTTGTCCACGTGCTCACAACCGCCGTAGTAACGCTTGCCCGGATAGCCTTCGGCGTACTTGTTGGTCAGGCCGCTGCCCTGGGCCTGCATCACGCGCTTGCTGGTGTAGTTCTCCGAGGCGATCAGTTCGATGTGATCTTCCTGACGCTGCTCTTCGGCATTCATCGCCGCCAGCAGTGCATCGTCATAACCCTGGA
>NZ_MBPN01000016.1 GCF_001695625.1 Pseudomonas defluvii
ATTGTCTGTAGAGTGAACAAATGCCCACCCCTGACGGCCACACATCTGTGTTCGCCGTCAGGGGTGGGCATTAGTGTGTGCTGTCTCTGTGACCATCAAGGCCACAGAGACAGCTGTCACTGATACTTAGAGCACCAGGTCTGCAGCAGCCAGGGCAGTGACACCCACCAGCTTGATCGAGAAATCAGCGTTGTGGTCAGCGTTCGAGGTACCGTACAGCGTCACGGAAGAGCCATCCGTCACGTAGCGCAGTTCCTTGGCCGCCCCGCTGAAATCGGCCGCTTCACCGATGAACGTGTAGCCCTTGAGCGCGGAGAAGTCGAGCTTGTCGCCTTTGCCTGGGCTCACTGCATTGGTGGTGAAGCCATGGACGACGTCCTGCTTGTTGTTCAGGCCCAGTTCCTTCAACGCATTGAACTTGATGGTATCGACACCGCTGCCGGCATAGAGCGTGTCGGCACCGGTGCCGCCGATCAGCACGTTGTTGCCACCATCGCCGGCATACAGGGTGTCGTTGCCCACGCCGCCATTGAGGGTGTTGTTGCCGGTGTTGCCCCACAGGGTGTTGTCTGCAGCATTGCCGGTCAGGGTGATGCCCAGTTTACCGGTCGCGCGTGCGTCGAGGTTTTCCAGGTTGGCGCCCAGCGTGATGGTTGCTTTGCCCTGGAAGGCGTTGACGGAAGCGTCGCTCATGCGCAGTGCCAGGGTGTCTACGCCCTGTTTGGCACTCTCGATGACGGTGTCTTCGAGCACCACGGTCGCCTTGCCACCAGCGCCCTTGGCCAGCAGGTCGACGATGTAGGTGTCATTGCCAGCGCCGCCGACCAGCTTGTCAACGCCCGCACCGCCGTCCAGCGTGTTGTTCGCCGTGTTGCCGATGAGGGTGTTTTTCAGGGCGTTGCCGGTACCGTTGAGGGCACCATCAAGCAAGGTCAGGTTTTCAATGTTGGCCCCCAGTACGTAGTCGATGGAGGCGTTGACAGTGTCCGCACCTTGGTTGACGTTCTCGATCACACTATCGCCAGCGTTGTCGACGACGTAGGTGTCATTGCCCTTGCCGCCGATCAGGGTATCGACACCAAGGCCGCCGTTGAGGGTGTTGGCTACGTCGTTACCGGTCAGGGTGTTGCTCAGTGCGTTACCGGTCAGGCTGATCGCAGCCTTGGAGTCGACGATGGCGTTTTCAACGTTCGCGGCCAAGGTGTAGCTGTTCTTGAGGTAAGACACGACCCGCACGGTGTCGGTACCTTCGCTGGCGTTCTCGATGACCACATCCTTGTTGCTGTAGACGTAGTAGGTGTCATTGCCCGTGCCGCCCTTGTGGGTGTCGACACCTTTTTTACCGTCAAGCACGTCATCCCCGGCACCACCGCTGAGGGTGTTGTTGCCCATGTTGCCGATCAGGATATTGTTCTGCGCATTACCCGTCAGGTTAAACAGGCCTGCACCGGCCACGGTGACGTTCTCGAAGTTCAGCAGATTGTTTTGGTTCAAGTCGATGGTCAGTGCCTTGCCCTTGTTGACGTAGCCAACTTTCAGGGTGTCGGTGCCCTCGTTCGCGTTTTCTTGAACCAGCGCCAGTTCGCCAACGTTGTCGAGCAGGTAGGTATCGTTGCCCTTGCCGCCGATCAGGGTGTCGATGCCGGCCTTGCCGTCAAGCAGGTTGTCGCCATCACTGCCGACGATCCGGTTAACCAGAGCGTTACCCGTCAGGCCAATGTTGAGCTTGCCGGTTGCGGAGGCATCGAGGTTTTCCAGGTTCGCACCCAGGGTCAGTGCGGCTTTACCGGCAAAATTCTGGGCCAGGTTGGTGTCCATGCGCAGCTTCAGGGTGTCGGAGCCCTTATTGGCAGTCTCGAGGACCGTGTCTTCCAGTACCACGGTTGCCTTGCTGCCTGCACCTTTGCTCCGCAGGTCAACGAGGTAGGTGTCGTCGCCGGCACCACCACTCAGCTTGTCGACACCGGCACCACCGTCCAGGGTATCGTTGCCTGCAGCACCGGTCAGGGTGTTCTTGGCGCTGTCGCCGATGATGACGTTGTTCAGTGTGTCGATGGTCGTGTCGACACCCAGCAGCTCGCCCGTGCTGCTGATGTTTTGCAGGTAGATTGCGGTAGGGCTGTCGTTTGTCTGGGTGCCGGTTTCCCAACTGATGGAAATCGTGCCGTCATCCCGGACGGTCACTGCCGGGGTGTCCCAGAGGATTTCATCGACACCTGCGGTTGCGACCTTGATCGGTGTTGCATCGCTGGCCGTGCCGTCTGCGGCGAAGCGCTGGACATAGACATTGGCTTCGCCCATGGCGTATTCGTTCCAGGCTAGCAGGTAACCGCCATTCGGCAGTGAGGTGATGCTGGCGCCATTGACCGAATAAGCGCTCTCGACTTCCGATGGCGTGCCGACGGGATTGAACTGGCTGTCGTAGCGTTGGGTATGAATGACCCGGTTCATGCCGGAGGCGCTTTGGTCAACCCAACTGACCACATAGCCACCGGTGACGTCGACAACGTTGAAATAGGCAGCATTGCCATAGTTGCTGGTGACAGTGTCGAGGGTTTTTGCCGTGCCTGTGACCACCTTGCCATCGGCACCGATCTGGCTGATCAGGTACTTGGAGGTGTATTGGTAGGTCGGCGATGTGCCGGTGCCAATCGCCTCGCCGCGTTCAACACTGTACGCCAGCCAGTAGCCACCGTTGCCAGTGGGCAGTACGGTCATGTCGTCCGCTTCACCGTCGGCCGGATTGGCGGTGGCGAGGGTCTGCACAGTGCCGGCCACGTTGTTGGTGTACACCACGGCCTTGAGGTCGGAGGTGTCTTCGCGCTCGTCACCCGAAGGGCTTTCATGGGTCTCGCCCCAGGTAACGATGTATTGGGTGGCGCTCAGTACGGTGACTTTGGCGTCTTCAAGCTCAAGCGGGGAGGTGGTAACGACCACCGGGCTGCCGCTTTTATTGCCATTGGCATCGAACCGCTGGGTGTAAACGGTAGAGGTGTGGGTCGCATCATTTTCCGAGCTCCAGGCCAGAATGAACTGGCCATTGGGCAAGGCGGTGACCGATGGATCGTCGACATCGTTGGAGCGGATCTGGGTACTTTTCAGCAAGTCACCATTGGCCGCGTAGCGATTGACCACCATTCCCTCGAAGTCGGCGTTGTCCACCGACCAGGCAACTACATAGCCGTTGTCGGTAAGCCCGTGAGGTTTGGGCTTTCTACGTTGCCGGAGGCGATGATGGCGCTGGTGTCCGTTTGATTTCCGTTAAATGTAACCGAGGTGCTCATATTCCATTTCCTTGCATGACCAGGTACGGCGCTGGTGCCGTGACGATCGGGTATTGGGATAAACAGTCGTGACTGGGCGTCAGTTCCGAGAACGGTTGTGTTTAGTGGTTATTCAAAGCGCAGCTTTTATCACCAGCAGGCCTTTGACGGTGGCATTCTGGTATTAATTAGCGTTATGTAAAGCGCTTGGACGAGCTGCTCTGGTCGTCGCCTCGACAGGGAATTGCAACCTGTATCGGCCCATTCCAGGCAATCTTTAAGGCGAAATGGTTGCGCGCAGGCGTGCATTATTCGGCAGACGTTTCAGGCGGGAGGTATACGGCGAGTGTCTATCGGGGGGATGGCCCGATGGCGGGAATGTCCTGGCGCCCGCGTTACACGTACGGCGCCAGGACCCGATCAAACATTACTTCAGGCGAACCTGCTCCGGCAGCATGCGCTGGAGGGTGTTGTCGCGGTTGACGTAGTGGTGGAACAAACCAGCCACGGCATGCAAGCCGATCAGCCAGTAACCCGCCGAGCCGGCCAGTTCGTGCCACTCCTTGATTTCACCTGCCAGCTCAGGGTTCTTGCCAATCAGTGGGGGTAATTCCAGGCCGAAGAACGGGATGGGTTTACCGGCAGCGCTCAACACCAGCCAGCCGGCCAGCGGTGCGCCGATCATCAATGCATACAAGGCCAAGTGCATGAGATGGGACAGTGCCGTCTGCCATTGCGGTGGTGTCGGGGTGATTTTCGGCGTGGGGGCAATCAGGCGGCTGAGCAGGCGTATCCACACCAGAGTGAAGATGCCCAGGCCCAGCATGAAGTGCCATTGCTTGAGCAGTTCACGAGGCTCGCTGCCCTTGGGGAAATTGCCTTTGAGTTCTATGCAGGCGTACACGCCAACCATCAACACCAGCATCAGCCAGTGCAGGGCAATGGTGAGGCGACCATAGCGCTTTTCATTGTTGTTCCGCGTCATAACGATTCCCTAGTTTTGCGCGATTGTGGGTGGGTTCTACGCAGACGGTAATCGGGGGAGCTTAAGCATAGCTTAAGGCCATGAGTTGTCGGGCAACGGCGCCTCAGCTTCGGCCTCAGCGTGGCATGTAGCGCAGTTGCCAGCGGCGAGGGATCTTCAACGAGATCAGGCCGAGGCTGAGTGTCAGGAGCGCGCTGAACAACATGGCGCCCAGGCCAAAGGTTGTTTCCAGCAGGGCGCCGATGACGGCACCTACGAACATGCCGGTCCAGGGCACCAACTGCACACGCCAGCCGTGCCGACGCTCACCGAGCAACGTGCGGCCCAGGCCGCGGCCGAAGCGCGACAATGCCCCTGTGACGTAGGTCAGGCCGATGGGCAGGCCGTTCACTTCCTCCACCACGGTGTTCACCAGGCCCATGGCAACCACTGCGGTGACCAGTGCCAGCAGTTGCAGTGATGCGGGCAGGAGGGCGGTGATGCAGAGCAAGGTGGCAATTGTCAGCAGCAATGGCCAGGGCCGCCGACCGCTAAGGCGGGCGGCGATGACACCCAAGGCATTCCCCAGCACAAAGGCTGCGATCAGCAACACGATACGCAGGGCCGGGCCAAACTGCTGTTCGCCCAGTGAAACGGCGAGGCGGGTAGTGTTGCCACTCATGAAGGAGACGAAGTCGCCGGTGGCCATGAAGCCGATGGCGTCGGTCATCCCCGCGAGTACCGACAGGCCGGCAACAAAGTACAGGCCCACACGGCCGCGTAACTTCGCGGAATGAACGGTGCGGACGCTGGTATGGGTTGAATCGGGCAGCATTGGTCCCCCTGAGTGAGCCTTGCGGATGATCGTGCCGCGCAGATTACAAGGCACTTTTGCTAGACTGCGCGGCCATTTATACGTTTAGAGGGATCTAACATGCATCCGGTACTGGTCAAGACCTTTGGTGGTCTATCCACGCAATACTACCTGCGCAACTTCCTGTTCGGCCTGATCTTTCCGGCAATTCTGTTTGCGGCTATCAGCAACACCCCCAAAGGCATCACCTTCGGCCTGGTGCTGTTGTGTGTGATCAACAGCTTGCTGTACCCCTACGCCAGGTTTGTCTATGAAAGCGTGATCGGCTACATCTTTGGCAACAACGTGTTTTTCGTGAATGCGCTGCTGATGTTGATGCTCAAACTGATGACCATGCTGATGTGCTGGAACCTTGCCCTGTTCATTGCACCGCTCGGGCTGGCTTACCTGTATTTCTACCACAGCCGTGCAGCCCGGCAGTAATACCTTGGTCTATTGATCCGGCTCGCCGAGCCGGTGCGTCCCCCGTGCAGGTCGCTCCATGGAACTTAAGCGGCAAATGATGATCGATTGGCTGGCTGATTATCTGCACGTGGGGAACACATGTTCAAGAAAATAGCGGCTTCCCTGCTGGTGGCCGGTTCCGTCTTGCTGGCGGGTTGCGGCAAAAGCATCGAGTTTCGCAATACCGAAATCGTCAACGGCGCCGTCTACGAAAAGGGTGCCAACCAGCCGTTGACCGGTGAAGTCACCAACTTTCCTGAGCGCTTGCTGGCCTTTCAGGTCGGGCATAACGACCTGCTCGACACACTGAACCGGCTGTTGAACCTGATCGGGAATACCACCGATGGTTTACTCGGGCAGAACCTGCTGTGCACCATCACGGTCGACGAAGGTCGGCTCGACGGGCCGGTGACCTGTTTTACCCCACGATCCACACTGGTGCGTTATCAGGCCCGCTATGCCGGCGGCACCTTCGAGGGTGAGACCACCGTCTTCAGCCATGACGGTAAGCGCACGCTTGCCAAAGGCCATCTGAAGGGCGGCCTGCTCGACGGTGAACTGGAAGTGCTCCATCCCGAGACCGGCAAGCCGCTGTACCGCGCCGAGTACAAGGATAACCAGACCCAGGGCACGATTGAGAGTTTCAGTGCCAAGACCGGCAAGCGGGTCCTGTCTGCTGGTGCGGTTGCAGGGAAGTACAACGGTCAGATGCAGCGCTTTACCGAGCAGGGCCAATTGATCTATCGCGGCACCTATGCCGACGGGGCAAAGGTCGGCCTGCATGAAGAGTTCTACCCCGACAGCGGCAAGCCATCGGTTTCAGCCGAATGGGCCAACGGTCAGCTCAATGGCGTGGTCAAGCAGTGGAATGCCCAAGGCACGCTGGTGGAAGAGGCCACTTACAAGGACGGCGTCAAAGTCGTCGCGCGGCCGACCGCTCGTGCCGCTGGCAGTGATGATTGCGTCAGCAAAATGGCGGCCGAGTACCGTAAGGAAGCGGGGGCGGCGGCAGTGGTGCGGGCCGGTATGCTGGATGAGTGGGCCGCCATGTGCCGTCAGCTTTGAGGCCTGAACATACCCCCTTTGACGTTGACGCCGCAGGGGGTATTGGCCAGGCAGGTAGCGCCTAGCCAGGAAACAGGAAGGGATTCAGCGCACTGCGCCCGAACCCTTCGCGTTCCAGTTCCGCATCCAGCGCCAGTGAGGCCAGGTCATCGGCTACCAGCTCCAGGTCACGGTCACGCTCTGGATAGAACACCTTGAGATAGCTCTGGCAGTCGTCACAGCTCTCGGCCTTGATCGGTGCCTCTTTGTTCTCCAGCGACCAGTAGTCGAGCGCGCCGGTGGCTTCGCAGTTGCTGCATTTCAGGCGCACCATGTGCCAACGGCTTTCGCACAGGCCGCACTGCAGGTAGCGCAGCCCGGCCTGGGCGCCGGTCATGATCACACTGGCGACCGGCGCGCTGGCGCACACCGGGCAATGCTGGCGCGCCTCACCCGGCAGGGCCTTGGCAGAGGCGGGCAGGTGCGCCGCCAACTGGGTGAAGTACAGCGACAAGGCTGCCCAGAGGAATACTGCCTGGCCGCTGTCGACTGCCGTGTAGTCGCCTGCGAGCAGGGCGCTGGCTTGCTGCTCACGTTGTGCAGGTGTTTGCGAGCGCAGCGCGTCCAGGGCGGCGCTTACGGTGGGCGTTGCCGCGGCAGTCAGTTGATTGAGCAACTGCTCCAGCACGTCTTGCCAGTAAGGCGCACGCGGGTACTCGTGATAGGCCAGTGGTGGTTGTGCGCGGCCCAAGCGTTCGGCCAAACCGTCGACGCAGGCCGCCGGTAATGGCCGCGTGTCGAGCAGGTGTTGCTGTGCTGCAACGATGTTGGCGGCGAAGTTCAGGTAATCGGCCATCACATGCTCTTCAGCCAACTGACGCAGCCGCGCGGCACGCGGTGCATAGCGTTGCTTGAGGCTTGGCAGCAGGACGGCGGGGATCTCGGTGATACCCGGCGAGCGCGGCTCGACCGGGGTCAGTTGAATGCTGCTCATTGCTTGCGACCGCTCCCTGGTTGCTTGTTGCTGATCTGCCGGTACCAGCGATCATGGTGGGTCTTGGCCCAGCGATGCGAGACATAACCGGTGACCATGCCACGGATCGAGCCTTTTACCCAGAACGCCAGGTAGGCGTGGCCGATGATCAGCAGGATCAGGCTGATGCCGGCCAGGGCATGGACGAACAGGCCGATGCGAATAATCGGGATCGAGAACAGCGGCGCGAAGTACGGTCGCCAGATCACCACGCCACTGATCAACAGCAGGGTGATCAGGGCCATGATGCCCCAGAACAGCACTTTCTGGCCGGCGTTGTACTTGCCGATCTGCAGCGCCGGTTCATGCTTGCCGGCCAGTACCTGCTTGATGTTCTTGAACCAGGTCAGGTCCTCGCGCTCCGGCAGGTTGTATTTGACGAAGCGGATGAACAGGAACATCAGCAGCAAGAACACCACCACCCCGAAGAACGGGTGCAGGATGCGCGCCAGTTGCGGCGTGCCAAACACCGCGTTCAGGCCATTGAGCGACGGGAAGAACCACGACAGCCCCGACAGCGCTACGGCAAAGAAGCAGATGACCATGAACCAGTGGCTGGCACGCTCGATGAAACGGGTGCGCAGGATCAGTTTGTCCTTGTTCATGCGTGGGTGTCCTCTTCGTGCGTTTCGTCCTGTTCATCCACTTCGTTCGGCCCGACGCCAACGTAGTGGAAGAGGGTGCCGGCCAGGGTGGCGAAGAACGCCACTGCGGCAGCAGGCTTGAGCCAGCCCTTCCAGCCATGGACGGCGCTGCTGATACGCGGGTCGGTCGGCAGCTTGTGGTACAGGTGCGGTTTGTCGGCATGTTGCAGTACATACATCACATGAGTGCCGCCGACGCCTTGCGGGTCATAGATGCCTGCCCCGGCGAAGCCGCGCCCCTGCAACTCGACCACCCGCTCGCTGGCCAGGTGCTGCATGTCCTGCTTGCTGCCGAAGTTGATCGCGCCCGTCGGGCAGGTCTTGACGCAGGCCGGCTCCTGACCGACCGAAACACGGTCGACGCACAGCGTGCACTTGTAGGCTTTGTTGTCTTTCTGGCTGATGCGCGGCACATCGAACGGGCAGCCGGCGATGCAATAGCCGCAGCCGATACAGTGCTCGGACTGGAAATCGACAATGCCGTTGGCGTACTGGATGATTGCCCCCGGCTGCGGACAGGCCTTCAGGCAGCCCGGGTCGGCGCAGTGCATGCAGCCGTCCTTGCGGATCAGCCACTCCAGCTTGCCGCTCTCGTCTTCGACTTCGTCGAAGCGCATCAGCGTCCAGGTTTCAGCCGAGAGGTCGGCCGGGTTGTCGTAGACGCCGACGTTGTGACCCACCTCGTCACGCAGGTCGTTCCATTCGTTGCACGCGACCTGGCAGGCCTTGCAGCCGATGCAGATACTGACGTCGATCAGCTTGGCCACTTCGGCCTGGTGATCGCGTGCATGTGGCGCCGGGGTCAAGGCGTTGGTGGCGGAGCGCCTGACGATGTCTTGGGATTGCATGGACATGGGTTCGCTCCGTTACACCTTTTCAATATTCACGAGAAACGCCTTGTATTCCGGCGTATGGGTATTCGACTCGCCGACACCCGGGGTCAGGGTGTTGGCCAGGAATCCCTTGCGTGTGCTGCCTTCGTAGCCCCAGTGACACGGAATGCCGATGGTGTCGACGTCCTGGCCGTCGATGGTCAGGCGGCGGATACGCTTGGTCACCACGGCCTTGGCCTTGATGTAGCCGCGCTTGGTGCTGACCTTGACCGTGTCGCCTTGAACGATGCCCTTGTCGCTGGCCAGTTTTTCACCGATCTCGATGAACTGCTCGGGCTGGACGATGGCGTTCAGCCGTGAGTGCTTGGTCCAGTGACGGAACAGTTCGGTGATCGAGTAGGTGGTCGCCACATACGGGAACTCTTCACGGGTGCCCATGCGCAGGCGGTCGCTTTCGTACAGCCGTGCCGTCGGGCTGTAGGTGACGTTGGGGTGCAGCGGATTCTTCGCCAGCGGGCTTTCGGTTGGCTCGTAGTGTTCCGGGAATGGCCCGTCGTTCATGGCACCGACCGAGAACAGCCGGCCAAGGCCTTCTGGCAGCATGATGAAGGGGTTGGTATTGCTGCCCGGTGCGGCGGTGGCGGCAAAGTCCGGTACGTCGACACCGCTCCAGCGCGTGCCGTCCCAACCGATCAGTTTGCGCTTGGCATCCCAAGGGTTGCCCTGCGGGTCGGCCGAAGCACGGTTATAGAGGATGCGGCGGTTCTGCGGCCACGCCCAGGCCCAGCCCGGCGTGCAGCCCAGGCCACTGTCGGCATTGTCGCGCCGTGCCATCTGATTGCCTTGCTCGGTCCATGAACCGGCGAAGATCCAGTTGAAGCAGCTGGTGCTGCCGTCGTCGCGTAGTTGCGAGAAGTCGTTGAGCAACTGGCCCTTGCGCAGGATCAGATTGCCCTGGTCATCGTGCAGGTCGGCCAGGGCGCGACCGTTGGACTCCTTCGCCACTTCTTCAGGTTTCGGGTCCAGCGGGTCGGCATAATCCCAGGCCATGTTAAGGATCGGCGCCGGGTTGGCGCCGCCTTCCTTCTCGTACAGCTCGCGGATCTTGAGGAACAGGTGGCCGAGGATCTTGCCGTCGTGCCAGGCTTCCCCGGGCGGTGCGGCACCCGCCCAGTGCCATTGCAACCAGCGCCCGGAGTTGACGATGGAGCCGTCTTCTTCGGCGAAGCAGGACGAGGGCAGTCGGAACACCTCGGTCTGGATCGAGGCGGTATCGACGTCATGCTGTTCGCCGTGGTTCTGCCAGAAGCTTGAGGTTTCGGTGGCCAGCGGGTCGATGATCACCAGGAACTTGAGCTTGGCCAGGGCGGCCTGGGCCTTGTTCTTGTCCGGGAACGCCGCGACCGGGTTGAAGCCTTGGGCGATGTAGCCGTTGACCTTGCCTTCATACATACGGTTGCTGAAGTTGAGCACGTCATAGCTGTCGTCCCACTTCGGCAACCAGTCAAAGCCCCAGCTGTTTTCCCGGGTCGCCTTGTCACCCCAAAGGCTTTTCATCAGGCTGACGAAGAACTTCGGGGTGTGCTTGTAGTAGTTGACCTGATCAGGCAGCAGCGCCGTCGGGGTGATCTGCTTGAGGTAGGTTTCAAGGTCGGTTTGCGCGTCGGACGGCAGGTTCATGTAACCCGGCAAGCGCAGCGAAAGCAGGCCCAGGTCGGTGTAGCCCTGGATGTTGGAGTGCCCGCGCAAGGCGTTGACCCCGCCACCGGCCATGCCGATGTTACCCAGCAGCAACTGGATCATGCCCGAGCCACGGATCATCTGCGCGCCGTTGGTGTGGTGGGTCCAGCCCAGGGCGTAGAGGAAGGTCGCGGTCTTGTCCGGGGCGCTGGTTTCACCCAGGATCGCGCAGATCTTCAGGAAATCGTCTTTGGGTGTGCCGCAAACCGTGGTGACCATCTCCGGGGTGTAGCGGCTGACATGGGCCTTGAGCAGGTTCCACACGCACCGTGGGTGGCTCAGGGTCAGGTCGCGCTTGGCATAGCCTTGCGCGTCCAGTTCGTAGGTCCATGAACTGCGGTCGTAGGCTCGCTTCTGCGCGTCATAGCCACTGAACAGGCCATCGTCGAAGTGGTAGTCCTCGTGGACGATCAGGCTGGCGTTGGTGTAGGCACGTACGTATTCATGCTGGATCTTGTCGTGGCTGATCAGGTAGTTGACCACGCCCATCAGGAAGGTCACGTCGGAGCCCGCACGGATCGGCGAATAGATGTCCGCCACCGAGGCACTGCGGTTGAACCGTGGGTCGACCACGATGACCTTGGCGCCATTGCGAATCTTCGCCTCGATCACCCACTTGAAGCCTACCGGGTGCGCTTCGGCAGGGTTGCCACCCATGATCAGCACCACGTTGGCGTTCTTGATGTCGACCCAGTTGTTGGTCATCGCGCCACGGCCAAAGGTCGGCGCCAGGGCTGACACGGTCGGGGCGTGGCAGACCCGCGCCTGGCTGTCGGTACCGAGGATGCCCAGGGCGCGGGTGAAGCGTTGATCGAGTGAGCCGGTCTCGCTGCTGGCGGCCGAGGAGCAGAGCATGCCGGTACTCAGCCAGCGGTTGACCGTGGTGCCCTTGGCATTTTTCTCGATGAAGTTGGCGTCGCGGTCGTCCTTCATCAAGCGGGCGATGCGCTCGATGGCGTGTTCCCAGGTGATGCGCTGCCATTTGTCCGAGCCCGGCGCCCGGTACTCTGGGTAGAGCAGGCGCTGTTCGCTGTGGATGTAGTCCACCAGCCCGGCCCCTTTCGGGCACAACGAGCCACGGCTGACCGGATGGTCCGGGTCGCCTTCAATGTGGAAAATGCGGGCCTTGGCGTTCTTTGCGCCGTCGCCCAGGCTGTACATGAGGATGCCGCAACCCACCGAGCAGTAGGTGCAGTTGTTGCGGGTTTCCTTGGCGCGCAGCAGCTTGTACTGCCGCGACTGGGTCGCTTGTGCTACGCCGGGGGCGAAGCCGAGGGTGGCACAAGTGGCGGTGGCAGCGCCGACGGTACAGAGCTTGAAGAACTGTCTTCTGCCAAGACCCATGGTTATCTCCTTATACAGACGACGTCAGGCATTGCGCGTCGGGGCCAGGCCCGACAGCAACATGTCGATGGTGGTCTTCGGTTTACAGGCTGGAAATCGGAGGGTGCGCCGGTGCCCATTCTGCGCAGGGCTGAGTGCGCGCTTGCGCCGCAGTCTATTGCCTTACTAAATGTAAGACTAATTGACCTTGTCGATGGCGCCATCGACACGCTCTATCGGTGACGCATGTACAGGCCCGGCTGGAGGTTTTCACGGGCAGGCACGCTCATCAGCCCCGCGCAGTGATACAGTCGCGTTTTCTCAAAGAGGATGGACCATGCGGGTAGTCATCGCGGTTGTTGCCGCAGCGTTGTTGGCGGGCTGTGCGTCCTCGACGATGGATGAAGCACGAAGCAAGACACCGGGCAAAACGTTTTCCTCGGCCAAGTCGGCGGATATCGTTGCCCAGTGCATTCAGTTTTCCTGGCAGGACGAAGCCGTGTTCGGTGTAGATGCCAGTGGTTACCTGGAACCCGGCAAACAAGGCGGCTTTACCGTCTACACCCGCGGTGCGGAGTCGTTTGCAGACATCCAGAGCCAAGGGGCGGCCTCGCGCGTCAACTACTACGCGGTGAAGCCTGACGCGGTTGCCCAGCGTCGCATGGCCGCCTTGGCCACCTGCCTCTGAACGGGGTCAGTGTGTTGCCGCCAACTGGGCTTCCAGGTCGGCAATGCGTGCCTGCAGGCGCGCCTGCTCTTCGCGCTGGGCACTGATGTCCTCGTACACACTGATCAGTTGTTCCGGCTCACCGTTCTGGCAGCGTTGCAGGGCGGTACGCGCCCGTACCCAGACATAATGCCCGTCTTGATGGCGCACGCGCTTTTCCACGACATAGCGGTCGATCTCGCCGGCCAACAGACGCTGCAGCAGTGTCAGGTTGGTCGCCAGGTCGTCAGGGTGGGTGAGTTGCTGGAAGGTCATGCCATAGAGTGCTTCGGCGCGGTAGCCCAACAGCTCGCAGAAACTGCTGTTGACCCGCTTCCAGGTGCCGTCCAGATCAATGTAGGCGAGGGCGCCCCAGGCCAGCTCGAAGATCGCCCGAAAGCGTTCTTCACTGTTGCGCAATGCTTCTTCAGCCACCTTGCGGTCCGTGGTGTCCATGCTGATGCCGACCATCCTGATCGAACGCCCGGCGCTGTCGCGGACCACCGTGGCACGCGAAGAGATCCAACGCAGTTCGCCGTCGGGTTGGTAGATGCGGAAGTCACACTCGCAGCCAGTGCCTTCAGCCACGGCCTGGGCGTACATGGCCTGCATGTTGAGGACATCCTCTTCGGGCAGGTGAACCCAGAAGTCCTCGTTACGGTTGACTTGCCAGCCGTAGACCGCTTCGACGTTAGGTGAATAGGTGACTTCATCGCTGATCAGGTTCCATTCCCAGGTCACGATGCGGGCGCCTTCCTGGGCCAGCTTCATGCGGGTTTCGCTTTCCATGATCTCGGCGGTATAGCGGCGACGCAGATCGGTCATCGGCAGTTCGACCACCTGGGTAGTCTGCACATCCTGCAGCGCGTCTTCGCCATAACGCAGCCAGATCCAGTTGACCTTGAGGAAGGCTGCCAGCTTGCGCAGGTTGTCGTAATCGATTTCGCCGCCACGGGTCCATTTGTGTACCGCCGTACGCGAAATGCCCAATGCCGTACCCACCGCCTGCAAGGTGAGTTTGTGGTGTTCAAGCAGTTCTTTCAGGCGAAACGCGAAGCTGTTTTCCATCATGCGCAGGGGTGTCCTGGTCAGGTACAGAGCCTGCAGTATACCTAAGCTGTCAACTTGAGGTTGACGGTGTGCGCCAGTGTCAGTGGTTAGACGGTGCTTGCAGCGCCGACAAGCCAGCCCCCCTTTACCACAGGATCACAGGACCACAGGGTTGGGGCTGGCTTGTCGGTGAGGCGGTGTTACAGGTCCAGCACCAGGCGTGCCGATTTGGCCCGCGACACACAGACCATCAGGCTCTGCTGGGCGGCTTTTTCTTCATCGCTCAGGTATTGGTCGAAATGCTCGGCCTCGCCGTCGATGATCCGCGTTTCGCAGGTACCGCACACGCCTTCCCGGCACAGGCACTCGACGTTGGCGGCCTTGGACTTCTGGATGGCCTGCAGGATGGTCATGCCTTCTTCCACCAGCAGCTCCTGACCGGAACGGGCCAGCACCACGGTGAATGCCGCGCCGGTGGCCGGCGTGGCGGCAAATTGCTCCCAATGTACGCGTTGCTCGGCGATGCCGGCCTTGGCAGCAGTGGCGATCACCGCATCGATCAGTGGCTTGGGCCCGCAGACGTAGAGGTGGGCGTCCTCCGTCAGGCCTGCGCAGAGTGCGGCCAGGTCAAGCTTGCGCCCCAGGCTGTCGATATAGAACCGGGTACGCCCGGCATGGGGGCCGCTCGAGAGGTCATCCTGGAAGGCGCCGTGCTCCGGGCTGCGAAAGGCGTAGTGCAGTTCGTAGTCGGTGTCGCCACCTTCCAGTTCATGCAGTTGCGCCAGGAACGGCGTGATGCCGATACCGCCAGCGATCAGCACGTGGCGTCCGGCGGTCGGGTCCAAGGCGAACAGGTTGTTCGGGCTGGAGATGGTCAAGGTACTGCCGACCTCGACCTGTTGATGCATGAACGCCGATCCACCCTTGGACTGCTCTTCCAGGCGTACGCCGATCTGGTAGCTACGGGTGTCGCGTGGGTCGCTCATCAGCGAGTAGGCATTGCTGAACTGGCTGCCGTCGGCACCCTGCATTTGTACGATGATGTGGCTACCACCGGTAAAGGCTGGCATCGCTGCGCCATCGTCGCGCGCCAGGGTGAAGCGCTTGATCAGGGGTGTTGCTTGCTCTACCGCGGTTACCCGCACGTTGAACATTTCATAGGGGTTGGCCATGGTTCACCTCGACTGCAGCAACGCGCGGCAGGCCCTGCCGCGCGCTGTAACTCAATGCCTGTTCAAACGGCCAGGCACAGGTACTTGATTTCCAGATAATCCTCGATGCCGTACTTCGAGCCTTCGCGGCCCAGGCCGGATTGCTTGACCCCGCCAAAGGGGGCGACTTCGTTGGAGATCAGCCCGGTATTGACCCCGACCATGCCGTACTCCAGGCGTTCGGCCACCTTGAAGACCCGCGCCAGGTCGCGGCTGTAGAAGTACGCGGCCAGGCCATAGAGGGTGTCGTTGGCCAGGGTGATCACCTCTTCATCACTGGAGAAACGCACCAGTGCCGCCACCGGGCCGAAGATTTCCTCGTCCAGCAGTTCCATGCCCGGGCCGATGTTGGCCAGCACGGTCGGTTCGAAGAAATTTCCGCCCAAGGCATGGGCCTTGCCACCGAGTACGACTTCGGCGCCTTTGCTCACCGCGTCGTCGATCAGGCTCTGGACCTTGGCCACGGCCTTGTCGCTGATCAGCGGTCCGACCTGCGTGCCGTCGCTTTGGCCATGGCCGACGCCGAGGGCGCGTACGCGCTCGACGAAGCGCTCGGTGAACTGTGCATACACGCGGTCATGCACATAGAAGCGGTTCACGCAGACGCAGGTTTGCCCGGCGTTGCGGTACTTGGCTATCAGGGCACCTTCCACGGCGGCGTCGATGTCGGCGTCTTCAAACACAATGAACGGCGCGTTGCCGCCCAGCTCGAGTGACACCTTCTTGATGGTTTCGGCGCATTGGCCCATCAGCAGGCGGCCAACCGGGGTCGAACCCGTGAAGCTCAGCTTGCGCACGGCCGGGTGACGGGTCAGTTGCGCACCAATGGCCGGCGCATCACCGGTGACCACGCTGAACACGCCCGCCGGTACGCCAGCGCGCTCGGCCAGTTCGGCCAGGGCGAGGGCCGAGAAGGGCGTTTCGTTGGCCGGTTTGACCACGATGGTGCAACCGGCGGCCAGCGCCGGGGCGACTTTGCGCGTGATCATCGCCGCCGGGAAGTTCCACGGGGTGATGGCGGCACAGACACCAATGCCTTGCTTGATCACCAGCAGACGCTTGTCGCTGGCCGGGCTTGGGATGACATCGCCATAGACACGTTTGCCTTCTTCGGCGAACCACTCGACAAACGAGGCGGCGTAGCGAATTTCACCCAGGGCTTCGTGCAGCGGCTTGCCCTGTTCCAGGGTCATCAACTGGGCCAGGTCTTGTTCGTGCTCCAGCAGCAGCTCGAACCAGCGGCGCAGTACCTGCGCGCGGTCCTTGGCGGTGCGCCCGCGCCAGCCGTCCAGTGCGGCTTCAGCGGCTTCGATGGCCCGCACCGCTTCGGCGCCGCCCATCAGCGGTACGTTGCCGAGCACGTTGCCATTGGCCGGATCGGTCACGGCCAGGTGGCGACCGTCATCGGCCTCGCACCAGGCGCCAGCAATATAGGCTTGCTGGCGGAACAGTTTGGAATCGTTAAGTTTCACGCAAGGCACTCCGTATACCGCCGCCGACCCGTAGGTCGGCGGCTGGCAGGGTCAGTCGTTGATATGGGCGACGGCGATCAGGTTGTGGAAGTGGGCAATGCCGTGCTCGCTCATGCCGCTGCGCTGACGGTCGGCCATGATCCGGCCCTGACCACGGTAGCCACGCGACTTCAGGCCCTTCTGCACGCTTTCCACCAGGCGCAGGTCTTCAGGACGGAACACTTCGCGGTACCAGTCGATCAGCTTCTGCTGCTCTTCGGTGATGTCCTTGTTCAGGAAGTAGATGTCGTAATGCTGGAGTGTGGTTTCAGCATCGACCGGGAACTCATAGATCACGGTCATGAAGTTCGCACCTGGCGGTACGTTGAACATGGTGCATGGCCAGGTCCAGAAACCGGCGAAGGATGGGTCTTTCACCGAGTCGTCGAACTTGAACGACTGCTCCGACGGTTTGGCCAGACCGTATTGCAGGGTCCAGTTACCGAAGGTGGTGTGGGTGTACTGGCCGACGTCTACCGAGTCGGCGAAGCCTGGGTGGGCCGGCGCGCAGTGGTAGCACTCCAGGTAGTTGTCGACGATCGACTTCCAGTTGGCCGGGGTGTCGCTGACGAAGCGGGCAGCCAGGTGCAGGTCATCAATGACCGCACAGGCTTGACGCATGCGCGCTTCCAGGCCAGGCAGCTGTTCTTCAACGGTGCCGGCTTCCATGTCCATGTTGATGAAGATGAAACCGGCGTACTCCTCGACGCGCAACTGCACCAGGGTGGAGTTTTCCTTGTCGAAGTTCACCACGTTTTCGCAGTTACGGGCATGGGCCAGCTCGCCATCGAGCTTGAAGGTCCAGGCGTGGTAAGGGCAGGTGATGACGTTCTTGGCCTTGCCGCTGCCGCTGAGCAGCTGGTGACCACGGTGTGGGCAGACGTTGTAGAAAGCGCGCAGCACGCTGTCACGACCACGAACAACGATGATGCTTTCGCCGATCACTTCACGGGTGATGTAGGCGTTGTTTTCGGCGACTTCGCTGCGGTGGCCCACACAGATCCAGCTATGGGCGAAGATCGTTTCTTTCTCGTGCTCAAACACCGATTGCTGGGTGTAGAAGTTCGCCGGAATGGTAAAGGCTTCATCGGCGTTACTGCAGAAGTCGGCGGGCAGACGTTTGAAATCGTTCACGGTGGTTTCCTCTTACAGGCACTGACGCGTTAGCGTCGTACTTTTTACTTGTTGGTTAACGAGTATCTATTGGTTAACAAGCTGGGCAAAAAAATAGCCTGCCGCCTCGGTCCTTGAGGGCGAGCAGACCGTCGCCGTGGTTACGGCGTTGTGACAACCGCAGGGGCCGGGGCTTTTTCTTCAGGGGATTCACCTGCCAGCCGCGCGGCTTCTTCTTCGATGCGGTATGCCGGCACATGGCTGTAGTCCTGAAGCATCCATTTGAAGAAGCCGTAGATCTTCACCAGCAGGATCAGCATGAAAGGGATCGCTGTGAGCACGACAGCGGTTTTCATGGTCGACAGCGAAGCCTTGGCGAACAGCATGGCCAGTGGTACCAGAGTCAACACCAGGCACCAGAACAGGCGGTGGGTTGGCGTTGGGTCTTCACCTTCGCGCAGGTTCGGGGTGCTGGTGGCGGCGACCGCATAGGCAGCGGCGTCCATGTGCGAGGCGCAGAACACGGCCATGATGAACAGGTACACGGCGAGGAACATCTTGCCCAGCGGCAGGGCGGTCAGCAGCGCACTCACGGCGCTTTCGCCACCTTGTTCCGTCAGGATTTTCGGTACGTCGATGGCACCCGTGATGAACTGGTGCATGCTGTAGCTTTCCAGTGCGCCGAAGAAGAACCAGCACCCGAAGCTGCCACCCAGCAGCAGGGCGAAGACCACTTCCTTGATCTGCCGACCACGGGAAACGCGGGTCACGAACATGGCCACGCCCGGTGCGTAGGACACCCACCACAGCCAGTAGAACACCGTCCAGTTACGGGTAAATGCACCGTCACCGGCAGGGTCGGTGAACAGGCTCATGTGCACGTAGTTCTGGATCATGATGCCGACGGCGTTGGCCGTGTTGTTGATGGTGAACTGCGTTGGGCCGACCAGCAGTACCACACCGGCAAACACCAGCGCGCCGATACAGACCATCTTGCTCAGACGCTGCAGGCCGCCATCGATGCCGATGTAGGAACTGAGCGAGAACAGCACCGCCACGGCACCGATCACCAGCAGTTGCACGGTAAAGGTGTTGGGCGTGCCGGCCAGGTCAGCCAGGCCTCGGGTCAGGGTCGAGGCGGTCAGGGCCAGGGATACCGTCAGTGCGCCCATCATGGTCAGCAGGAAGATCAGGTCCACGGTGCGACCGACCGGGCCGGTGGCCTTGAAGCCGGTTACCGCTTCAACGATCGAGGCCAGGTTCAGGCCGCTCTTCTTGCGGACATGGAAGTGGTAGGCCATGGCCAGGGATGCCAGCGCGTAGATCGACCAGGCGCTGATGCCCCAGTGGAAGAACGAGTAACTGACACTGTATTCCAGTGCCTGGCGCGACTGCGGAACAATGTTCAGGCCCGGCGTCTGGTAGTAGTAGGCCCATTCCATGACGCCCCAGTAAAGGGTCGAGGAGCCCATGCCGGCGCAGATGAACATGAATACCCACGTGGTCGTGGAGTATTCCGGTTTACCACTGCCGAAGCGGATGTTGCCGTACTTGCTGAAGGCCAGGTACAGCACCGCCAGGGAGCTGATGAACACCAGCAACTGCACGCTGGTACCGAAGGTGCGGGTGGAAAACTCGAACAACAGGTTGGCCGTGGTTTCGGCCTGGGTGGGGAACAAGGCTAACCCGATGACAGTGAGCAGCACGGCAATCAGGCTCACGGTAATCAGAAACACATCAATCTTTTTATTTTTGTGGGACATCATCGTCTCCTGGACGTTGGCGTACGTAGTGCTTGGCCCGGAGCAAGTCCGGGGTACTGCGGTACCTCTATCTCCTTTTCGTTAACCAAAAGTTAACGTGAATCTTTCGGTTAACAGTTTGCATAGAATCGTCGAGGACTGCAAGCACGCGAAGGCCGGTTGTCGGACAATCCTGACAACCGGCCTTGGGGGATCAGGCCCCGATCAGTTCGGCGATCGCCTTGCCGACCTGCTGGGTGGACGCGTTGCCGCCCATGTCGCGGGTGGTGTCACCGTCGGCGATGACCTGTTCAATGGCCTTGAGGATGTCGTCGTGGGCGGCGCGGTAGCGTGGGTCGGCACCGTCGTTGCCAAGGAATTCAAGCATCAGTGCACCGGACCAGATCATGGCAATCGGGTTGGCGATGTTCTGCCCGAAGATGTCCGGCGCCGAACCGTGTACCGGCTCGAACAGCGACGGGAATTTGCGTTCCGGGTTGAGGTTGGCCGACGGCGCGATGCCAATGGTGCCGGCGCAGGCCGGGCCCAGGTCGGAGAGAATGTCGCCGAACAGGTTGGAGGCCACGACCACGTCGAAGCGCTCTGGCTGCAGCACGAAACGTGCGCAGAGGATGTCGATGTGCTGCTTGTCCCAACTGACGTCAGGGTAGTGCGCCGCCATGGCGGCGGTACGCTCATCCCAGTACGGCATGCTGACCGCCATGCCATTGGATTTGGTCGCTGAAGTCAGGTGCTTGCGTTCGCGGGTCTGGGCTAGGTCGAAGGCGTATTTGAGGATGCGGTCGACACCACGGCGGGTGAACACCGACTCCTGCAGGACGAACTCATTCTCGGTGCCTTCAAACATCCGCCCGCCCAGCGACGAGTATTCGCCTTCGGTGTTTTCGCGGATTACCACGAAGTCGATATCGCCAGGTTTGCGTCCGGCCAGTGGGCACGGCACGCCAGGGAACAGGCGAACCGGGCGAATGTTCACGTACTGGTCGAAGTCGCGACGGAACTTGAGCAGCGAACCCCACAGGGAAATATGGTCCGGTACTTTGTCCGGCCAGCCGACTGCGCCGAAGTACAGCGCATCGAAACCTTTGAGCTGCTCGAACCAGTCGTCCGGCATCATCTTGCCGTGCGCCAGGTAGTAGTCGCAGCTGGCCCACTCAAAGAATTCGAACTCAAGGTTCAGGCCGTGCTTGCGCGCAGCCGCTTCGACCACGCGGATACCTTCTGGGAGAACTTCGTTGCCGATGCCATCGCCAGGGATTGCGGCGATCCGGAATGTCTTGCTCATGGGGGGCACACTCGTTGTCTAGGGAACAGGTGCGGACCATGCTATAAGGGCTTCGCTTAGAGATAATCTCGTCAATCATGGATTCTTAGTGCACGTATCGTGAACAATATGCCCAGCCTTGAAGACCTGACCATTTTTGTTCAGGTCGCCAAACGTGCCAGCTTTGCGGCAGTTGCCGATGAGCTTGGAATGTCTGCCGCGTTCATCAGCAAGCGCATTCGCGTGCTTGAAGACAACCTGGGCGTGCGGTTGCTGCACCGCACCACCCGGCGTGTGTCGGTGAGTGAAGAGGGCGAGCGTGTCTACCGCTGGGCGCTGCATATCTTTGATGCGGTGCAGCGCATGGGTGACGACATCAGTGCCCAGCACCGCGAGCCGGTAGGGCAACTGCGCATTGCCAGCAGCCTGGGGCTGGGCAGACGTTTCGTTGCCCCGGCCTTGTCGGAGCTGGCCGAACGTTACCCGAAGCTGGATATCCGGCTGGACGTGCATGACCGCCTGGTTGACTTGATCGACGAAGGGGTCGACCTGGATATCCGCGTGGGCAACACCATCGCCCCGAACCTGATCGCCAAGCCGCTGGCGAAGAACCGCCGTGTGCTCTGTGCCTCCCCAGACTACCTCGAACGTTGTGGCACGCCGCGAACCCTGGCGGAACTGGCCAGCCATGACTGCCTGGTGATCAAGGAACGTGACCACCCGTTCGGGATCTGGCAATTGGAAGGCCTGCAGGGCGAGGAGAGCGTGCGGGTGACTGGCACATTGTCGACCAACCATGGCGAAGTGGCCCATCAGTGGTGCCTGGATGGTCGCGGGATCCTGCTGCGCTCCTGGTGGGACCTGCACGACAGCCTGGCGGCAGGGCGGTTGGTGCAGGTGCTCAGTGAGTACCACCAGCCGGCGGACATCTGGGCGGTGTACGCTTCGCCGCTGGCCAGTTCGGCGAAGGTTCGCGTTGCGGTGGAGTTTTTCCGTCAGTACTTTGCCGAACGCTACACTTTGCCTGGGTAGTCATTGTGTTCTCACGCCCTGTGCGCGGCTTCTGGATCGCCAGCAAAGCTGGCTTACCTATCGGCGCCGTAGCAGGGCGATGAAGAATACCCCGCCAATCGCTGCCGTGGCGATGCCGATGGGCAAGTCTTGCGGGGCGATCAGGGTGCGGGCGGCAACGTCCACCCAGACCAGAAACAAACCGCCGAGCAAGGCGCTGACCGGCAGCAGTCGCCGGTGTTCGGCGCCCACCAGGCGCCGGGCCAGGTGCGGCAGCATCAACCCGACAAAACCAATCGCCCCGGACAACGCCACCAGCACCCCGGTCAGCAATGCCGTGCAGACGAACACCTGCACGCGTACCGCCTGGACATTGAACCCCAGGCTCACGGCCGTGTGTTCTCCGCTCATCAATGCATTCAAGCCACGGGCCAGGGCCAGCAAGGCGAGCAGGCCGAGCAGCAAGCACAGTGCCGGCAGCCAGAGCATCTCCCAACGTGCCAGGCCAAGCCCGCCGAGCATCCAGAACATCACCGAATTGCTGGCGTGTTGGTCGCCGGTGTACAGCAGCAGGTTGACCAGTGCCATCAGCACGAACGACACCGCCACCCCGGCCAGCAACAACCGTTCGCTGCTCAAGCGGCCTTGTTGATTGGCTACCGCCAGCACCAGGGCCATGCTGCCCAGGGCGCCGATGAAGGCGGCCAGCGGCAGGCTGAACACCCCGGCAAAATCGCCGAGGAACAGCACCACCAGTACTGCGCCCAGCGCCGCACCGGAGCTGACCCCCAGCAGGTGCGGGTCGGCCAGCGGGTTGCGAGTCACGGCTTGCAGGGCGGTGCCGACCAGGGCCAGGCCGGCGCCAACCAGTGCGCCCAGCACCACCCGTGGTGCACGAATCAGCCAGACGATGCGTGACTGGCCCTGCGTCCATTCACCGCCACCGCGTAGCCCCAACTGCTCGCCAACAATCCCCCAGACGTACGCCAACGGTACGCTCGCCGAGCCAAAGGCCAGCGCCGTCAGGCACGACACCAGCAGCACGCCCAGTAACCCAAGCACCAACAGGCGGTACGCCGCCACGCTACGTATCGGCATCACTGACCTGCCCGCGCCACGGTCTGCGGATGCAGGGCGTTGGCGATGGTTTCGATGGCCTCGGCGTTGTCCACGGACGGCGTCACCGCCACATAGGGCAGCACGATAAAGCGTTGCGTGCGGATTGCACTCACGCCCTGCAGGGCCGGGTGCTGCAGCAGGAAATCACGCTTCTGTTGCCAGGTGCGTGGGCCATAGTCGACGATCAGGATGACCTCGGGGTCTCGCTCGACCACACTTTCCCAGTTGACCTGGGTCCAGCTGGCGGCGATGTCGTCCATCACGTTGTGGCCACCTGCCGTCGTCAATAGCGCCTGCGGAATACCCAGGCGCCCAGAGGTCATGGGGCGGTCTTCGCCGCTGTCGTAGAGGAATACGCGCGGCGTTTCGTTCGTTGCCGTCAGCCGCGCCTGAACCCGGGCGATACGTTGGCGCAGCTCGTTGATCAACGCCTCGGCGCGGGCTTCGACCGAGAAGATTCGCCCGAGATTGCTCAGGTCACGGTACAGGTCGTCAAGGCTGGCCTCGCGTTGCGGCATGATCCGCGAGCAGGACTCGCTCAGTTCATAGACCTTGATCCCAAGTGGTTCAAGGCTGGCCGGGGTGAGCGGGCCGCCAATCCGCATGCCATAGCCCCAACCGGCGAAAAAGAAGTCGGCACCCGCGTCCAGCAGGTTCTCTTCGCTGGCGTAGTGGCTGGCGAGTTCCGGCACACCCTCGAGGGCCGTGCTGAGCCTCGGGTCGAGGGTTTTCCAGCCGCTGACGCCGGTGTAGCCGACCATGCGTTCGCGCAGGCCGAGGGCCAGTAACATCCCGGTCAGGTTGATGTCATGGCTGACCACGTGCTGCGGCGCCTGCTTGAATGTGACCTGGCGGTTGCAGCTCTGCACACTCAGCGGGTAATGGCTGGCCTGGGTCGAGAGGGCCGGCAGCAGCGCAAGCCAGGCGAGGTAGGGAAGCGCTCGTTTCATGGTTCGGTGATCCAGGTAATGCGCGGGTAGCCGGCCAGTGGATGGGTGTCGACCAGTGCATGCACACCGAATACCTGGTGCAGGCGTTCGGCCGTCAACACCTCGGCCGGTGTGCCGCTGGCGACAATGCAGCCGTTGTCGATGACGTAAAGGCGGTCGCAGAATGCCGCAGCCAGGTTCAGGTCGTGGAAACTGGCCAGGGTACTCAAGCCCAGGCGGCGCAAGTGGCCCAGCAGTTCCAGTTGGTAGCGTGGGTCGAGGTGGTTGGTCGGCTCGTCGAGTATCAACAGTTGCGGTTGCTGCACCAGTGCACGGGCCAGCAGCACGCGCTGTTTCTCGCCACCGGAAAGGGTGGCGAAATCGTGTTGATCAAGGTTGCCCAGGCCAACCGCGTCGAGGGTCTGTGCGATCAGCTGGCGGTCTGCCTGGTTGTCGCCGGTAAACATCCCCTGGTGGGGCGTGCGGCCCATGGCCACGACGTCAGCCACGGTAAGGCCGAACGCCTGGGGAAACTCCTGCAGCACGACGGCGATGCGT
This sequence comes from Pseudomonas defluvii, assembly GCF_001695625.1. GTDB lineage: Bacteria > Pseudomonadota > Gammaproteobacteria > Pseudomonadales > Pseudomonadaceae > Aquipseudomonas > Aquipseudomonas defluvii. Next base: position 24,398 of record NZ_MBPN01000016.1, read on the forward strand.
TGCGCGCTCCAGCGCGGGCGCTGCTGCCAGAGGTTAGTGCCGTCCAGGCTGACATGCCCGGCCAAGGGCAGGTTGAAGCGGTAGGCGCAGCGCAACAGGCTGGTCTTGCCACTGCCATTGGGGCCGATCAGACCGACGAACTCACCGGCCGCCACGTGCAGGTCGATACCGTGCAGCAACCAGTGCTGACGACGCTCGAGTGCTGCCGGCGTCCAGCGCAGTTGGTGGATATTCAATGCGGTCATGAGCGGCGGTTCCTTGTGCCTTAGAAACGGTAATCGAGGGTGGCGAAGTACGAGCGCGGCGCCCCCATCAGCCATTGCTCAGCGCTATGGGCCGTGACGGCATAGCGGCGGTCGAGCAGGTTATTCAGTTGCAGGCCCAAACGCACCTCCGGCAGCAGTTGCCAGCCGAGATTCCCATCGATCACGGTGTAGCCCGGTACCGTTGCGGTGTTGGCGGTATCGGCATAGCGCGCATCAACGTAACGCAAGCCCAGGCCAGCATCGAGGTCGTTGCGCAAGGCCTTGCTGAGCCAGAGGTTGGCGGTGCGCCGTGGTACACCGATCGGGCGGTTGCCCGAGCGGGACACGATATTACCGGCCACCACCTCGTCGAAGTCATCATACGCGGCACGCACCAGCGAGGCGTTTGCCGAGACGTGCCACTGCTGCGCAAGGGCCAGCTCCAGGGTCGCCTCCAGGCCTTCGGAAGACTGCTGGCCGACTTGCTGGGTGAGTCGCGTGTGGCTGTCGGTGACCACTGGCAGCTTCTTTTTCACGATCTGATAAGCCGCCAGCGTCCACTCGCCACGGCCGTTCCAGAACTGCTGCTTGAGGCCGAGCTCGGTTTGCTTCGACTCGGTCAGGTCCATCTGCTGTGCAGCCGGGCTGAGGCTGATCAGGTCGCCAACCCCGTCTTCACTGGTGGAGTACTGGCCGTACAGCGACAGCTGCTCAGTGACTGCATACACCAGCCCGGCACGCCAGTTGCCGCCGTCGAGGCTGCGGTCGCTGCGCGTGCCGTCGACCCGGTTGTCGCGGTCGATATGGTTCTGGTCGCGGCGAATTCCGGTGACCAACGACCAGCGCTCTGACAATTGCGTGCGGTTTTCCGCGAACAGGGCAAAGGTTTGGGTGGTGCTGTGAGTTTGTGGGCGGGTGGGGTCCTGGCTGCTGAAGTAACCCGGGGCCGGTTGCCACGGGTCGATGTAGTCGCCGCCGTTGTCGGTGTAGGGAGAGTTGCTGTCGACGTCGAAACGAATCCGGTTGTATTCGGCACCGACCACGGTCTTGCTCGTCAGGCCTAACAACGTATGGTCGAGGGAAAAGCTCTGGCGGTCGCCGATTTGCTCCTGATCATGCTTGATGTGCAGGTAGCTCTGGCGCAGCAGTTGGTCGCGGCTGTTGTCCCAGCTGTAGTCCTCGGCATTGCGCCAGTGCCGGCGGCTCTTGATGTAATAGAGCTGGTTGCTGGCCGTCAGGCTCTCGTTGATCGACCAGTCGCTGTTCAGTCGCGTCCATTCATCGTGGTAACGCTGTACCGCGTCATGGAGGTTGTAGTTCTTTTTGCGCAGGCTGTCGCGGTAGTGGCCGTCGATCAGTGGAGTACCGAAGTCGTTCATCGGCTCACTGTCGCCACGCTCATGGGCCAGGGTGAAGCTCAGGTCATCACTGGCATCCCAACGCAGCGCGGCACTGCCGGCGAGGTTTTCCGAGTCGCCGCGATCAATCCAGCCGTTGCTCTGCTCACGGTTGAGGGTGAGCCGGTAGCTCAGCCGCTCGTTTAACGAACCACCGCTGTCCAGGCCCAATTGCTGGCGGTCATACGAGCCATAGCCCAGGCGCAGATGGTTACGGATCTCGCCGGTGAAGGGCTTCTTCGGGATCACATTGATCACGGCCCCGGTTGCCCCTTCGCCATACAGCACCGAGGCCGGGCCGCGAATGATGTCGATGCGCTCGACCATCCACGGGTCTACCGGGAAGCTCTGGGTGCCTGCACCGGTGTACAAGCGCGAGCCGTCGAACAGGGTCATCACCGAGCTGTGACCGCTGAAGCCTCGGGCAGAGAGGGCTGTGTTGCCGTTGCCCGGGGTGCCCACAGAGGTGATACCCGGCGAGCGACTGACCGCGTCCTGCACACTGCGGTTGTTGCGCCCGTCGATGGCCTCGGCAGCGAGGCTGCTGGTGCTGGCAGGCGTCTCCAGCGCACTGAGGTTCAGTCGGGAGCCGGTCGGCAGTGGCGTTGCCAGATTGATGGCTTCGCGTTCGCTATCACGATCGCCCGTGATGGCTGTCGAGGGCAGGGCGAGGATGCGCTCGGCATCATCGGTGGCCAGTGTCGGCAGTGAAAGCGAGAGGCAAGCAGAGGACACAAGGGTGTGAAACAGGTAATTGCGGGACATGTCGTTCCAGGCTGAAACAGGAATGAATGAATCCCGGGGGAATAACGCATAGAGGCATGACGAGCACGCAGGCGCCCGCCAACCGGCCTGCGCCCGCCCACCGCGGGGTTGCCAAACAAGGCTTCAGGCCGGTCTCCGGGCTTGCGAGGGTCATGGGGCCTTCACCTTCCCATGCCGTGGCACAGTGGTCTGTCGAAGGCCTCGCTCGCTTACCGTTGCGGGGGCAGCGCCGGACTGGTCAAAGAGACGCACCGGCTTCCCGTTTCACCCTGCGCACGGCGGCGCAGGACACCTGAAACTGGCGCGCATCTGAACATCGAACGCCAGCTCAGTCAATCACTTAGCCGCGTTGCGCGGCAGCAGTGGCAGGTGTTGTCGTGCTCGATTTGCGCACCAGGCTGATCATCAGGACGATGCCGGCGACCGCTGCGGTCATCAGGGTTTCATAGCGATATGCAGCGCTGAACAACATGTAGCCGAGCACGCTGCAGATCAAGGCGATGACGAACCAGGTCAGCCATGGGAACAGCCACATCCGAAACACCGGGGTCTGGCCTTTCTGCTCCAGCTGCTTACGCATGCGCAGTTGTGACACCGCGATCACCAGGTACACCAGCAGGGCGATGGCGCCGGTGGTCGAGAGCAGGAAGCCAAAGACCTTGCCCGGCAACAGGTAGTTGATCAGGCAGCCGACGAAGCCTGCCAGGGTGGACATCAGCACGGCCACGGTCGGCACGCCGCTGCGCGAAATGTAGCGGGTTGCAGTCGGTGCTTCGCCGCGTGCGCCCAGCGAGTAAAGCATGCGCGATGCGGTGTACAGGCCCGAGTTCATGCAACTGGTCACGGCGACGAACACCACCAGGTCAACGATCAGTTTCGCGCCTGGCACATTGAGCACTTCCAGTGCGCGCTGGAACGAGCCGACTTGCAGCAGTCGTGGGTCGTTCCAGGCAACCAGCGAGACGATGAAGAAAATCGAGAAAATGTAGAAGATCGCAATGCGGTAGATCACCAGGTTGGTGGCGCGGCGGATCTTCTCTTTGGGGTTCTCGGTTTCGTCGGCGGCGATGGTTACGATCTCGGCGCCGAAGAACGAGAAGATGGTCACCAGAATGCCGCCCAGTACCGCACCAAAGCCATTCGGCATGAAGCCGCCATTGCTCAGCAGTTGGCCGACCCCCGAGACCTCAGCCAGCGGCCAGTAGCCCAGTACGGCCGCGCTGCACACGCCGATGAAGGCCAGGATGGCGATGATCTTGATCAGGGCGAACCAGTACTCGAAGGTGCCGAAATTACGCACGCTGATCAGGTTGGTGGCCGACAGGGTAATCATGATCAGGAAAGTGAAGGCCCAGGACGGGATGGCAGGGTACCAGGCATGCAGGATGTCGGCACCAGCGATGGCTTCGACCGGGATGATCAACACCCAGAACCACCAGTAAAGCCAACCGATGGTGAAGCCGGCCCAAGGGCCGATGGCCTCGCCGGCGTAGGTGGAAAACGAACCGCTGTTCGGGTTTGCAACGGCCATTTCGCCGAGCATGCGCATGACCAACAGCACCAGCAAACCGGTCAGTGCGTAGGAGATCAGGATGGCCGGGCCCGCGGTGGCGATAGCGTTGGAGGAACCGATGAATAGACCCGCACCGATAATGCCTGCGATGGAGATCATCGAGACCTGGCGCGTGGTCAGGCCATGCTTGAGCGAGCGTTGCCCGCGGTTGTTATTGTTTGAACTCATGCATCAACCCTCGGTTCAGCAGCCCCCTGGCTCACAGGTCCGTTCGGGGTGAGCCGGCGCTGAACAATCGTTAGTAAGGAAACCTTCCGTGTCGGTACTGCGTCCTGGTTCTGGTAATTGATCCAGATCAGTATTGGTCGACGAACGGGGCTTCAACAAACGAGCAATACTCAGAACATCATTCCTTGGAGGAATTCAAGGTGTGCCTGGGACGACCGTGCGAGGTCTTAAGGAAAACCTTCTTGCTAAGTGCTTTGTGGTCGGTGACGACAAATTCGATACTTTTAGGAATGACAGTAGAATTTTTATTCGCTTGTGCCAGGCCACCGTCACTCGCTTAGATAGCCGCCATACACGACCCTCAAGCCACGGGAGCGGCGCTTGTCATGCCTGCGCAAACCATCAGCAATTCCATCGCAATAGTTCACCCGATCGAACTCGATCATGGCCGCAATGCCGAGGTCTGGGATGTCGATGGCAAGCGTTACATCGACTTTGTCGGCGGTATCGGCGTGCTCAACCTGGGCCATTGCAACCCGGCGGTGGTAGCGGCGATTCAGGCGCAAGCGGCACGCTTGACCCACTCGGCGTTCAACGCTGTGCCGCACACGCCTTACCTTCAGTTGATGGAGCGGCTTGTGGCGTTCATCGGCCTGAGCTACCCAGCCAGTGGCATGCTCACCAACAGTGGTGCCGAAGCAGCCGAAAATGCCCTGAAAATTGCCCGGGGCGTTACCCGGCGCACTGCAGTGGTGGCGTTCGACGGCGGTTTTCATGGCCGCACCCTGGCCACCCTGAACCTCAATGGCAAGGTCGCCCCGTACAAACAAGGCATTTGTGTGTTGCCGGGGCCGGTCTATCACTTGCCATACCCCAGCCCGGACAACGACGTCAGTGTCGACCAGGCGCTGAAGGCCATGGAGCGCCTGTTCAGTGTCGAAATCGACGTCAACGAGGTGGCCTGCTTTATCCTGGAGCCGATTCAGGGCGAGGGTGGTTTCCTGGCGCTGGAGCCAGCGTTTGCCCGGCACCTGCGTCAGTTCTGCGATGAGCGCGGGATTCTGCTGATTGTCGATGAAATTCAGTCTGGCTTCGGTCGCACCGGGCAGCGTTTTGGCTTCGGTCGCCTGGGTATTGAGCCGGATCTGCTGCTGCTGGGCAAGAGTATTGCTGGCGGGGTTCCGCTGGGCGCGGTGGTGGGCCGTCGGCAATTGATGGACACGCTGCAGCGCGGCGCTTTGGGCGGTACCTATTCAGGCAACCCCATTGCCTGTGCGGCGGCGTTGGCCAGCCTGGAGCAAATGAGCGACAGCAACCTCGCCACCTGGGGCGAGCGGCAAGAGAAGGCGATTGTCGAGCGTTATCAGCGCTGGAAAGCGTCCGGTTTGTCCGCTTACCTGGGGCGCTTGACCGGCACGGGCGCCATGCGCGGCATCGAGTTGGTAAACGCGGACGGCTCGCCAGCGCCTCAGGCGCTGGCCACGTTGCTGCAAACCACCCGTGAGGCGGGGCTGTTGATCATGCCGAGTGGCAAATACCGGCATATCGTGCGCCTGCTGGCGCCGCTCACCATCGAACCCGAGGTGTTCGAGGAAGGCCTGGATATTCTCGAACGCTGCCTGGCTGGACTCAGCGCCTGACATCATTTCCCGCCTTACTGCTCGCAGCGGCCCTCGGGCCGCTGTAGCACGACGTCCTGAAGACGCTGACCCGGCTGGCGACCTTGCCACCTCGGTAAAAAATACCCTTCACCCCATGAACCTTGTGCAGCGGCTCCAGTCTTAGGCCCTGCCTTGGCATGTCTTGCCTTGGCTGCGTTACTGCCTTTTCTGTCGTCACCTCTTCAGAGCTGTCTGCCTCATGCGCCAAGCCGTCCACTGTTCCCGCGTTGTTTCGCTCTGCCTCGTCCCGCTGTTGCCGCTGCTTTCCAGTCCCGCCCATGCACGCGGGGAACAGCAACTGGCGGAGGCGATCAACGACTACCGTGCTCATCCCCAGCGTTGCAGCAGAAGTGCGGGCCGCGCCTTGCCGCCACTGGCGCTGAAGTCGAGCCTGGCGTTGCCGATTCGCTATCGCGGTGAAATGCGCGAGGCGCTGAAGGATTCCGGCTATAGGGCCGTTGCAGTGCGGAGTATCCGCTTGGTGGGTGCCTACGACGCTGATGAGGCGTTCGACCAGCTAGCGCGTGATTACTGCGCAGCCTTGCTCGATAACCAGTACGCGGATATCGGCATCCGTCGTGACGACAGTGAGTGGCGAGTCGTGTTGGCGCGCCCCTTGCTCGAGGGGCATCTGGAGGATCGGCGAGCAGCGGGCGCTACCTTGCTGGCACAGGTCAATGCGGCGCGGGCAAAGCCGCGCCTCTGTGGTCGTAAACGGTTTGCCGCCGCCCGGCCGCTTACCTGGAGTAGCGCCCTGGGGGCCGCAGCGCAAGGGCATAGCCGGTCGATGGCCAGCGGCAACTACCTGGCCCATCGGGACCTTGATGGTGACATGCCTGCAGACCGGGCATGGGCGGCTGGCTACCGTGGCCGGCAGATTGGCGAGAACATCGCCGCCGGGCAAGGTTCAGCGAACAAGGCCCTGGCGGGCTGGCTGGCCAGCCCTGGCCACTGCGCCAACCTGATGAGCCCGATGTTTACCCAGGTTGGCGCGGCCTATGCGACAAACTCGCGTAGCGATGCGGGGGTCTACTGGACGATGGTGTTCGGTGCGCCCTGAGTAAAGCCCTTGTGCCGCAGGGGGGGATTTCGCGCATTATTAGCACCATCAGTAAAAGGGAGAGTTACATGCGCGTCCTATCATCCGCTTTGCGTTTTGCCGCGTTGTCTGTGGGGTTGGTGTTAGCCGCCACGGCAGCCGCGACCGAGGAGACGCAACTGGTCCAGTCGATCAATGCCTACCGCAGCCAGGTGCAGCGTTGTGCGGGGCAGGCCTCGCAGGAGTTGCCGCCACTTGCAGCCGATCCGCGTCTGGTGCTGTCTGCCAGTAGTGTCGGTGACCTGCAGCAGGCACTGGCGCGAGCCTCGTACCCGATGGTCAATGTGCAGGCGATCAGCTTGTCCGGGCCGCGTGATGCGCAGGCGGCGATGAAGGCGGTGCAGGAGAGTTTCTGCCAGATTGTGCTCGACCCGCAGTTCGTCGATATCGGCGTCAGCCGCGAAGACCGTGCCTGGCGCATCGTGCTGGCCCGGCCGCTGCTGGCGGGGCGACTGGGCGACTGGCAAGCCGAGGGCCAGAAGCTCCTCGAACAGATCAACAGCGCACGTGCGCAGGCCCGCCAGTGCGGCACCCAGCCCTTTGGCGCGACAACACCGTTGGCCTGGAATGCGACACTGGCAACGGCGGCTGAAGGCCATACCCGATCCATGGCCAACAACAATTTCTTCGATCACAAGGACCGCGAGGGTCGTACACCGGGTGACCGGGCTGAACTGGCAGGTTACAGCGGCCAACTGATTGGCGAGAACATTGCCGCCGGGCAGGACACCGTACGCAAGGTGGTCGACGGCTGGCTGGCCAGCCCTGGCCATTGTGCCAACCTGATGAACCCGAGGTTCCGCGAACTGGGCGCAGCCTACGCAGTCGACCCCAAGAGTGACGCGGGGATCTACTGGACCGCGATGTTCGGTACGCCGTGAGCGCCGGGGTATCAGTACGTGCGCGGCGCCTGCATCGTTGGCAAGCCAACTCCCACAGCGATCCGCGCAGAGCACGGCATTCCCGTTGAGAGAAGGCTTGCCTGCGATGGTATCGGCGCGGTGTCAGCGAGTGCGCGGCGCCTGCATCGTTGGCAAGCCAACTCCCACAGCGATCCGCGCAGAGCATTGCATTTCCGGCGAGAGCAGGCTTGCCTGCGATGGTATCGGCGCGGTGTCAGTACGTGCGCGGCGCCTGCATCGTTGGCAAGCCAACTCCCACAGCGATCCGCGCAGAGCATTGCATTTCCGGCGAGAGCAGGCTTGCCTGCGATGGTATCGGCGCGGTGTCAGTACGTGCGCGGCGCCTGCATCGTTGGCAAGCCAACTCCCACAGGGAGCACTGCGCTTTCGGTATTTGGCTTAGGGGCGTTTCTTTTGCAGGCTTTTCAGGCGCTGGGTTGCGCGTTGTACGGCGGCCATCTTTTCCGGCCGCTTCATGCGCTTCCATTTCTTGATGTCTTCCTTGCTGCGACCACAGCTCAGGCACAGGTCGCCGCTGAGCTGGCAGACGGCGATACACGGGTTCTCGATATCCTTGGCCATGCTTCAACCCCGCGCCAAACGCTGTTGCCAGTTTCCCGCATGGGTGCGCTGGCATTGTTCTTCCGTGTCGTAGTGCACATGTGTCGACACGGGGTCGAGGGCAATCCCGGCTTCAGCCAGCGCCATTGCCGTCAGCTCAACCATGCGCGCGCCTTGCCCGCTGGCCAGGGCCTGTTGCTTGTTGGTCAGGGTATCGAAGACCCAGGTCACCCTCAGGCTGGAGGGGAACGCCCGGTAATCCGCCGTGTGGGTTAGCCAGCAGAACCCGACGATTTCTGCCTTGGCCGTCTCGCAGGCCTCGGTCAGGGTTGCCACCAGGCGGCGCTCGATGTTCGCCTGATCGCGCTTGTTGAAAAACATGGGTTGATCCTTGCCTGTGTGTCGACGTGCAGTCTCTGGGGTGAAACGTTTTTTGCGCGAAGGGGTGACTTGTTCCGCTTGGTCGTCATCTCTGCTTGCATCATAAGCGATGTGCTGATGCCTCAAGCACAGAATGCTGAGTTGCTGATCGATATCGACTACTTCAGCAATCGCGCTGATTCGGGCTGCGGACCAGGCGTTTTACAGCGCGAAAGCCGCAGGCCGCAACCGTGTGGCTGTTCATGCGGCGCTACAGCAGGAGCAGCAAGCCCCCGGCTGACAGGCCTAGCAGGAAGCACAGGCTTTCCACGCCCGCTTTTCGGGAGGCCAGGGTGAAGGCATAGATCCCCTTGACCAGGTTGTTGCTGGCCGCTGCAACGATGATGGCGGAGGCTGCGACCGACAGCGGGGTGCTGCTCACGGCAGACTGCGTCATGCCGAGAATGAACGGGTCTACATCGGTGACGCCCATCACCGAGGCCAGTGAGTAGATGCCCACGGACCCCAAGTATTCGATTGCCAGGTGTGTTGCCACCAGCATGCCGACAAACAGAAATGCGAACAGTAGCGCGGCACTGATTTCCAGCGGGTTCTTGGGTTCAAGTGGCTTTATCGTCGTCGCCCCGGCGTATCCTTTTCGCGACCATAGCCAACCGATGAGTATCGCCATACTGCCCAGGACGATGAACGGAAGTGCCAGGCGGCTCATCAGGTCGCGGTTGAACAGGGCCAGGAGTGCCGCCAGGCGCAAGTACATGGCGCCCGATGCAATCAGGATGGCGCCAGAATAAAGGTGCGCCTGTTCTTCCTGCTGCGAGCGCCTGGCAAGCACCACCGTGGTCACAGTCGATGAATAGGCGCCCCCTACGAGTGCCGACATCAACACGCTGCTCTGGTTTTTTGTCACGCGCTGCAACACATAGCTGCCATACGACATTGCGCTCACAGCAACCACAACAAGCCAGGTGGTGAAGGGGTTGATCTGAAACGGGGTGAGCGGTGTGTTCGGCAACAGTGGCAGGATGACTGCGGACAGCAGGAGAAATTTTGCGAAGGTCAGGATGTCCGTGGTTTCAATGCGCTTGGCCAGGTTTTCCAGCTGTGTCTTCAGCTCCAGGAGGATGATGCTCGACACGGTCAGCGCGGTGGCCAGCCAGAACATCTCGTGATAGATCAGGGCGCCCACCAGGTAGGTGGTCAGCCCGGACATTTCCGAGGTGATGCCGGGTGATCCGGTAGAGGAGAGCCGGTGCCAGTAGGCCATTAACAGGAAGGCCGCCACAACGGCAAAACCCAACGCTTGCGGCAGCAGTTCGCCACTGTTCAACACTGCAATGGAGTAACCGATCAGGCCTATCAGTGGATAGGTACGGACGCCGCCAAACGCATACTGGTCATTGTTGGTCTTGTGCTCTTCGCGTTCCAGCCCGATGAGGAAAGACAGGAACAGCACAAAGAACAGGTGGATTGCGTCTGTGGGGAGCCAGTCAAAGCTGTTCATCGAATCTCATCAAGGCAGGTGGCAAGAAATTTTCACACTATAGACTCATCCGGTCGGAATGCTTGCCGGTTACCGGTGTTCGCATCCATTCACTGCCGGGTTAGCCGTGTTTGAGGGGCAGGCGGAACCCGTTGCGCTTCAGTGTCTCACTCGGAAGCTCCTTGAACAGTGCCTGGTAACTGCTGGAAAACCGCCCCAGGTGCCAGAACGACCAGCGCATTGCCACTTCCGCCACGGTCACATCGCGGGCCTTGAGCAGTTCGCGTCGTGCGCCGTTGAGGCGACGCAGGCGTAGCCAGTGGGTCGGGGTCATGCCGGTATAGGCTTTGAAGGCGCTCTGCAGTTGGCGCAACGATCCCCCCGCAATGTGTGAGAGCTCCAGCAAATTGACGGTTTCCTCGGGTGAGTCGGCCGCCCACTCGCAGACCCTGCGCATGATGTTGCGCTCTTCGGTGCGCCGCCACAGCTCGTTCTGCCCAAGGCGGGCACAGGCGTTGTCGAGGATGAACAAACAGTCTTCCAGCAACTGCTCGGCCAGTGCGCCCTCGTCGGGTGAGTCGAGGCTTTGCGAGAGTCGGGTGAGGGTGCTGCTCAGCCAGCTGCTGAACAAGGCATTCTGCTGGGAGTTGAGCGGCGCCATGAACAGGCCTTCCATCGCGGCGACATCCAGCCCGTGCCCACGAACGAACTCCGGGCCAAACACCACGGCCACTTCCTGGTAGTTCTCCGGAGTGATCCAGATATTGCGGCTCTCGCCGTTCAACACGTAAAGGCTGTTGTCGCTGCGGTCGAAACAGAACGCCAGTGAGCCACTGGGTGCGCTGAAGCTCTGTTCTACGCGAGTGTTCATGCGCTCTTCGTAGACGTCCACGCCCTGCAGGTCCAGGCAGCGCACCAACCCCGCGAAATGCCCAGGTGACATTTGCTGATAGTGCTGCGCCCAGCCAGGGGTCGCACGCACCTGTTCGGCAACATCTGCGGTGGTAAAAGCCTGGACACGCAAGGGGTTCAGCGACGTCATGGGAAACCTTCAATGCACTGCATTGGTGCATTTTGTTGTGTTCAAAGTGGATAGATCGAAGCCCGATCGCTCGCCCAAGATAGTCCTCAACGCGATGCAGGGGAAGCCATGCACCCCGCGATGCGTAGAAGGCGCCATGTCGGGTGCCACCCCAAAACAACAACGAGGTTTTTATGAATACCCCTTTCGATCAGCTGTCCGCCTGGCTGAAAGAACACAAGATCACTGAAGTGGAGTGCGTGGTCAGCGATTTGACCGGGATTGCCCGTGGCAAGATCGCGCCCACCAACAAGTTCCTGCATGAACGGGGCATGCGCCTGCCGGAAAGTGTGCTGCTGCAGACGGTGACCGGCGATTTCGTCGACGACGAAATCTACTACGACCTGCTCGACCCGGCCGATATCGACATGATCTGTCGGCCAGACTCAAACGCGATCTATGCCGTGCCGTGGGCCATCGAGCCGACCGCCATTGTGATTCACGACACCTTCGACAAGCTCGGCAACCCGATCGAACTGTCGCCGCGCAACGTCCTGAAGAACGTTTTGAAGCTGTATGCCGATAAAGGCTGGCAGCCCATCGTCGCGCCCGAGATGGAGTTCTACCTGACCCAGCGCTGCGACGATCCGGACCTGCCGCTGCAAGCCCCGCTGGGCCGCTCGGGCCGTGCCGAAAGTGGTCGTCAGTCGTTTTCAATCGACGCCGCCAACGAATTCGACCCGCTGTTTGAAGACGTCTATGACTGGTGCGAAGCCCAGGGCCTGGACCTCGACACACTGATCCACGAAGACGGCCCGGCGCAGATGGAAATCAACTTCCGTCATGGCGATGCGCTGGACCTGGCTGACCAGATCACCGTGTTCAAGCGCACGATGCGCGAGGCTGCGCTCAAGCACAACGTCACCGCCACCTTCATGGCCAAGCCGATAGGGGATGAGCCAGGCAGTGCCATGCACCTGCACCAGAGCGTTGTGGACATCGCCAGCGGAAAACCGATCTTTGTCGATGCCGACGGGAAGATGAGCGAACTGTTCCTCCACCACATCGGCGGCCTGCAGAAGTACATCCCGAAAGTGCTGCCGATGTTCGCGCCCAACGTCAACTCGTTCCGCCGCTTCCTGCCGGACACCTCGGCGCCGGTGAACGTGGAGTGGGGCGAAGAAAACCGCACGGTGGGCTTGCGTGTACCGACCTCCAGCCCTGAAGCCATGCGCGTGGAAAACCGCCTGCCGGGGGCGGATGCCAACCCTTACCTGGCGATTGCCGCCAGCTTGCTCTGTGGTTATCTGGGCATGGTCGAGCAGATCAACCCGAGTGCCGCCGTGCAGGGCCGAGCCTATGAGCGCCGCAATCTGCGCCTGCCGATCACCATCGAGGATGCGCTGGCGCACATGGAAGACTGCCCGACCATCGAGCGCTACCTGGGCAGTAAGTTCGTGCGCGGTTACGTCGCGGTGAAACGTGCCGAGCACGAGAACTTCAAGCGGGTCATCAGCTCATGGGAGCGTGAGTTCCTGTTGCTCAGCGTCTGATTTCGGCCACGTCATACCCATCGATAAAACAATATGAAAGGTGTCGATATGCGTCTTATGAAAACCGTTGTTCCGGCGGGCTTTGCCTTGCTGTTCGGTACGCTTGCCCAGGCTCAGCCAAGTGTCAGCGTGTACAACTGGACTGACTATATCGGTGAGACCACGCTCGCTGACTTTCAGGGCAAAACCGGGATCAAGGTGATCTACGACGTATTCGACTCCAATGAAACCCTGGAGGGCAAACTGTTGGCAGGCCGTACCGGGTACGACGTGGTGGTGCCGTCCAACCACTTTCTGGCACGCCAGATCAATGCTGGCGCGTTCCTGAAACTGGACCGCGCCGAGCTGCCCAACTGGAAGAACCTCGATCCGGCGCTGCTCAAGCTGTTGGAAAAGAACGATATCGGTAACGCGCACTCGGTGCCCTATCTGTGGGGCACCAACGGCATCGGCTACAACGTCGACAAGGTCAAGCAGGTGCTGGGTGTTGACCACATCGACTCCTGGGCCGTGCTGTTCGAGCCCGAGAACCTGAAAAAACTCAGCCAGTGCGGCGTGGCGATGATGGACTCGGCCGATGAGCTGTTTCCGGCGGTACTCAACTACATGGGCATGGACCCGAACAGTACCCGCCCTGAAGACTACAAGAAGGCCGAAGCCAAGCTGCTGACCTTGCGGCCGTACATCACCTATTTTCATTCTTCCAAATACGTGACGGACCTGGCCAATGGCGATATCTGTGTGGCGATGGGTTATTCAGGTGATGTGTTCCAGGCCGCCAACCGTGCCAAGGATGCAAAAAACGGCGTTCACATCGCCTACGCCATTCCCAAGGAAGGCAGCAACCTGTGGTTTGACCTGCTGGCGATTCCCGCCGATGCGAAGAACACCACGCAAGCCCATGCCTTCATCAACTACCTGCTTGAGCCAAAAGTGATCGCCAGCGTGAGCAGCACCGTTGGTTATGCCAACCCGAACCCGGCGTCCAAGGCGTACATGGAGGCCGAGCTTGCCAGCAACCCGGAGGTCTACCCGCCGCAAGCCGTGCTGGACAAGCTGTACATCTCGCAAACGCTGCCGCCTGCGATCATGCGCTTGATGACCCGCGCCTGGAGCAAAGTGAAATCCAACCAATGAGTCGAGCACGTACCATGGCAACGTCGTCGGAACATGCCCGTTCGTACTACTACGCAACGGTGAAACACATGGCTGCCTATCCCGCGCTCGCATCGGATGTTATCGCCGATGTCTGTGTGATCGGCGGCGGCTTTACCGGGGTCAACACCGCGATTGAGCTGGCCCAGCGGGGGCTCTCGGTGGTGTTGCTCGAAGGCAGGCGAGTCGGCTGGGGCGCCAGTGGGCGCAACGGCGGCCAATTGATTCGCGGAATCGGTCACGATGTTTCAGGCTTTGCCCGTCATGTCGGCCAAGAGGGCGTGCGCTATCTGCAGCGCGCAGGTATTGAGTCGGTCGAGGTGGTCGGCACGCGGATTCGTGAACACGCGATCGACTGTGACCTGCGCTGGGGGTTCTGTGAGCTGGCCAATACGCCTGCGCAGTTCGCCGCCTTCAGCGAGGAGCAGGAAAGCCTCGCAGCCTTGGGGTACCGCCATGAAACCCGACTGATCAGGCCAGAGCACATGCGCCAGGTCGTGGCGTCGGACGCTTATGCCGGTGGCTTACTGGATATGGGCTCGGGCCACCTTCATCCCCTTGATCTGGTCTTGGCTGAAGCACGTCTGGCCGAATCACTGGGCGTACGTATCTACGAGCAAAGCCCGGTGCTGGAACTGATCCACGGCGACACGGTACAGGTGCGTTGTGCCAAGGGTACGGTCAAGGCGGGAAGCCTGGTGCTGGCGTGCAACGCGCACCTGGACGACCTGGAACCGCGCCTGAGCGGCAAGGTGCTGCCTGCTGGCAGCTACATCATCACCACGGAGCCGCTGGCGCCCGCCGTGGCCAACGCGCTGATCCCGCAGAACCTGGCCCTGTGTGACCAGAAAGTCGGCCTGGATTATTACCGCCTGACCGCTGACCGGCGCTTACTGTTCGGTGGCGCGTGTCACTATTCCGGGCGCGACCCGGCGGATATCGCCAGCTACATGCGACCGAAAATGCTCAAGGTGTTCCCGCAACTGGCCGACGTGCGCATCGACTTCCAATGGGGCGGCAAGATCGGCATTACGGCCAACCGTTTTCCCCAGGTTGGGCGTTTGCAACAGCACCCCAACGTGTTCTATGCCCAGGGCTACTCAGGCCATGGCCTGAACGTCACTCACTGGACCGCGAAACTGCTGGCCGAAGCGATTCATGCCGGGCACAGCCATGGCCTGGACATCTTCAGCAAAGTGCCGCACATGACCTTCCCCGGTGGCCCGGCCTTGCGCTCGCCGCTGCTGGCGCTGGGGATGTTGTGGTATCGGCTGCGGGAGTTGTTGGGGTAGCGCCAGTATTCTCGTTAAAAGGACGAGGAGGTTACTCGGCCGCAACCACCTGATTGCGGCCGAGGGCCTTGGCGCGGTACATGGCTTTGTCGGCATTGTTCAACAGGTCGTGCAGGTCCATATCCTTGGCACTCGCCGAGGCTACCCCGAGGCTGGCGGTAAGGCGTTGTGTTCGTGTTTTTTCGAGCATCAACGGCATCTCGGCAATCGATTTTCCGAGCTGTTCGGCAATGCGTAGCGCTGCCTCCAGGGTGGTATCTGCCAGCAGTACCGCGAACTCCTCACCGCCAAGCCTGCCGTAGACGTCCGATTCGCGAAAGGACGCCCGGATCGCTGCACCTATTTGGCGCAGAACCTCATCACCGGCCTGGTGGCCGTGTGTGTCGTTGATCTGCTTGAAGTGGTCGATGTCCAGCACCAGGGCGCAAAGGGGCCGCTGATTGCGCTTGCAGTAGTTGTAGAGTTGCTGGGCATGTTCAAAAAATGCGCGGCGATTGTTCAGACCGGTGAGTTCGTCGGTCTGCGCGGCATAGCTGGCAATGCGGTGTGCGTGCTCCATTTCATGGGTTAGACGAAAGGCTTTCTCCAGCGCCTCGGAGAGCTCGCGCGTCGCCCGCACGATGGATGCCGAGAACAGCAGGGCGGCGATGGCCATGCCGACCTGCATCGCCGATGGTTGAAGCAGTAGCCAGAGCGTGCACGGCAGCAAGACCAGCCCCATGGCCGACAAGGTCATGGATCGGTACGCCGAGTAGCAGGACACGGCGCTGCCGGCCATGCCGACGGTAAACAGCAGTACGATCGCCTGCGCCAGGAGGTCATCACTGGGCATTATCGCCAGCGCGCCGAGCCCCCAGAGGCCAGCAGAGAGCACCAGGGTGATCCAGTACTTGCCTTCCCAGCGGTCAGGAATGCGTTCGCGCTCATGGCTGCGAAAGTAGGCCAGGAACAAGCCGATGCGCAGCAGTGTTGCGCCACCCAGCAGTGAGATCCATAACAGAATGACGGATTGATCTGCACGCTCCCAGCACAGCCAACAGAGCATACAGGCGGCAATGAAGCTGCCGACCACCGCCGTTACGGACTGACGGAACAGCAGATGCAAGCGGTCGGTACGAACTTGCTCGGCAATGAGCACATTCTGGTCATGCTGTAGTGCAAAAGGGTTCATTCGCGCCGCCCAATCATGACACTGCTCCATCAGCGCAGTTGGGGGATGGTTGACTGTCATCGACCCAGGCGCGTGAGTGCTAAAAACCTTACGAATATAGAGGATAACTCAGCGACGTATCTATGCAATCCAGAGGCCACCAGGAAAATATCCAATCTGCGTTGGCTGCTGGGGTGTAGGCGCGTTTGTACTGAATCATGGGGGGATCGGGTTACTGTCGATCGACCGAGAACTTGCCTGCGCCTGTCACGCTGAGCAGCAACAAGCCTCCCATGATGCTGATGTTCTTGTAGAACTGGATCATGTTAGCGGCCTTGTCGGGCTCAGGCATGCTCCAGAAGGGATGGCCAATGAGTGCCGTCCCCAGCACGAACAACGCCATCAATGCTGCCAGTGGCCGGGTAAAAAAACCGACTACAAGGGCAATGCCGACGAAGAACTCCATCAGTATTGCGATCCCTGCTGCCACGGGCGGCATCGGTGCGCCAAGCGACGCAAGATAGCCTGCAGTACCTTCGAAGTTGGTCAGCTTGCTCCAGCCAGACATGACAAAAATAGTCATCAGCAAAAGGCGTGCGATGAGGATGATCAAGTCTTTCTGCTGTTCAAACAGGGTGTAACGCATGGTCTTTACCCGATGCTGAATGTAATGCCATGAGTCTAGTCATTGCGTCGCCGAGTGCCAGTACGCGCAAAGGCTGAGGTGAGTACCTGCAGCCAGCTCATCACCGCGCCTCTAAGCTGTGGGCTGTGTTGAACAGGCGTTGCATCTGGTCGGCCGGTCGTGGCTGGCTAAACCAGTAACCCTGGCCATAGTGGCAGCCTTCATTGAGCACAAAATCGAGTTGTGCCGGGGTTTCGATGCCCTCGGCGACGACTTCCAGGCCGAGGTTCCGGCCAAGGCCGATGATCGCCTGGCTGATCGTGCCTTGTTTGCTATTGAACGGGATACCGCCGATGAAGCTCTTGTCCAGTTTGAGAATGTGCAGTGGAAAGCGCGTGAGATAGCCGAGTGAGGAGTATCCGGTGCCAAAGTCGTCCAACGCCAACAATACGCCCAGGCTGGCCAGTTCATTCAGGCAGGCCAAGGTGTTCGAGTCCTCATTGATCAACTGGCTTTCGGTAATTTCCAGGATCAGGCTGGCAGGGGGCAGGCCGCTTTCCTGCAGGATATCGATCAGCCTGGGGGTGAAGTCGGTTTGTTGCAGTTGCAGGCTGGAAATGTTCACCGAACAGCGGATGTGCTCATGTCCTTCCATCTGCCAGGTGCGGGTCTGCTGGCAGGCCTGGCGCAGTACCCATTCGCCGACGTGGATGATTTCTCCTGATTCCTCCAGCGCTGGAATGAACTCCAGAGGGGAAATCAGGCGGTCGTCCTGGCGCCAGCGCAGCAGTGCTTCCACCCCGCACACCTGTGGTACCCCTTGGTCCAGGCGATAGATCGGTTGGTAGTGCAGTTCGAATTCATCGTGCTGGAGTGCCTGGCCCAGCGCGGACTCCAGTTCCAGATGGTGCTGTGCATTGTCCTGCAAGGCTTCACTGTAGTGGGCAAAGCGTGCCTTGCCAGCAGATTTTGCGCTGTAGAGGGCAAGGTCGGCGGCCTGGACGACATCCAGCGCTTTGCCATGTTCGTGCATGGGGGCGATGCCAATACTGGCACTGACCACAAGGGTATGGCCGTCGATATGCAGCGGCTGATGCAGGTTGTCCAGAATGCGTTGGGAGATGTGTTCGGCGTCGAGGCTGCAACTGAGGTCGTTAAGCAGGACGATGAACTCGTCGCCGCCGAAGCGGAACAGTTGATCACTGGGGCGCAGCGCGTTTCTCAGGCGCTGGGCCACTTCGACCAGCACGCGATCACCGACACTGTGGCCGAGGCTATCGTTGATCAGCTTGAAGCGGTCGAGGTCGATGAACAGCAGTGCTTCGTAGTCACCGCCCTTGCGCTGTTTCATGATGGTCTTCTGCATTTGCTCATCAAGGCGTATGCGGTTGGCCAGACCGGTCAGCGGATCATGGTGAGCGGCATGCATCAGGCGTTGCTCGACGTCTTTGCGGGCACTGATATCGGACTGCGAGCCGGCCATGCGTAACTGGCCCGGTGTGGTGACTTCGGCGACCCCGCGTACCAGTACCCAGGTATAGTCACCGTTGCTTTGGCGGATACGGTACTCATGGTGCACGAGGGCGGTCCGCCCTTGCAGGTGGGCATCGATGGCTTGACGAAAATCCGGCAAATCGTCCGGGTGAACGCGGTTGAACCAACTGGCACTGCTCTCGCCCATGCTGTCGCGGCTGAGGCCGAGCATGCTGGCCCAACGCTCGGATACATACAGTCGATCCTGGTCGATGTGCCAGTCCCAGATGCCGTCGTTGGCACCGCGCAGTGCACGGGCGAAGCGTGCTTCGCTGTCTTCCAGCGCCTTGTGCTGCGCTGCGCTGTAAGTGTCGATGGCCAGGGTCATGTCGAAGAACACGGCCTTCAACAGGCTTGAGTAAAGCGTGGCCTGATCGCTGTCACCGAATAGGCTGGCAAGCATATCGTCAAGGTACAGACGGTAGGTGCCCAGGTACCATTTCAACTCCAGGCCGACCTGTTGGTGGATCACGCCAATGCGCAGGCGGCTGTTGATGTAGGCATCATCGTAGAGACCAGCCCACAAGCGCTGGTAGTAGTCCGCCTGGCTGTGCTTCAGGCGGGTAGTGATCTCGGGCGTGCGCAGCAGTGCAGACGGTGTGGCAAACTGCTCCAGGTGACGGTACAGCCGATTGATGAACGTCGCCTGAGCAGGGGCCATGCGCGCTGCTGCTGCGCTGAGACGCTCGGCATCCGCTGCGTTCCAGTCGAGAAAGCGAAAGCGCTCGGCGATTTCCTCCTGGTCGAGGCGAATACGTTTAAGCAACTCCGTCAGATCTGCTGTCACCTTCATTCACATGGCCCTGTACTTGTACAGATACGTTTTCTGCTGAAAAAAAAGCGCCGTGACCCTGCATTCTGCTCAAGAACGCATGGTCACGGCGCTTCGTCTTTCAGGCCCGATGTCCTGCTCGGCAAAGCCGGCTCCCGCTTCTAGCGGAACCTACTGATGGCATAATTACATCATTCTGGATTGTCTGACAACTTCTCCAGCAGCCCAACCAGACGCCGCCGTAACATCCCCAGTTCGCGGGATTTGAAGGCATGACGCGTCTGCTCCAAAACCTCGGTCGTTTCGACCAAGGCCGCGTGTACTCGCCCGGTCGACCCGAGGTGCGCGTCACCTAGCCAGCGACAAAGGGGGGCGGCACTGCAATCACTCGGTACAACCAGCACCTCGCAGTCTGGCGCGATGTTAGCCAGCAGCGGGCGTAGCTGGTCGGCTAGCACTTCATTGCTGCAGATGATTCGGGCTGCCTGGTTGGACTCGTACATGGCACTGCATCCCTACGAAGGTGGACGGGCTATGTACAGCAACGCCTGTTGCAGTTCACTGACATGAATCAACGTTCAAGCCGACCGTGCTCAGTTGCTGCTGTTTGGTAGGTGCGCCTGCCTCATGGTTGATAACTGTATTGAATACTTGGATGATGGCTGATTGATGTCAATGCTGCGTCAGTGTGACGCGTTTAAAGTTCCTCGATACGATCAAGGTGCACCGACTTCAGGCCCGCGTTTTGATTACTGACACCATGACGTTTGGCACACGGGTGCTAAGGAGCGGTTGCGATGTTTAGTGGTAAATGGCGAACGCGAGTTGCCGAGCAGGACGATGAGCTGGTCGCGTTGCGCCGAGAAAACGAAGCCTTGCGCCAGGAAAACCGGCAATTGGCCGATCTGGTTGCCCAGACCCAGGCCGAACAGGCTGCGCTCAATGGTTACAGCCGCTACCAGAGTGAGTTGCATGACAAGCTGGGCATGTTCGATGACTCCATGAAACAGATCCGTGATGGCGTCGTCCACCAGGCAGAAGTTCTGCGCGGCGAAGTGGATCACCTCAAGGCCAATAGCGGTGTATTTGCCCAAACCTCCGAGATGCTGTCCTCGTTCTCCAGTTCGCTCACACACATGGCAGAGCAGGGTGTGAGCAGCGTGGAGAGTGTCAGCCAACTCAAGACCCGCGTGAGTGAGATCAGCAACATCGTTGGCTTGATCAAGGCGATTTCTGACCAGACCAACCTGCTGGCACTGAATGCGGCCATCGAGGCGGCGCGTGCCGGTGAACAGGGCCGTGGTTTTGCAGTGGTTGCCGATGAGGTCCGGGCGCTGGCGCAACGCACCCATCAGGCGACCCAGGACATCAGCGTTCTGGTGGATGGCATCAACACCGATACGGCGGCGGCAAGCGCCTCGATCGGTAACCTGTCCACCGAGGCAACCCGCCTGGCCAGCGATGTGTCGTCGTCGTCGCAGACCCTGGATGAAATGGTGGTGATGGGCGACCACATGACCGGCTTGATCGAGAATATCGCGCTCAGTTCGTTCTGTGAGGCGGTCAAGCTTGATCACCTGTTGTTCAAGTTGATGGTCTATCTGCGCCTGTTCAATCAAGACCAGAACCTTGAGCTCTCGGACCACAAGAACTGCCGTCTCGGGAAGTGGTACCTCACGCCTGAAACCCAGGAAACCTACCGAAATGATCGGTCATTCAGCCAGCTCGACGATCCGCACCGTCTCTGCCACGAGTCCGCAAGCGAGGCGTTGCACAAGGCGCAGCACAAGGATTGGAATGCCGTGGTGCAGTCGCTGAACAGCATGGAAGTCGCCAGCTTGAAGGTTAACCAGGTTCTGGTTGCGCTGGCTAACCGGGACGCTTAGCAGAGGATTGCCGCGTACGGGTCGCACTCATGCTACTAGTATGAACATGCAGCCGTTAAGGAGCCTGGCATGATTGCGATACGTGAAGCATGGAAAGCCGGTTTGCTCGGGCGCGAGCATTGGCTAGGCAATCTGGTGTCCGGGGTGGTTGTCGGGGTGGTTGCACTGCCGTTGGCCATGGCGTTTGCCATCGCCTCGGGAGTCAAGCCCGAGCAAGGCATCTATACCGCAATCATTGGCGGCCTGCTGGTGTCGATCTTTGGCGGCAGCCGGCTGCAGATTGCCGGCCCGACGGGGGCATTTATCGTCATCCTGGCAGGTGTCACCGCGACCCACGGTGTCGAGGGCCTGCACATTGCCACGATGATGGCCGGCGTCATCCTGTTGCTGCTGGGCATCACCCGCCTGGGTGCAATCATCAAGTTCATCCCGGACCCGGTGATCGTCGGTTTTACCGCGGGCATCGGCGTGATCATCTGGGTGGGTCAGTGGAAGGACTTCTTCGGCTTGCCGGCAATTACCGGTGAGTACTTTCACGAGAAGTTCTGGCATTTGCTGCTCGCGCTGCCGAACCTGCACATGGCCACGACGTCGTTGGCGTTGCTCAGCCTGTTCCTGGTGCTGATCACCCCCAGAATTGCAGCGCTCAAACGCTTTCCCGGGCCATTGGTTGCCATGGTGGTTGCGACGCTGATCCAGTCGCTGTTTCACTTCGATGGCGTCGCCACGATTGGCAGTGCCTTCGGCGGTATCCCTCAAGGTTTCCCCGACTTCAACCCGCCGCAGATCACCCTGGCGCGTGTTATTGACCTGATTGGGCCGGCGTTTGCGATCGCCATGCTGGGGGCCATCGAATCGCTGCTTTCCGCTGTGGTTGCCGACGGAATGGCCGGCACTCGGCACGACTCCAATCAGGAACTGATCGGCCAGGGTATCGCCAACCTGGCAACCCCTCTGTTTGGTGGGTTTGCTGTGACCGGCGCGATTGCCCGTACCGCGACCAATATCCGTAATGGCGGTACAAGCCCGCTGGCCGGTATTGCCCATGCCATTACCCTGGTCTTGATCATTCTGTTCCTGGCACCCTTGGCCTCGAACATTCCTCTGTGCGCCCTGGCGGCCATCCTGTTCGTTGTCGCCTACAACATGAGCGAGTTGAAACACTTCAAGCGTATGGTTCAACGTGCCCCGCGCGCCGATGTAGCGATTCTGCTCATTACCTTCACCCTTACCGTATTCAGCGATCTGGTAATCGCCGTGAACATCGGCGTGATTCTGGCGATGCTGCAGTTCATGCGGCGCATGGCATCCTCCGTCGAGGTGCAGCAGGTCGTCGAGCATGAGCTCGAACACGAACTGCGCCAGAACGGTCACCAGCACCTGCCGCCTGGTGTGTTGATCTACACCGTCGAGGGGCCGCTGTTCTTTGGTGCGGCGGAAACCTTTGAGCGTACCCTGGCCCAGACGCATACCGATCCCGTCGTACTGATTTTGCGCCTTAAACACGTACCGTTCATGGATATCACCGGCCTGCAAATGCTCGAAGAAGTGATCCAGCAACTGCACAAGCGGCACATTGTCGTAAAGCTCTGTGAAGCCAATGCCAAGGTGTTGGGCAAGCTCGGCAGGGTAGGCATCCTGCACGCCATTGGCAGCCAGCATTACCATGCGGCGTTCAGTGACGCACTGGCTGACGCTGCCGAGCTTGCGCGCTGACCTCGACAGCGGGCGCTACGCTTGCCGCATCGTTTTTCACCTGCACCGGGAAGTTATTCATGAGGCATATCGAAGCTCATAAAACACAGCGTATCGGCTGGCTGCGTGCTGCGGTACTTGGCGCCAATGACGGTATTGTTTCCACTGCCAGCCTGATCCTGGGTGTGGCGGCGGCCGGCGCAAGTGCTGCAAGTATTCTGATCGCCGGCGTTGCAGGCCTTGTTGCGGGGGCGATGTCGATGGCCGCTGGCGAATACGTGTCGGTTAGTTCGCAGGCGGATACCGAGCGTTCCGACCTGGACCGGGAGCGTAAAGAGCTGGCGGCTGATCCTGTACATGAACACGCAGAGTTGACCGAGATCTACGTTGGTCGCGGGCTCGATAAAGAATTGGCCAGCCGCGTCGCCACACAGTTGATGGCACACGATGCGCTGGGTGCGCATGGCCGCGATGAACTGGGCATTTCCGAAGAATTGGCCGCGCGACCGGTGCAGGCTGCCCTGGCCTCGGCAGGTTCGTTTTCAGTCGGTGCGGCACTGCCACTGCTGATCGTTCTATGGGTGCCGCAATCGCTGCTGATGTATGCCGTGGCTGGCAGTTCGCTGCTGTTTCTGATGCTTCTGGGGGTGTTGGCAGGCTACACCGGTGGCGCGTCTGTGGTAACGGCTGCAGCGCGCGTGACCTTTTGGGGCGCACTGGCCATGGGCTTGACGGCGGGGGTCGGTGTTTTGTTTGGCGTCACCGCTTGACGGGCGTGCGCCAGGTTATGTGGCAGCCGTAATCAACGGCCGCGACGCCGGGACACCACCGCCTCGATATTCTTGCGACCAATCAGTTTTGGCTGCTCATGCGGCATAGCTTCGCCTAGCCATTTGTACATCACCAGGCAATCCACCAAGCCCAGCCGTGCGTGCTGGTAGGCCTTGGGCAGGCGCCCGACCACCTCGAAACCAAGCTTTTGCCAGAGGGCCACGGCCACTTCGTTGCTCGACACTACCGAGTTGAACTGCATCGCCATGAAACCGTTGTCGCGAGCCAGTTGCTGAGAGTGTTGGCACATCGCCTGCGCTACGCCTCGGCCGCGTGCGGCCTCGGTAACCATGTAGCCGCAATTGCACACATGGGCGCCTGGGCCGGCGGCGTTGGCCTTGAGGTAATAGGAGCCCAGCAGTTCGCCGTTTTCCTCGGCTACCAGGGTATGCAAGGGCATTTCCAGCCACAGTTGGCGTGCCTGTTCGACAGTGATGGCGGGGTCGAAGGCATAGGTTTCGCGGGCGCCGACGATGGCCTTGAAGGTCGGCCAGAAGTGCTCGAAGTCGGCGGCGGTCATGGGGCGGATGTGAATCATGCTGTTCTCGGATGGGGCGTGCGGGTGGGCTGGCTGCAGCGGACGTGTCGCGCCAGCCTGGCGATGGCGGGATTATGGCTCGACCTTGCCTACCGCATCCAGTGCCCGTGCCGAGTAAACCAGTGCTGCACCCGCGTTCATTGCGATGGCAACGCCCAATGCTTCGGCAATTTCTTCCCGGGTGGCACCGTGTTTCACGGCCTGTGCCGAATGCACGGCAATGCAGCCATCGCATCGGGTCGTGACGGCCACGGCCAGAGAGATCAGTTCGCGGGTCTTGGCGTCGAGGTGGTTGGTTTTTTCGCCGGCAGCACTGGCGGTCAGGTAGCCGCTGACCGTGTCCGGTGAGAGTTGCTTGAGGTCGCGAATGCCGGCCGTCAGCTGTTTACGGTACTCGTTCCAGTCCAACATGGTGTTCACCTTGTGTGTTTCGACAAAATGAACAGTGAAGCTAGTTTTTCGGCAGTTGCTGTGCCGTTGGTCGATAGGCGCAGGGCAGGGACGTGGACAGCCTTTGCAAGACGTGGGCGCCGACTGTGTCGGCGCCGCCATAACGGGTCAGATATAAATGAAGATCAGCGCCAACACGGCCACTACCGCCCATTTTTCGGCGTAGTAACGTGCGCGGTTGCGTTTCTTCAGTGCCTTGCCGCGCTCGCGGATCTTGTAGATCCGGGTGAACAGGCGGTTGATGCCGCCGGTCTTGTCCCCGTCAGCGTTCGGCGCGGCAGCCGCGGCCATGACATTGCGGCTGAACCAGCGGTTGAACGCAGTGGCCCAGCGGTACTTCAGGGGACGCTCGATATCGCAGAACAGAATGATGCGGTTTTGATCCGTCTGGTTGGCGGCATAGTGAATATAGGTTTCATCGAACACGACACCTTCACCGTCACGCCAGTGGTACTTCTCACCGTCCACGTCGATGTAGCAGTCCGGGCTGTTGGGGGTGTCCAGGCCCAGGTGGTAGCGGTAAGAACCGGCATAGGGGTCGCGGTGACGAACCAGTTTCGAGCCCGGTGGCAGGGTGGCGAACATGGCTGCCTTGACGGTGCCGATACCTTGCAGCAGCTCTGTGGTACGTGGGCACAGCTTCATCGCCGAAGGGTGACTTTCGCCATACCACTTCAGGTAGAAACGTTTCCAGCCACTTTTGAAAAATGAGTTGAAGCCCACATCGTCATAACGCTGCGAGCTTTTGATTTCGCCGACATTCAGGAGCTGTTGGGCCTCTTCGCGGATGGCTTCCCAGTTGTCCTGCAGGGGTTTGAGCTCGGGAAATGAATCGGTGCTGAGGTAGGGCCGGGCGGGCAGCCTGGAGAACAGGTAGAGGAAGACGTTGACGGGCGCCAGGAAGCTTGAGTGGTCGCCCAACTGACGGGTCAGTTTGTGTCGAACGCGACCGCGCAGGTGGACATAGGCAATCGAAAAAACGAACAGAAGAACGAGAAATAGTTTCATGCACGGTTACTTGTCGGTGTGGCTATGAGCCATTGCGTAAGTGCGCAAGCATAAACAATCGCGCCTAGTCTTTGAACATATTGTTACTATTTGACAGGTCGACTTATGTGCAATATCCAGCAGGGATTTACCCGTTAATCAGCAATAATCCCGTGCTTTCAACACGGCTATCGCTGGCAAGCCTTTACTGCTTCACGCCGCACCGTTCATCCACCAGCGAAAGACGAAGAAAAACGCCATGCTCAGCAGCATGCTGATCAAGGTGTTACGGGTCAACAATACGAGCCCAACCGCCACCATCGAGCCCACCAGGTAGGGGTTGGCCGGGTTGAGGTCAAGCTGGTGGTCGGGCATGAAGATGATCGGCCCGCAGATGGCGGTGAGCATGCCGGGCACGGCAAAACCGAGAAATTGCCGCGCATTTGAACTCAGGCGCAGCGGCAGGCGGGGCTCGAGAAAGGCGTAGCGGTTGAGGAACACGACCAGCCCCATGCCGACGATCAGCAGGAAAATCATGAGCGGCCTCCGCTCAGTTTCTGGCAGATAAAACCGGCGCTCATGCCCAGCAGGCCGGCCAGCACCAGCGCTGTTTCCCAATGCCAGAAACTGAACAGCACTGAACTGAACAGCGAAACCGCGACGCACACCACCGTCGGCAGGTTGCGTACCAGTGGCGTAATCAAGGCTACAAACGTGGCAACGATGGAGAAGTCCAGGCCCAGTTTGTCCAGGTGCGGAATGTTCTGGCCCAGGACGATGCCGGCCAGGGTGAACAGGTTCCAGGCCACATAGAAGGTCAGGCCTACGCCCAGTGCATACCAGCGGTTGAACTGTTGTTTGTCGTACTGGCTGGTCAGGGCGAAGAACTCGTCGGTCAGCAGAAAGCCAAGCCCCACCCGCCAGCGCACAGGCAGGTCAGAAATCACGGGGCGCATCGACAGACCGTAGAGCAGGTGCTGTGAGGTCAGTAGCAGGGTGGTCAGGATGATCGAAAACAGGTTCGCGCCGCCTTTGAGCATACCGATGGCAACCAGTTGTGCAGCACCGGCGAAGACAATTGCCGATAGCCCCTGACCTTCAAGGGGTGTCAGGTTGGCTTCAATGGCCATCGAGCCGGCCAGCAGGCCCCAGGGCGCAACGGCCAACGACAGCGGCAGGATGGCAATGGCGCCATGGATGAATGCCTGGCGGGCGAGGTGTGGGTGAGTCATGGTCTACAAACGCGACTGAACAGGGGGGCATAGCATGCCAGAGTGCCAGCTGCGCTGCTTGAGCGATCTTGTCAGGCTGCGAACTGGCGCAGGTCACCTCACTCAGCGCTGGCTGGTCAGGCGATGCTGGGCGGTTGCGCAGCCATTGGCATCAACCGCCTTGCGGTACCACATCTGGCGCTGCGGTCGGTCGACGGCACCGAGCAGTCGATAGACCTCGGCCTGAAAGTCACGTTGCTGGCCCCATTGCAGCGTCAGCCCCCGACGGCCTTGCGGTCGGCACTCCAGGCGCATGGCCGGTTGCGGGTAGTAGGTGGCATAGCGCGTGGCATCTTGTACGGCTTTCTTCAGCGCTGCCCGATAGGCATCGCTGTCGCGGTACTCGCTACACAGCGAGTTGATCTGCAGCGAGGCCGGTGCGAACCCCTGGCTGAGGCTGGCGGCAAGTAGCGGGCAGGCCTGTGCCGGTACCTCGGCGGGGCTCAGGTAGGTCATGTAGTAAAGCGCCAGTCGGTACTCGGCCACCGGATGGTTGAGCGACGCTGCCTTGCGCAGCAGTTCCACACCTGGGGTCAGGGTGTGCACCAGTGTCGTGCCCTGGCGCAACAGGTCGTCCTGGGTCGCGTCGGTTGGTGGGCTGAAGGTACTGGCCTGGGTGTCAGCCTGCTCCAGAAACGGCAGAGCCTGGCGGTACAGCAGGTCGGCGTGAGGGTCGATAGGGCTGTCGGCCAGGCTCAGGCAAGGTGCCATTACCGAAAGCACCGTCAACAGACGCAGGCAGCGGTTCACTTCGCGCAACCTTTGATCAGGGATGAGTGCTCGACGTGTACACGCCAGAGCGAAGCAGATGAGCTGACGACGGTATGCATGAGTCGATCCGATGGTCCAGCAGTGGAAAGGGCGTTACCTGACGCTCGCTATTCTAGCGGCTGCAGGCAGACAGCTGAAGTGATGCCTTATGCCCTGTCATGTACCTTGTCGGCAAGCGGTCGTAGGGCCGCGTTATCGACATCGTTGCGGTTAAGCGCAGAGGACGCGCCGGAGCGGGTGACGGCTCGGGTAGAATCGAAGCTCACGATTCAGTTCAGGGGTTGCAGCGGTGGATGTACAACAGGGCTTCGTCCTGACCCGACATTGGCGGGATACGCCTGACGGCACCCTGGTGGAATTCTGGCTGGCGACCGATGCTGGCCCACGCCAGGTGCGGCTGCCGGTGCAAACCTCCGTGGCCTTTGTCCTGGCCGAGCAGCGGGCCCGCGTCGAGGCCTTGCTGGCTGGCGAGCGAGAGGTCGAGCTGCGCCCGCTGGACCTCTGTGACTTCCAGCACCGCCCCGTACTGGGCCTGTATTGCCGCCAGCACCGTCAGTTGATGCAACTGGACAAGCGCCTGCGTGCGGCCGGCATTGAACTACTGGAAGCCGATGTTCGTCCGCCGGAGCGCTACCTGATGGAGCGCTTCATCACCGCGCCGGTGAGTTTCGCCGGGCGAGTCGACGCCAGCGGTGTATGGCTGGATGCTCAGCTCAAGCCCGAATCAGGCTACCGCCCGCAGTTGAAGCTGGTGTCGTTGGATATCGAAACCACCGAACGCGGTGAGCTGTATTCCATTGCACTGGAAGGCTGTGGCCAGCGTCAGGTGTACATGCTGGGGCCGGCCAATGGCGACGACCAGGCCGTGGATTTTGCCTTGGAGTATTGTGCCAGCCGTGCGCAATTGCTTGAGCGGCTGAATGCCTGGTTGGCCCGTCACGACCCTGACGCGATCATTGGCTGGAACCTGGTGCAGTTCGACCTGCGTGTACTTCATGAGCATGCTCAAAGGCTGAAGGTTCCTTTGATCCTCGGGCGTGGAGGCGAGCCGATGGAGTGGCGCGAGCACGGCAGTCGTTCTCATTTTTTTGCCGGTGCCGCAGGGCGCTTGATCATCGACGGCATCGAAGCGTTGCGTTCGGCGACCTGGAGCTTTCCGTCGTTCAGCCTGGAAAACGTTGCCCAGACCTTGCTCGGCGAGGGCAAGGCAATCGACACGCCTTATCAGCGCATGGACGAAATCAATCGCATGTTTGCCGAGGACAAGCCGGCTCTGGCGCGTTACAACCTCAAGGACTGCGAACTGGTGACACGGATTTTCGCCAAGACCGAATTGCTCACCTTCCTGCTGGAGCGTGCCAGTGTCACCGGCTTGCCCGCGGACCGCAGTGGCGGCTCGGTGGCGGCGTTTTGTCACCTGTACATGCCGCTGATGCACCGCCAGGGGTTCGTGGCGCCCAACCTTGGTGGCCGTCCGGACGAAGCCAGCCCGGGCGGCTTTGTCATGGACTCGCGACCGGGCTTGTACGAGTCTGTGTTGGTGCTCGATTACAAGAGCCTGTACCCATCGATCATCCGCACGTTCCTGATCGACCCGATCGGCTTGGTCGAGGGCCTGCGTGAACCCGGCGATGCCACGTCGGTGCCAGGTTTTCGGGGAGCGCGTTTTTCGCGTACCCGGCATTGCCTGCCCTCGATTGTCGAGCGGGTATGGCAGGGGCGTGAAGCGGCCAAGCGTGAGCGCAACGCCCCGTTGTCCCAGGCCTTGAAGATCATCATGAACGCGTTCTACGGGGTACTCGGCTCCAGTGGTTGCCGTTTCTTCGACCCACGGCTGGCATCGTCGATCACAATGCGCGGTCATGAAATCATGCGTCGCACCCGCGAGCTGATCGAGGCCCAGGGGTATGAAGTGATCTATGGCGATACCGACTCGACCTTCGTCTGGCTCAAACGCACGCACAGTGAAGAGGATGCAACGGCCATCGGCCGACGCCTGGTGCAGCAGGTCAACCTGTGGTGGCAAGCGCACCTGCAGGCAGAGTACGGCCTGACAAGCGCTTTGGAGTTGCAGTTTGAAACCCACTACCAACGCTTTCTGATGCCGACTATCCGAGGTGCCGAGGAGGGCAGCAAGAAGCGCTATGCCGGCTTGGTACGCCGTGCAGACGGGCGTGACGAGATGGTCTTCAAGGGCCTGGAAACCGTGCGTACCGATTGGTCACCGCTGGCCCGGCAGTTCCAGCAGGAGCTCTACCAGCGCATCTTTCTGCGCCAGCCTTACCAGGCTTATCTGCGTGACTATGTGCGGCAGACGCTGGCGGGTGAACGGGATGAGCAACTGATCTACCGCAAGCGCCTGCGTCGACCCTTGGCGGACTATCAGCGTAACGTCCCGCCGCACGTGCGTGCCGCGCGCCTGGCCGATGACTACAACGACCGTCAGGGGCGTCCACGCCAGTATCAGAATGGTGGCTGGATCAGCTACGTGATCACCTTGGCCGGGCCTGAACCCTTGGAAAACCGCAACGCGATGATCGATTACGATCATTACCTGACCAAGCAGTTGCAGCCAATCGCCGATGCCATCCTGCCGTTTGTGGGCGATAGCTTCAGTGCCCTGGTTGACCGGCAGATGGGGTTGTTCTAACGCTGGGTGCCTTCGCGCGGATTAGATGAAACTCGATGCTGCGAGCCGATGGACGGCAGCAAAGTGCTGACCATCAGCTATCCTCTGGTTCAATGGATTCAGCCTTTCATAGCGCGTCGGGTGGGGCTTGGTCATCGGAAGTTACCGTTGTCTTGCGTACATGGTCGGTACAGTCGTTTAGGCTCGCAGGCCGGATCTTTCGTCAGGATTCGTAGCCTATGGAGCATTGAAACAAGAAGGAGATGCGTATGCTCACTCGTTCACTGACCCTTGCCACCCTGCTGGCTGTTGCCTGCCCCTTGATGGCCGCTGACAGTGACGGCCCCCTCGCTCTGGAGCGGGGTAGAACCCGACCCTTGATCATCATTGCGCCCAGTACAGTAGACCCGACGCTGGTCAGCCTGAAAAAGGCCCTGGATGAACCGGCCAACCGTCAGGCGTTCACTGAGCGCAACATGGTGCTATTCACCATCGCCAATACCATCGGCCAACGCGATGGCAAGAACATGGACCCGCAAACCACCATGGCCTTGATTCGCGAGCTCAAGCTGGGTGCCAGCGTGGGTACCAAGGTGATTCTGATGGGCAAGGATGGCGAGAAAAAGCTCGAGCGCATTGGTACGGTTGAGCCCAAGGAGCTTTTCACCACCATTGATCAGTTACCTGCCAGCGAGAAAGAAATGGTTACGACGACACCTGTCGTGACAGAGGCTGCGCCAGGCAAGGAGGGCAAAGAGGGCAAACCGGGAAAACCGGCGAAGCCAGCAAAACCGGCAGCGCCGCCCAAGCCGCTTGAAGACTGATCATTCCCGGCACGTCAGCCAAGTGCCTGCAGCAACGCGGCAGGCACTCACCGCAATACCCTTCTTCCAGTAAATGATTCTCGCTAAGTAGTAGGATATTGCTCGCTTTATTGTTATGTTATTACATAGTTAATAAAGGAGCCCCCATGAATCACCCGCTAGGAAGGTTGTACCTTGGCCTGTCCGCAGGCCTGTTGAGCGTGCCTGTCACTGCCGAACAAACCATCGTCCTCGATGCCGTCACCGTCAGTGACAGTCGTTTTGAAGAGCGTGCCGATGGCCCGGTACAGGGTTACCGGGCCACGCGCTCCAGCACCGCGACCAAGACCGATACCGATATCCGCGACACCCCGCAGAGCATCAGTGTGGTACCCGCCCAAGTGCTCGATGACCTGAACAGTACCCGCATTGATCGCGCACTGGATTTTGCCGGGGGGGTATCGCGGCAGAACAATTTTGGTGGCTTGACCTTCCTCAACTACAGCGTGCGGGGCTTCACCACCGGCGAGTTGTACAAGAATGGTTTTGCCGTCAACCGGGGCAGCTACAGCGCACCGGATACCTCGACTATCGAGCGTATCGAAGTGCTCAAGGGGCCTGCTGCCAGCCTGTATGGGCGAGGTGACCCTGGCGGGTTGGTGAACATCGTGACCAAACGGCCCGAGGCTGAAGCCTTCACCCGCTTCAAGGCCAGTGCCGGCAGTTGGGACCGCTACCGCAGCAGCCTGGATGTGAACACCCCTCTCAACGACGATGGTTCGCTGCTGTCGCGGGTTAACCTGGCGGTGGAAGACAACGGCAGCTTCCGTGACCATGTCGACAGCCAGCGGCGGATCGTCAGCCCGTCGCTGAGTTGGCAGCTGAACCCGGACACGCAACTGTTCGTCGATACGGAATTCTCCCGTACCGAGTCGGTGTTCGACCGTGGCATTGCGGCCGTGAACAACGAACTGGGTTCAGTAAAGCGTTCGACCTTCCTGGGCGAACCCAACGATGGCCGTATCCGCAATGACAATCAGACGCTGGACCTGGCGCTGGAACATTACCTCAATGACAGTTGGAAGCTGCGTCTGGCCAACCATTACACCCAGGGCACCCTCAACGGTGACAGCTCGGAAGCGTCACGGGTGGTGGGAACGGCCATCAGCCGGTTCTACCGTCAGCGGAATTTTGAATGGAACGACAACATCACCCAGGCAGAACTACATGGCCGTTTCGATGTGGGCAACTGGCAACACCAGACACTGATTGGCCTGGAGTACGAGAACTACCGCAACAGCCAGAAGTACCCGCAAAGCGCTACGACCCTGGACTATGGCCTGGATGTTTACAACCCGGTGTATGGCCAACCCAAGCCTGCCATCGTCAAGGCCAACGACTTCTTCGAGCGCACCGAAAGTTACGCCCTGAACCTGCAGGACCAGATTGTTTTCACCGAACGGCTGCGGGGGTTGCTCGGCGTACGTCTTGAACATATCGAGCAGACCGCCCAGAACCGAGCAACGCAGGCCAGCAACACCCAGGAAAAAGATGCCGTTACGCCTCGGGTGGGCCTTTTGTATCAGCTGACACCGCAGGTGGGGGTGTTCGCCAACGCATCGACCTCGTTCAAGCCCAATGGCATGGGCACCCAGGGCGAGGTCTACAAGCCGGAGAAAGGCCTGGGTTATGAAACCGGGGTCAAGCTTGACCTGTTCGACAGCCGTTTGGGCGCGACGATCGCGTTGTTCCAGATCGACAAGGAAAACGTCATCACCACCGATGCCAATGGCGACAGCATCGCGGCGGGCAAGGCACGCAGCCAGGGCCTGGATGCTCAGTTCAGTGGCCAGTTGAGCGATGCCGTGCGCGTGATTGGCGCCTATGCCTACATCGACGCCGAAGTCACCAAGGGCGATGCCAGCGTGCCCAAGGGCAGCGACTTGCTGGGTATTCCCCGGCATAGCGGCAGCCTGATGGCGGTGTATGAGTTCCAGGACGGTGCCTTGCGCGGTTCTGACATGGGGGTGGCGGCCAACTATGTAGGCGAGCGCTCGGGCCTTGCTGGCAGCGATTTCCGCTTGCCCGGTTACAGCACGGTCGATCTGTTGGCCCATTACAAGGCGACGGAGAACCTTACGCTTGGTTTGAACCTCAACAACCTGTTCGACCGCACCTATTACGAGCGCAGCTACAACGCGGCGTGGGTCATGCCGGGTGATCCGCGCAACGTCAGCCTGAGCCTGGCCTTGAGCCTGTGATCCTGACTTGGCCCCGTGTGCCAGGCTTGCCTGCGATGGCATCGGCGGGGTGTCAGTAGGTTCGGGGGGCCTGCATCGTTGGCAAGCCAACTCCCACAGGTGGGAGCAGGCTTGCCTGCGATAGTCTCAACTCGGTTCGCGTGCGTACCTGATGCCGTCAGGCGGTAACGGCCTGTGCGGGAGGGACAGCCAGCGCCGTTTGCTTCAACTGCTGTCGATAACGCGGCAGTGCCAGCGCCAGGAAAACCGCCGCCAGCACCAGCAGCGAGACCGAAGAGGCGAGTGCATAGCGCAGCGACTCACCGCCCAGGGTCGGGATGAAGAAATCACTGAGCATGCCAATCAGCAGCGGACCGACACCAACACCGAGCAAGGTCATCGACATCACAAAAATAGCGGTGGCCTGGGCCAGTCGCGAGGCCGGAAACAGGTGGGTGATCGCGCTCAGGCAGGGCGTCGCCCACCAGACACCGAAGAACCCGAACGCACTGTAGAACAGGAACGCTTGCGGTACGGCGATGCTGCCGATATGGAAGGCAACGCCTTGTGGCCAGAGGAAATAGGCCAGTGCAAAGGGGATGCTGATCAGCGTGCCCAACAGGGGTACACCGATTTGCCAGCCGACATCGCGCCGTGCCATTCGGTCGGTCAGCAGGCCGCAGGTCAGGGTGCCGATAGTCGAGCCGGTGCCGCCGACCACGCCGACCAGGAACCCAGCCTCCTGCAGGTTCAGGCCATGGGAGCGAATGAGGAAGCTCGGGCTCCAGGTACCAATCGCATACCCGGCAATGGCCGCTGCACCGCCGGTGAGCACCAACCACAGGAATGATGGCATCTGGAACAGCTCGACCAGCGTCTTGAGCCAGCCTTCCTGCTGCAGTGCAGCCTTGTTCAGGTGCGCTGGCGGCAGTGCAGGTTTTGGCGCGCGTACGGTCAACAGCAGGAGCAGGCCAAGGAAGATACCGGGGGCGCCGATCAGCAAGAAGGCGTAGCGCCAGCCATGGTGCTGGGCAATCCAGCCGCCCAGGCCGAGGCCGACAATCGCACCCAGGCTTGAGCCCAGCATCAGCACGGCCAGTGCTGTCGAGCGGCGGCGTGCCGGGTACAGGTCCGAAACCATCGCCACTGACGGCGCGGTACCGCCGGCTTCACCGACAGCGACGCCGATTCGTGCCAGTACCAGCGTCAGAAAGCTGCCAGCCATGCCGCAGAGCATGGTCATCAGGCTCCAGGCAATGCAGCTGAAGGCAATGACCGGTTTACGCCCGATGCGATCCGACAGGCGCCCCAGGGGGAAGCCAAAAACCGTATAGAACACCGCGAAGGTCACACCCGACAACAAGCCGATGCCGGTGTCCGATATGCCGAATTCGAGCTTCACCGGTTCGATCAGAATCGCCATCAACTGGCGGTCGATGTAGTTGAAAACGTAGATGCTGGCGAGCACGAAAAGCGCGTAATGCGTTCGCCATGTCACGGGGTTGGATGCGTTCACTGCGGGTGCTCCCGGTCTTGTTCTAGTGGGCTTGATCGTCAGTGCATCCGGCTGTTTTTTCATCGTCCGTTCAGACCATTTTTCCCGTGGTTGCGGGCATTTGGCTGCGATGTCCAGGCCCATAAATCTAGTCTTGTCGGACGATGTTTCAGTTGCGTTCAAGGTGAATCATTCAGCCCATATCCGGTTCTGCGCAATCCCTGGCCACCTTGCGGTGAGCCGCTTGGCATCGCCGGAAACAATAAGACGTTAAGGAGCTGACATGAGCATCTTGTTCGAGCCGGTGTGCCTCGGCGAACTGCAGCTGGCCAATCGTATCGTCATGGCGCCGATGACCCGCAGTCGTGCCGATGCAGGTGCGGTGCCAAGTGCCGACATGGTCGAGTACTACCGCCAGCGTGCCAGCGCCGGGTTGATTGTTGCCGAGGGTACGGCGCCATCGGCCAGTGGCCTGGGCTATTGCCGTACACCGGCGATCTACACCGGCGAACAGATTGCCGCCTGGCGCCAGGTGACCCGTGCCGTGCATGACCAAGGCGGTCGCATCGTACTGCAACTGATGCATGTGGGGCGCGCTGCCAGCCATTACAACAAACCCGGCGGTGCGGCTACCGTGGGCCCGTCGGCGGTGCGCGCACGCACTCAAGTGTTCAGTGATGCCGTTGGCCTGGTAGATACCGATAGCCCGCAGGCGTTGACCCTGGAAGGCATCGCCGCGGTGATCGAAGACTACCGTCAGGCAGCGTTGAATGCGCGTGAAGCCGGTTTCGATGGCGTCGAGTTGCATTGCACCAGCGGCTACCTGCCGATGCAGTTCATGGCCTCGGGCAGCAACCAGCGTACCGATGCCTACGGCGGTTCGGCGAGCAACCGGGTACGGTTTGCCAAGGACGCGATCGAGGCCATGGCCGCAGCGATTGGCGCTGGCCGTGTGGGCTTTCGGATGTGCCCGGGCAACCCCTATAACGATATCGACGACCTCGACCCGGCAGGCACCGCTGTCGCACTCTGCGCCGCCGTGGCACCGCTGGGCCTGGCCTACCTGCACATCATGCGTTCACCGGTGGCGGGGCTCGATGCCTTTGCCCTGGCGCGCGAGCATAGCGCCCATGGGCTGATTCTCAACGACGGTTTTGATGGCGCTTCGGCCCGCGCCGCGCTGGAAGCGGGCGAGGGCGCAGCGGTCTCCTTCGGTCGACACTTCATTGCCAACCCCGACCTGGTCGAGCGCTTGAAGCACGGCTTGCCGTTGGCCGGGTTTGACCGCAAGACCCTCTACACCTCTGGCCCTCGTGGCTATACCGACTACCCCGTCTATCAGGCCGATGCACTGGAGGTGACGCCATGAGCTTGAGTAACCTGGCCAGCGTCCTGCCGAGCTGCCCTGTGCCCCGTGAACAGACCCAGGCGATTCTGGATCGACGTTCGGTAGCCAGCGCGCAGATCAAACCCCGTGACCACTACACCCTGGCCGATCGGCTCGAGCAGCAAGCCATTCGTCATGCCGATCGGGCGTTTCTGATCTATGGCGACGAAATCCTCAGCTACGCCGAAGTCGATGCGCGCGCCAACCAGATGGCCCATACCTTTTACGCCAACGGCCTGCGTGCCGGTGATGTCTGTGCCATCGTGATGGAAAACCGCCCGGCGTTCTTCTGCACCTGGTTTGGCCTGGTCAAGCTGGGGGTGGTGGTTGCGTTCATCAACACCCAGGTCAATGGCCGGCCCCTGTTGCATGCGCTGGAAACTACCGGGGCCAAGGCACTGGTGGTCGGGGAAGAGTGCCTGGCCAATGTCCAGGTTACCGAGGGCCTGCCTGAGCTGCCCTACTGGCTGGTACGCGACCCAGAGAACCCATGGCCCGAGGCGCTTCCCAAGGGGGGCGACGGGCATTTCGCTGCGCGCCTGGACAGTGCGCCACGCAGTGCCTTCCCCCGCGATGTGCGTGCGGACATCGAGGCCCAGGCCCCGACCTTGCTGATTTTTACCTCGGGTACCACCGGGTTACCCAAGGCCGCCCGTTACAGCCATATGCGCTGGATGTCGTCTGGCGATGTGATGGAGGTAACGCTGCAGGCCACCTGCGACGACGTGTTCTATTGTTGCCTGCCGCTGTACCACGGGGCCGCCGCCACCTCGGTGACCTCGACCGCGCTACGTGCCGGCGCGAGCATCGTGGTGCGCCGCAAGTTCAGCGTGCGTGAGTTCTGGAGCGATGTCGCCCGTCACCGTATCAGCGTCTTCCAGTACATTGGCGAAATCTGCCGCTACCTGCTCAACCGGCCGGTTGTACCGGGTGAACGCGAACATAGCCTGCGCTGCATGCTCGGTGCCGGCCTGACACCTGAGTCGTGGCAACGCTGGATTGAACGTTTTGGACCGATCCAGGTTTTCGAGGGCTGGGGTGCCACCGAAGCCAACACCAACCTGATCAATGTCGACAACTACATCGGTTCGTGCGGGCGTGTACCTGACTGGAACAAGACCAACCTGCGGCTGGTGCGCTTCGATGTCGAAAATGACTGTCATCCGCGCGACGAGAATGGCTTCTATCAGCGCTGCGAGGTCGGCGAAGTGGGTGAAGCCATGGGTTTCATCGTCGATCATCCGGATATCGGCGGTGGGCGCTTCGAAGGCTATACCTCGACCGAGGCCAGCGAGAGCAAGATCCGCCGCAATGTCTTTCGCGAAGGTGATGCCTACTGGAGTTCGGGCGACTTGTTGCGCGAGGACGCCGATGGCTACTGCTATTTCGTGGACCGTATCGGCGACACCTTCCGCTGGAAGAGCGAGAACGTCTCCACCCAGGAAGTCGCCGATGCCCTGGGGGATCTGCCGGGCCTTGAACTGATCAATATCTACGGTGTGCAGGTACCGGGGCATGAGGGGCGTGCGGGCATGGCCGCAGTGCTGATGCAGCCGGGGCAAGTGTTCCAGCCCGAGGCCTTGTACGCACTCACTGAAGCGTGCCTGCCGCGTTACGCCGCGCCAGTGTTCGTACGTGTGACCGCGGCGGCGGACCTGACCAGCACCTTCAAGCTGCGCAAGGTCGATTTGCAGCGCCAGGGCTATTGCCCGATTGCCTGCAGCGATCCGTTGTTCATTCGTGATGAAAGCACGCGAACCTACCAGCCCTATTCGCCAGAGGTGTTGGCGCGAGTCGGTCTGGCGCCGTTCGCAGGTGCGCATCATGGCTGATCTGGACCCGAACGGCCATGAGCTGCGCAGCGGCCTGCGCTACCCGTGGCCGCAGGCCCCGGCCGCCGGGCAGGTCTGTGAAGTCGCGCCGGGGGTGCTCTGGCTGCGTATGCCGCTGCCGTTTCGTCTGGACCATATCAACCTCTATCTGATGCGCCATGGCGATGGCTGGGTAGCGGTGGATACCGGCATGAACACCGCGCAAACCCGCGAGGTCTGGGAGCGCGTGTTGAGTGAAGCGTGTGCGGGGTTGCCGCTGCTGGCGGTGGTCTGCACGCATTATCACTCCGACCATGCCGGTGTTGCCGCCTGGCTGGCCGAACGCTTTTGCTGCCCGGTGTACATGACCGCCAGTGAATACCAGTCGTTGTACGTCAGCGTTCCCTCTGATCAGCCGCCCGGCTGGGACTTCCTGGCGTTCTACCGCAAGGCCGGTTTCAGCAGCGAGCAGGCCGCCCAGATGTACGAGGTGATCCAGAACGGGCATTTCCGTCCCGCGCATTTCAACAGTTACCGGCGCTTGCGCGACGGCAGCCAGCTGCGCATCGGCGGTCGCCTCTGGCAGGTCGTGGTCGGTCGCGGGCACTCGCCCGAACATGCCTGCCTGTTTGCCGAAGAGGATGGCCTGCTCATTTCCGGGGATCAGGTGTTGCCGCGCATCACCCCGACGGTCGGCGTGCATGCCACTGAGCCGGAAGCCGATCCGCTGCGCGACTGGCTGGCCTCCCTTGAGCGCTTGCGGGGCTTGCCGGACAGCGTTCTGGTTCTGCCGGCCCATGAACGGCCGTTCTTCAACCTGCATCAGCGCCTGGACCAGTTACAGGCCCATCACCAGGCTCACCTGGCGCTGCTGTTGGCCAGCTGTGAGGAGCCGCGTAGTGCGCTCGAACTGATGGCTGTGTTGTTCCCGAAGCTTT
Source organism: Pseudomonas defluvii (assembly GCF_001695625.1). GTDB lineage: Bacteria > Pseudomonadota > Gammaproteobacteria > Pseudomonadales > Pseudomonadaceae > Aquipseudomonas > Aquipseudomonas defluvii. The sequence goes on from NZ_MBPN01000016.1 coordinate 63,463, forward strand.
CAGGTCGTTTCGACGAACTGATGGCGCTGGGTGAAACGTTGGCGCATGCCAATTACCTCGTGGCCGAAGGGTCGCTGTTGCGGGAGGAACACCGCGGGCTTCACCAGTATCGGCGTTCCCCGCAGGGGGCACCTGCTGTCACGCCGCTCGTGGTGTTTTGAGCGGCCGGTGCAGCGGCAATGTTCAACATTCCAGGCGGCCAACCGGTTGCCCTTGAGGAGAGTCAGTGTGATCGATAAGAACAACAATAATTGTACTGGCCTTGGTTCGCGCGGTGTTCAGGCAGTCAGCCTGACGGCGGCCATCGCTTTGGTTTCGACACCGGTATGGTCGGGGGAGACGATCGAGTTTGATAACGGCACGACCCTAGACTGGTCGGTAACCACCAGCTACGGCGTGGGCGTGCGCCTGAACGATCAGAATGATCGCTTGCTTGGGGTCAACGCTGACGATGCCAACCGCAACTTCGATCGCGGTAGCCTGACCACCAACCGTGTGGGTGCGCTGGGTGAGATGATCCTGCGCAAGGACAACTACGGTGCCGTCGTGCGCGGCAGTACCTTCTACGATGATGTCTACCACCGGGAAAACGACAACGATTCGCCCGCGACCGTCAACAAGGCCGGGCGCAATGACGAATTTACCAGTGATACCCGTTACTACAGTGGTGGTCGCACGCGTTTGCTGGATGCCTACGTATTCAGTGGCTGGCGCTTTGACAATGACTCCATGCTCGACGTCAAGGCGGGCCGCCATATCGAGTCCTGGGGCGAGAGCCTTTACTACCCCGGCGTCAACGGCGTACAGAACCCCTCCGATGCGGTGAAGGCGGCGCAGCCGGGCGTTGAGGTCAAGGAAATCCTGTTGCCGGTAGGGCAGTTCTCCGGGTCCTATCGGTTGAATCCAAGCCTTACCTTTGGCGCTTATGTGCAGTACGAATGGAAAGGCACCGAGTTGCCGCCAGTGGGCAGCTACCTATCTGGCAGTGACGTCGTCGGCCCGGGCCGCGAATTCATCATCACCCAAGGCGGCAAGGTTCCCTACCGTGGTACCGACGAGCCTCGCGACGGTGGCCAGTGGGGTGTACAGGTTCGCTACCGCCCCGTACCGGCTCTTGAATTGTCGCTGTTTCACGTCAACTACCACGACAAGAACCCGGCCACTGCGCTGGTGGGTTATGACCCGTTGCCGGTGGGTGGCGGCCTCTATGCCTTCACGCCCAATGGCTACCGGGTGAAGTATTTCGAAGACATCAAGCTGACCGGTATCAGCGCCTCGACCAAGCTGGGTGATACCCAGGTCGGTGCCGAGTGGTCCTACCGCGACGGTGCGCCGGTCATGGTCAACACTGGCCTCGGACCGGTACCGGCCAAGGGCAAGGGCCAACAGATGCAACTGTCGGCGATCCGCATTCTCGGCGATCGGCCATGGGCCAGCCAGACCAGCCTGACGGCGGAGATTGTTCACGTGCTGGTCGACAGCGTCGAATCCACTTCAGCCGCGGACAATCTGCAAGGCCTGAACCTGTTGCCTTCGCTGGCACCATTGGTTGGGGCGTCGGATGACTACACCTACAAGACCAGTTCGGCCTGGCGCACCAAATCGGCCAGCGCCTACACCCTGGGCGCCTCGTTCAGCTATCCGGGCGTTTTCCAGGGCTGGGACCTTGAAGTGCCCGTGCGCTTTTCCAACGTATTCAGTGGCTCGACCCCGATGGCCGGCAGCATTTCCGGTGTTCAGGGCGACCGCCGCATGAGTATCGGTACCACATTCAAGTACCTGGGCAACCTGGAAGTCGGCATGAACGTGACCAGCTACCTGGGTGCAGCGGATGCGATCAAGCGGCCGTTTGCCGACCGTGACTACGCCACGTTCTCGATGAAGTACACCTTCTGATCCCGGCTGTTTCGTCTTGACCACTCAGGTCCGGGGCAGGTTGCCTGCCTCGGGCCTTAACCATCACCTGGAAATGTCCGAAGCCCGGCGCTTCGGAGTGGAGGCACTATGGGGCTCAAAGGGCATGCGGCCATTATTGGCACCGCGCAGTACAAACCGGAGAAGTACGCGACTGCGCCGAAGATGTTTCACCTTGAACAAGTCGCCGACCTGGCGGCCCAGGCCCTGCGCGATGCGGGGCTCAGGGCTGAAGACCTTGACGGGCTGGTGATCAATGGCCCGCAGTTTCATGAGGCGTCGGTGTTCGTCCCGGCAATGGCCGCCGAGTACCTGGGGTTGCGGCTGAATTTTGCCGAAGTGGTGGACCTTGGCGGCTGTACCTCGGTGGGTATGGTCTGGCGCGCTGCCGCCGCCATCGAACTGGGGTTGTGCCAGGCGGTACTGTGCGTACTGCCTGCACGCATGGCACCGCTGGGCCCGGATGAAGACCCGAGCTGGATGGCCAGGGCCATGCGCTTTGGTGGCCACAGCACGGCGTTCGGTGCGCCGGAGGCGGAATTCGACCTGCCCTACGGGCACATGGGCCAGAACACCGGTTACGCCATGATTGCCCAGCGGTATGCCGCCCAGTACGGCTACGATCCGGTGGCGATGGCCAAGATCGCCGTGGATCAGCGCACCAACGCCCAGGCCAACCCGCAGGCCATGTTCTATGGCCAGCCGTTGACCATTGAGCAGGTGCTGGCGAGCAAAATGGTTGCCGATCCCCTGCACATCCTGGAAATCGTCATGCCCGTGGCCGGCGGTGCGGCAATGATCATCGCTTCCAAGGAAGTCGCGGCACGGGCGCGCAAGCGGCCTGCATTCATTACCGGTTTTGGCGAACACCTGGCCTTCAAGTCGCCGTCCTATGCCGCAGACATGATTCACACGCCAATTGGGCCGGCGTCGCGACGGGCCTTCGAGATGGCCGGGCTCAAGCCGACCGATGTCGACGCGGCGCAGATTTACGACTGCTACACCATCACCGCGTTGCTGACCCTTGAGGATGCAGGTTTCTGTGGCAAGGGCGAGGGCATGGCGTTTGTGCGTGAGCATGACCTGACCTGGCGGGGTGATTTTCCGATGAATACCCACGGCGGGCAGCTCAGTTTCGGTCAGGCCGGTTCGGCCGGCGGCATGTCCCAGGTGATCGAGGCGGTGACGCAAATCGCCGGGGTAGCCGGCGAGCGTCAGCTTGGACGCTGTGACAGCGTCTATGTCTCCGGTACCGGCGGCGTGATGAGTGAGCAGGGCGCATTGATACTTCAGGGAGCATAAGCACCATGTCCAACAATAAACCGATGCCTGTACCGACGGAAATTTCCGCACCGTTCTGGGAAGGCCTGAAGGCCCGGCGCTTACTGATTCAGCAATGCACAGCCTGTGCGCACTGGATTTTCTACCCGCGCCGGCATTGTCCCGCCTGCCTGGCCCATGACCTGGCCTGGCGTGAGGTCGAGGGCTGCGCGACGCTGTACAGTTACACGCTGACGCGCATTCCCACCTTGCCCGATTTCATGGATGAAATGCCGCAGAAACTGGCGGTTGTCGAGTTGGCCGAAGGTGTGCGCATCAACACCAACCTGGTCGGCCTGGCTGAAGACGAAATACACATCGGCATGCGCTTGAAACCGGTGTTTGCCGAGGTCGACGCCAAGGGCAATCGCTTGTTGCGCTTCACCGGCCTGGACAAGGAGGCTGCCAGCCTTGAACGCTTGCCCGCCGTCGACAGCGAACCGACACCGGCGCACTCGCAACCCGAGCCACGCAAGATCGATTTCAACGATGCCGCGAGTCTGCAGGCGCTGGTCAGTGAACAGTTCAGTGACTGGAGCAACAGCATCGTGGTGGATCAGGCCCTGATCGATGCCTTTGCGCAGTTGTCTGGCGACGACTACTGGATCCATACCGACCCTGAGCGTGCTCGTCTGCAGAGCCCGTTCGGCGGCACCATCGCCCACGGCGCCTTGGTGCAGGTGTTGCAGTCGCGGATGAAGCTGGCGCTGGGTTTCGAGATCACAGGGTTCACTACCCAGATCAACTATGGCTCCGACCGTTTGCGCTTTCCGGCACCCGTGCCAGCGGGGTCGCGTATCCATTCGCGGGCGCGGGTCAAGCAGGTCGAGCTGCTTGCCAGAGGCACCCAACTGACATTGGAGCTCAACACCCATGTCGTCGGTCATGAACGGCCGTCGGTCATCAACGATCTGGTGATTCTCTACCGGGCCTGATCGTACCCGTCCTGCGCCCACGGCAAAGCTGTGGGCGGCGTTGCCGTGCGCCTTTGCCGCACATTTCCGGCATACGCCATTCACGCCATTTTTTAAGCCGTTTGGACGATGTTTCAAACGGCCCTACACCTGAGTATCCCCCCTAGGCAATGCCCACTTAGCTCGCTGCGACCCAAGGCGTGGCGCCATACAAGAACAAGAGGACTGGCCCAATGACCCCCACTTTGCACGCGTGTCACGAACAGGAGCGTCCCTCATGCGCTCAGTGATCGGATACCTGGTCTGCCTGGTTGTCGGGCTGACCATCCTGTTTACCTTTTCCCCCAAAACCGAGCCCGAGCAGGCGAAAGTCGCGCTGCGTTCGGACCGGGTTCAAATCAACGGTTTGCTCAGCCTGGGGACACGTGTCGTGGCCGTGGGCGAACGCGGCAGCATCCTGTTCAGCGACGACCAGGGTGTGAGTTGGCAGCAGGCCAGTGTCGACCGGCAACGTGATGTCGCGCTGACTGCCTTGGTGGCACTGGGTGAGCAACGCCTACTGGCGGTCGGGCACGACGGTTGGATCCTGCGCTCCGAGGATGCCGGTAGCCACTGGCAGGAAATGCGCTACGACAACGAATTGGGCGAGCCGCTGCTGGGTATCTGGGCGGCCGGTGACGAGAGTGTCCTGGCGTTCGGCAGCTTCGGTAAGTTCTATCAGTCCGATGATGCCGGGCTGAGTTGGCGCAAGCTGGCGCTTGATGTCGACAGCGCGCACCTCAACAGCATGGACGGCGGCCCTGATGGCCGAAGGATGTTGGTCGGCGAGCAAGGCCTGGTGCTGCGTACTCGCGATGGCGGCAAGCATTGGCAGACCCTGCCTGCATTTTACAGCGGTTCGTTGTTCGGCATCGTGCGCCTGAGCCCAGAGCATTGGGTGACCTATGGCATGCGCGGCCATGTATTCGTCAGCCACGACTTCGGTGATAGCTGGGCACAGGTCAACGTCGGTAACCAGTTGCCGCTCTACGGGCATGTGCTGTTGCCCGACCACTCTGGCCTGGTGATCGTCGGTGCTGGCAGCTCGGTCGTTCGGCTGGATGCTCGGGGTGCGCTGGTTGGTGTCAGTCGCTTGGCCGGCCTCGGTACCTTGACCTCGGCGACGATGGTCGGTTCGCGTCTGCTGGTCGGTGGTGAGCGCGGGTTACTCCAGGGTTCTGGTGGCAGCGTTGCCGCCCTAGGTAAATGAGAGGCGGGCAATGAAACAAGCTAAAAGCTGGGTGACGCACAGCGTCGAAGCGGTCGCGGATCGGCTGATGGCATGGCGCAAGGGTTTGTTAGTGCTGTTTGTGCTGGTGACCGCAGGCCTGGGTTACAGCGCTACCCACACGCAACTGGACCCCGGCTTCAACAAGCAGATTCCGGTGCGACACGCGTACATGGTCAACTTCCTGAAGTTCAGCCAGTACTTCACCGGTGCCAACCGTTTCCTGGTCAGCGTGCATTGGAAAGGCGAGGGGGATATCTATAACCCGGTGTTCCTCGACACCTTGCGCAAGGTGACCGACGATGTGTTCTTCATCTCCGGGGTCAGTCGTGCCAGCGTCACCTCGCTGTTCACCACCAACGTACGCTACATCGAAATCACCGAGGAGGGTTTTTTCGGTGATGTGGTCGTACCGCCACGCTTCAGCGGCACCGAACAGGACCTGGCTCAGGTACGCAGCAATGCCGCCGCGTCCGGGCAGATCGGGCGCTTGTTGGCCAACGACCTGAAGTCGGCCATGGTGCGTGCCGACCTGCAGGATATCGACCCGCAGACCGGCGAACCGGTGAAATATGCCGAGGTTGCCCGCCGTCTTGAAGAGCTCCGCGACAAGTACAGCAATGAGCAGATCGAAATCAACATTGTCGGTTTCGCCAAGCTGGTCGGTGATGTGGTCGAGGGGTTGAACACGGTGATCGGCTTCTTTGTGATCGCCTTCGTCATTACCGGGCTGCTGCTTTGGCTCTATTCGCGCTCTTTGCGCCTGACCGTGGTTGCATTGGTGGTGGCGTTGCTGCCGGTGGTCTGGTTGCTTGGCCTGTTGCCGCTGTTGGGGCTTGGCATTGATCCGATGTCGATCCTGGTGCCGTTCCTGATTTTCTCCATCGGTGTGTCCCATGCCGTGCAGATGACCAATGCCTGGAAGCAGGATGTGGTGGCGGGTAGCGATTCGTTGCGGGCCGCGCATTCGGCATTCTGCAAAATCTTCATTCCCGGCTCCCTGGCGCTGTTGATGAATGCCCTGGGTTTTGCGGTGATCATGTTGATCGATATCCCGATCGTGCATGAACTGGGTGTGACCGCCTGTATCGGCGTGATGCTGATGATCATCACCAACAAGCTGATGCTGCCGGTGATCATCTCCTACCTGCGGCTGGAGCCCGGGTTGCTGCGACGGGCGCAAACCCGTCAGGCCGGCAGGCATCGCCTGTGGTGGCGGTTGTCTGCGCTGGCCGAGCCGGGACCTGCACTGAGTGTGTTCGCCATCAGCCTGTTGCTGCTGGTGGCCGGCGCCTACAAGGCACGTGACCTCGCGGTGGGCGATATCGGTGCAGGCGCGCCGGAGCTCAGGGCCGACTCGCGCTACAACCAGGACAACCGCAAGATTGTCGACAGCTATTCGATCGGTCTCGACGTAATGTCAGTGTTTGTCGAAGTCCAGGGCATCGAAGAAGGGTGCTTGTCGCCGGAAGTGATGCGCGCGGTAGAAGCCTTCGATTTCCGCATGCGCGCTGTCACCGGTGTGCAGTCGGTCCAGAGCGTCGCCGGCATGGGCAAACGGGTCATTGCCGGTAACAACGAAGGCAACCCGCGCTGGGCGGCGATCCCAGGTTCAGCACGCGGCCTGAGCCAAGGCGCACGGGCCTACATGCCGGACGACGGGTTGGTGACCGACGGCTGCCAGCAAATGCAGATCCTGGTGTTCCTGGCCGACCACGAAGGGGCCACGGTGGCCCATGCAATCAACGAAGCCAAGCGCATCATCGCCGAGGTTCGCACCCCGCAGGTGGCGTTTCTCCTGGCGGGCGGAAACGTGGGCGTGATGGCGGCATCCAATGAGGCGGTGAAACGGGCGGAGATCATCATGTTGGCGGCACTCTTTGGTTCGGTGGCGCTGTTCTGCTGGCTGACGTTCCTCTCGGTCCGCGCCGTACTGTGCATTCTCGTCCCTCTGGCGATTGTAGCGATCCTCTGCAACGCGCTGATGGCGATGCTGGGCATTGGCCTGAAAGTCGCGACCTTGCCGGTGATGGCGCTAGGTGTGGGGGTCGGGGTGGACTACGGCATTTACTTGTA
>NZ_MBPN01000169.1 GCF_001695625.1 Pseudomonas defluvii
ATTGGCCTGAAAGTCGCGACCTTGCCGGTGATGGCGCTGGGCGTCGGGGTCGGGGTGGACTACGGCATTTACTTGTATGAGCGCATCCAGCATGAAATGGCTGAGGGCCGGGACCTGCGTCATGCCTTTTATCGCGCCATGTGCCAGCGTGGCACGGCAGCGGTGTTCACCGCCCTGACCATGTCGATCGGGGTCGGTACCTGGGCCTTTGCCCCCCTCAAGCTGCAGGCCGACATGGGCATTTTGCTGGCGTTCATGTTCCTGGTGAATGTCTTTGGCGCAATCTTCCTGTTGCCCGCGCTTGCGGCCTGGTTCAATCGTGGCCGGCCACTGGTTGCTGTGAAAGCCGCTTCACTCGGCACCAAGGCGTCGCCGCCGTTCTCCGGTGTGCTCGCAGGTCGTTAAGCGCGCAGCTAACCCATCACAATAAAAAATCATGCAGGCCCTGGTGGTTCAGACCACCACAGGGCCTGCGCTTGGGGAGTGTCTATGCAAACTAGCGTGCCCAATACTCAGGTCCTGGCGGAAATGGGGCTTGAGTTGGCCGAATACGAACAGATCATCGGCAATATGTACGATTCGGCCCTGGATACCCGCCACATGACCGAATCGCTGCAGCAGATCCGGACATTGTTCCAGGCCAATTTCGTCACGCTGATCCTGCGGGTGATGGATGAGCCGTTCCTGTCGCCGATGATGGTCGCTGGCGATATCGAACTGGGGGAGGGTGGGATCAACCATTACGCCTACTACGCCAAGTCCACGTTGTTCAACAATCTGCCCACGGATCAGGTGTTCACCATCGATGACCTGATGAGCGATGCCGAGTGGGTCAGTTCATCGTTCTACCTGCTGTTTTGCGAGCCCTATGGCTGCTACCAGATGCTAGGCGCCGACATCGGCATGCCCGATGGCGGCACCTTGCGTTTCCGCATCAACCGGCCCAAGGACCACCCGCGTTTTTCGACCGCCGAACGGGCCATGTGCGCGATGTTGCTGCCGCATTTGCGTCGCGCCTTGCACATGCACTCATTGCTGGACCGCAGCGAGTCGCTGGGTAGCCTGTACTCGCAGACCATCAGCCGCTTGTCGGTGGCGACGATTGTGCTCGACGAGGGCGGCAACGTACTGCAACTGAACCCGGTGGCGCGGGAGATCCTCGACAGTAATGACGGCCTCAAAGTGGTAGGTGGCCGGCTGGAGGCCACCTACCCGAGCGATAACCGAGAGCTGCTGCGGCTGGTGCGCAATGCGTTCCTGCGGGCCAGGCAAGGCGGCGATGTGTTGCAAGGGGCCGAGGCGATGTCGATCTCCCGGCCATCCGGACAGGTCAGCCTGGGGGTGGTGGTGGAACTGATCCCGTCACAGGAACTGGTCGAGGGCAAGGGCAAGCCCACCGTGATGGTGTATGTGCGTGATGCCGTGAGCAAATCGCTGGTCAGCAATGTAGTGACTTCGCAGCTCTACAACCTCACCCCGGCAGAGACGGCGCTGGCGCTGGAGCTGGCCAACGGCCTGTCGTTGGAGGAAGCCTCCGAGACCCTGAACATCCGCCGCAATACGGCACGGGCGCACCTGCGCTCGATTTTCTCCAAGACCGGTGTGCGGCGCCAGACCGAACTGGTGCGGATCATGCTCAACAGCGTTGTTGCACTGGGTAAGCCGGGTGCGTTACCGGTGGCGGTAAGCGCTGGCTAGCGTGTCGCTGTAAAAATGCGTTAGTCCGTGCGGACGATGCTCCCGGCTCCATTGGCTGCTGATACTGAGGGACCGCTATCGGTAACCAAGGAGAATAAGAAATGACCGGCAGTAATCTGGCCTCTCGTTGTTCTGTTTCGCGGACTGCCAATGTCACGCATAGGTGGACGTTAGCGCTGTTGCTGGGGTGCAGTGTGATTGGCACGGCCAGTGCGGCGCCGGAAGATCTGGCACGCCTGGGCAAGGATTTGACCTGTTTGGGGGCTGACAAGAGCGGTAACGCCGACGGCAGCATCCCGCCGTTCAGTGGCAAGTGGCTGGGGGTTCCGCCGCATGTCGACTTCAAGGGCACTGGCAACCACCCGGTTGACCCTTACCCGGACGAAAAACCACTGTTCGTGATCACCGCAGCCAACCTGGCGCAATACAGTGACTACTTGTCCGACGGGCAGAAAGCCTTGTTCAAGCTTTACCCCGCAACCTTCAACATGCCGGTCTATCCGTCGCACCGGGACTTCCGCGTCCCCGACTCGGTGTGCCAGGCGACCCGCGAGAACGCCAGCGTTGCCCGCCTGGTCGATGACGGAGAGGGTGTGGTCGGCAAAACCGGCGGTACGCCGTTCCCGGTACCCCGCAGTGGCCTGGAACTGCTGAAGAACGCCTCGACCTTCACCCTGCGTGCCTGGACCGAGGAATACACCTCCGACAACGCCTACGTGCTCAAGGACGGCAACATCAACTGGGGTCGCGTGCATTCACGCAACCTGGCGCCGGCACTGGAGCCGGGCAAGATCGGTGACACCGTTGGCAACTCCTCGTTCTACTTGAACGAAACCTTGCTGCCGCAGCGTGACAAGGGCGAGATCAACACCGGTACCGAATTCTGGAACGACAAGACCGAACCCCGCCAGAGCTGGCGCTACGACCCGGGCACCCGCCGCGTGCGGCAGTCGCCGGGGTATGGCTTCGACATGTCGTTCCCGGGCAGTGGTGGTTCGATCACCGTCGACGAGGTACGCCTGTTCAACGGTTCGGGGCAACGCTATGACTGGAAGATCGTCGGCAAGCGCGAGATGTACATCCCTTACAACGCCTACCGGCTGCACGCCTCTAACCTGAAGTACGCCGACCTGCTCACCCCAGGCCACATCAACCCGCAGGCCATGCGCTACGAGCGCCACCGTGTGTGGGAGCTGGAAGGCACCCTCAAGCCGGGTTACCGCCATCTGTATGGCAAGCGCAAGTTGTACATCGATGAAGACACCTGGTTCCCGATGCTTGCGGACAACTACGACAACCGTGGCGAGCTGTGGCGTACCTCGATGGTCAACTACTTCTATGCCTATGAAAGCCAGGCACAGCAAGCGGGTGTGGGGCTTTACCACGACCTCAACGCGGGCAGCTACCTGGCCTTCAACCTGATCAACGAGCAGCGCAACGGCTATCAACTGAACAAGCCAGGCTTCAGCCCGCGCGACTTTGGCCCGGAGGCCGCGCGTCGCTTCGGTCAGTAGTGCTTGAGTGGGGCGCCGTTCAGGCGCTTCGCCTGCAGTGTGGTGACAGGGGCGAATCCATCATGGGGTGGCGCGTTGAGAGTCGATCTCGCTTGATCTAGTCCAATTGGAGGATGAGCACCTTGCTCAGGCTGCTCAATGATGTCTGCCATGGATTCACCCTGTTTTTTCAGGGGGTATTGCTCCCCCAGAGTTTCCAACAGAGGAACAACAACAATGACGAAACTCGCTGAACTCTCGATCGAGAACGCCCAGCGTACTCACCGTTATGCCCGTGGCTGGCACTGCCTGGGCGCGGCCGATGATTACCGCGATGGCAAGCTGCACACCCTGAATATCTTTGGCACCCGTCTGGTGGCGTTTGCCAACAGCGAGGGCGCGATCAGCATTCTTGACGCCCATTGCCCGCACATGGGCGCCGACCTGTCCCAGGGCACCATCGAGAACGATACCGTGGTGTGCCCCTTCCACCATTGGAAGTACGACACCACCGGCAAGTGCGTCGAAATCCCTTACTGCAAGCGTATACCGCCCAAGGCCAAGACCCGCAGTTGGCTGACCTGCGAGGAGAACAACCTGCTGTTCGTCTGGAACAACCCTGAGGGGCGTCCGCCGAAAGACGGCGTGATCATCCCGCACCTGGCCGAGATGGACGATCCCGAGTGGATTCACGACTGGAACATCGACACCATGCTGATCGAAACCAACCCGCGCGAGTTGGTCGACAACCTGGTGGATGCCCAGCACTTCGGGCCTGTGCATGGCACCCCGACCAAGTATTTCGCCAACGTTTTTGAAGGGCATATCGGCCGGCAGATCTTCCATGGCGATTCCGAGCGCCTGGGCGGTGACCTGATCGCGCCGTCGGCCTACTACGGTCCTGCTACCCACTTCACCCACCTGAGCTCGATGTTCGGTGACGTTCGTGTGCATGCCATTCTGCTCAACAGCCACGTGCCCGTCACCCCGGACAGCTTTGAGCTGCGCTTTGGTTGCATGGTCAAGCGGATACCGGGCTGGAGCGAGGAGCAGAACCTCGAAGTGGCCAAGGCCTATGTCATGGGTAACCGCGCCTCGTTCTACCAGGACGTGGACATCTGGAAGCACAAGATCCGTATCGACAAGCCGGTACTGGCGGAAAACGACGGCCCGGTGTACCAGCTGCGCGAGTGGTACCAGCAGTTCTTCACCGATGAAGACCTGGTGCCCGCGAGCATGGCCGAGCGTCGTGAGATCGTCACTGTCGACGAGCGCTGAGTTGTAACGGGGCCGTGAACGGCGAGCGTGCTTGCCGTTTGACGGCTTCCGGCCAGGGAGGGTGAACCTGTACGTCGTCACGTCGTCACGACGTAGGTCCGAATCAAAGGTCACGAGAAAGCCGACAATGAAAATAAAAAGCCTTCTAGCCTATTCCGTTCCTCTGTTGATCCTGCTTTTCCTGGTGTTCACCGTGCTTGTCTCGGTGCCACCGGAAGCGCACAGTCCCTGGGCCTGCAAGACGTCCCCGGCCTGCGTTGGGGTGACGCCAAGCTTCCAGGGCTGGCCGAACGTGCGCTAACGCCAACGTTCGCACTGCATCTGGCTGATGCAAACAGCACGGGCAGGGCCCTGCGCTGTTCGGCTCGGAGTCAAGGTTCTCCGAGCCTTTTTTCGTCTGTAAACAGCGTTTGTGCGTGAACCTACAGCAGGTTTTCCAGTTCCGGGACGGCTTCGAACAAATCCGCCACCAGGCCATAGTCGGCCACTTGGAAGATCGGCGCTTCCTCATCCTTGTTGATCGCAACGATCACCTTGGAATCTTTCATACCCGCCAGGTGCTGGATGGCACCGGAGATACCGACAGCGATGTACAGCTGCGGCGCAACGATCTTGCCGGTCTGGCCGACTTGCATGTCGTTGGGTACGAAACCGGCGTCGACGGCGGCACGGGAAGCACCGACCCCAGCGCCCAGCTTGTCGGCCAGCGCATACAGGTGCTTGAAGTTGTCGCCGTTCTGCATGCCACGGCCGCCGGAAACGACGATCTTGGCAGCGGTCAGCTCAGGACGATCGGACTTGGCCAGCTCTTCACCGACAAACGCCGACTTGCCCGCGTCGTGGGCAGCGGCAACCGCTTCGACAGCCGCCGAACCGCCTTCTGCAGCAACGGCGTCAAAGCCGGTAGCACGCACGGTGATGACCTTGACCGCAGCGCTCGATTGCACGGTGGCAATGGCGTTGCCCGCGTAGATCGGACGCTTGAAGGTGTCGGCCGACTCAACCGAGATGATCTCGGAGATCTGGTCAACGTCCAGCAGTGCGGCAACCCGCGGCAGGATGTTCTTGCCGTTGGAGGTCGCAGGTGCCAGCACGTGGCTGTAGGCCTTGCCGAGCTGCGCAACCAGCGGCGCAACGTTCTCTGGCAACTGGTGCGCGTAGGCAGCGTTGTCGGCAACCAGCACCTTGCTGACGCCAGCGATGTTCGCAGCGGCCTGCGCTACGGCGCCAACACCCTGGCCAGCAACCAGTACGTGAATATCACCACCGATTTTCGCAGCAGCGGCAACAGTGTTCAGGGTAGCCGGGGCAACGGCACCGTTTTCGTGTTCAGCGATAACCAGGATAGTCATTTAGATTACCTTCGCCTCGTTCTTCAGTTTCTCGACCAGTTCAGCAACCGACTTGACCTTGATGCCGGCGCTTCGGTTAGCTGGAGCGTCGACGCGCAGGATCTGTTGGGTAGAGACAGTGGAAACGCCCAGGGCGTCCGGGGTAACGGTTTCCAGCGGCTTCTTCTTGGCCTTCATGATATTGGGCAAGGAAGCGTAGCGTGGCTCGTTCAGGCGCAGGTCGGTGGTAACGATGGCTGGCAGGTTCAGCGCAACGGTCTGCAGGCCGCCGTCGACTTCACGGGTGACGTTGACCTTGTCACCGGCGACTTCAACCTTGGAAGCGAAGGTGCCCTGGGCGAAACCGCTCAGCGCTGCCAGCATCTGGCCGGTTTGATTGTTGTCGCTGTCGATGGCTTGTTTGCCAAGGATCACCAGCTGTGGCTGCTCCTTGTCGACAACCGCCTTGAGCAGTTTGGCCACGGCCAGGGAATTGAGCGCTTCATCGGCCTCGACCAGGATCGCACGGTCGGCGCCCAGCGCCAGCGCCGTACGCAGTTGTTCCTGAGCCGTGCTCGGGCCGATGGTAACGACGACGATCTCGGTCGCCAGGCCTTTTTCCTTCAGGCGTACGGCCTCTTCCACAGCGATCTCGCAGAAGGGGTTCA
>NZ_MBPN01000170.1 GCF_001695625.1 Pseudomonas defluvii
GTCAGAAGCTGGAGTGGAGACCGCTGCGGCCAGCAGGATGGCTGGCCGCAGACAGATTTACTCGTTGTAGATATCCAGGTCGCCGACGTACTTTTTCTGGATTTCGGCGAAGGTCCCATCGGCAAGGACCTCAGCGATGCCTTTGTTCAGCAAGGCCTTCAGTTCGCTATCGTTTTTGCGCAAGCCCATGGCGATGTCCAGCGGCAAGGTGGGGTCCTTGATGGCCGGGCCGGTCTTGAAGTCGGCACCTTCGGGTTTGGCCAGGAAGTTCAGTTGGGCTTCCAGCTTGTCGGTCAGGGTGGCGTCGAGTCGGCCGTTCATCAGGTCGGCATAGTTCTGGTCCTGGGCCTGGTAGGCCTTGACCTGCGCGCCCAGCGGCGCCAGCTTGGCGCGGGCGTAGGCCTCTTGCAGCGAGCCTTGCAGCACGCCGACCTGCTTGCCTTTGAGCGATTCCGGCGTGTCGCCGAAATCAGCACCTTTGCGGGTGATCACGGATGTCGGGCTGAGGAACAGGCGGTCAGTGAAGTCGATCTGCTTCTGCCGTGCCGGGGTCACGGCCATGGAGGACATGATCGCGTCGAACTTGCGCGCACGCAGTGCCGGAATCATGCCATCGAACTCGTTGTTGACCCAGGTGCACTTGACCTGCAGCTTGGCGCAAATGGCATTGCCCAGCTCAATGTCGAAGCCTTGCAGGCTGCCGTCGGCCGCTACCGATTCAAACGGCGGGTACTCAGGGTAGACACCAAAACGGATTTCTTTCCATTCTTGAGCCTGAACCGCGCTTGCGCACAGCGCAAGGAGCAACACGCTAAGGGGCTTTCGAAACGAAGTCATGAGGGTATCCCTTGGTTTTGTAATTGATTTAGGGCAGTAAAAAATCGTGAGGCTGTTTGGGTCTTGAAGTGACTCTTCGGTCTGGCCTCAGAATGCGCGATGAGCGGTTTTTTTTTGTGTCGTTTCAGCCGGCCATGGCGACCGTAATTTGCTGTTAACAATTGCCGTGCAGCCGATTCGGCTGTGGTGTTGCCTGTTTTGGCTTTTGCACAGCCGTTTCCGACCTGCCGCGCCTGGGCGCAGCAGGTTTGGCGGGTTCAGGCGCGTTTTTTTGCCAGGGTTTCGGCAGGGTTGCGCAGCAGGGCGAAGAGGTCCTTCGGGTTGCTGAGTTCAGGCACCAGCTCGATCTGGTGGCCTATCCCGAGTGCCGTGGCCTCGTCCAGTACATAGCGCAGGGCCGAATAGTCCTCCAGGGCAAATCCGACGGAGTCGAACAGGGTCACCTGGGTGTCATTTTCGCGGCCTGCTGCCTGGCCGTTCACGACTTGCCAGAACTCGGTGGTCGGTGAGTCGGCCGGCATCTGCTGGATCTCGCCTTCGATACGGCTTTGTGGCTCGTACTCAACAATCACTCGGGCGTTTTCGACGATGTTGCGGTGCAGCTCAGTCTTGCCTGGGCAGTCGCCACCGACAGCGTTGAGGTGCATGCCTGGCTCGATCATCTCCGGGGTGAGGATGGTGGCGTAGGCCTTGTCGGCGGTGACTGTGGTGATGATATCGGCGCCGCGAACGGCGTCGGCCACAGAGCTGGCCTGAATCAGTTTCAGTGCCGGGAAGGTGCTGAGGTTGGCGATCAGCTTGGCGGTCGCCTGCGGATCGAGGTCGTACAGACGGATCTCTTCGATGCCCAGCAGGGCATGGAATGCCAAGGCTTGAAATTCACTCTGCGAGCCGTTGCCGATCAGCGCCATGCTGCGGCTGCCCGGGCGCGCCAGGTAGCGTGCGGCCAGGGCCGAGGTGGCGGCGGTTCGCAGGGCGGTGGTCAGGGTCATCTCGCTCAGCAGGACCGGGGCGCCCGTATCGACATCGCCAAGCGCGCCAAACGCCATGACGGTGAGCATGCCGCGCTGGGTGTTCTTGGGGTGGCCATTGACGTACTTGAAGGCATACAGGTTCGCATCGGATACCGGCATCAATTCGATGACACCATCGGGCGAATGGTTGGCCAGGCGCGCGCACTTTTCAAAGTCGTGCCAGCGCAGATAGTCCTGGCGGATGTACTCGGCCATCTCGCGCAGGCAGGTGCTCAAACCTTTACGAGTGACCAGGTGGCTCAGGTCGGTGACATCCAGATAACGGGTCATGCTGTTCTCCTTCTTATAATCAGTTTAGTTGCGCACGGGCAGGTGGACTTCGGCGAGCATGCAGCGGGCGCTGCCACCGCCAATGCGTTCGATGTTGTCGATGTTCACCACCACCGGGCGGCTGTGCTGTTCGACCTGTTCGCGTTGGTCGGGCTTCAGCGAAGCCCAGGCGCTACGCGACATCACCAGCAGCGGCTGGCCCTGCTTGTCGTGGACTTCGAGCATGTTGCCGGCGAAGCCTTCAAGCTGGTCGAAGTCCAGTGCCAGGATGTCTTTGCCGGTGTCGCGCAGGGAGCGCTCCAGTGCCTGCCGCTCGCTCGCATCGGGCAGGGCTTGCAGGCACACCACCGAGAGCTCAGTGCCAACGCTCATCATCACGTTGCTGTGGTAGATCGGCGCGTGGTGCCGGTCGACGGCGTGGAACACGCAGAGGCGGTAATCAAGTTGCTCGGCGAACTGGCGCAGCGCTTCGCTGTGGGTGCGCCCGGAGTGGCAGGCGTAGCTGATCCGGTGCTCGCGGTCCAGCACCATGCTGCCGGTGCCTTCGAGGAACATGCTCTGCTGCTCCAGCGGGCTCAGGTCGACGGTGGTGTTAATTGCAAAGCGCTCTTCCAGAACGCGCAGTACGCCTTTGTTGCGCTCCAGGCGACGGTTCTGGCCTTCCATCGGATACAGCACCAGGCTGCCGTCCGCGTGGCTGCTCCACCAATTGTTGGGGAAGATCGAGTCCGGGGTGTGAGGGGCAGGGGTGTCCTGCACGACCAGTACTTCTACGCCGTGCTGGCGCAGGGTGTCGACGTAGCCATCGAACTCTTCCAGCGCTTTCTGCTGTGCCTGTTCGGGGGCGAGAAAGGGTTGCTGAAAGCGGTTGTTGAAGGCCGTGTCCGGGTTGAAGGCGAACCGCGCCGGGCGGATCATCAAGACGGTATTGGTGGTTTGCATCGAGGCACGCATCCAGGGTTGGCTATGTGCCTATTGTCCGTGGGATGCCGTGTAAATCCCGGCTGAAGCCGGTGTGGTGCTCAGCCGGGAAAGCTGAATGCGGTCGCGGTGCAGCGGAATCGGCTGTGGTGAGGGCGTCGAGGGGGGGAAGGGCGATCAGGTTTTTCGGGTGCCAACAAAAACGGCACCTTCGCAGGTGCCGTACGTTCAGTTGCCTGATGCCTTATTTGTGCAGCGTTTCTGCCGCATACAAGGTGTTCTCCAGCAGGCAGGCACGGGTCATCGGGCCTACACCACCTGGAACCGGCGTGATCCAGCCTGCGCGTGGCAGGGCGGTTTCATAAACCACATCGCCGACCAGCTTGCCATCTTCCTGGCGGTTGATGCCGACGTCGATGACGATCGCGCCTTCCTTGATCCACTCACCCTTGACCAGGCCTGGCTTGCCGGCGGCAACCACTACCAGGTCGGCACGGCCGACGTGGCCTGCCAGGTCCTTGGTGAAACGGTGGGTGACGGTCACGGTGCAGCCTGCCAGCAGCAGCTCCATGGCCATTGGGCGGCCAACGATGTTCGAAGCCCCCACCACTACGGCATTCATGCCGTACAGGTCCTGACCGGTGCTCTGCAGCAGGGTCATGATGCCTTTCGGCGTGCAAGGGCGCAGCAGGGGAATGCGCTGAGCCAGGCGACCGACGTTATAAGGATGGAAGCCGTCGACGTCTTTGTCTGGGCGGATGCGCTCAAGCAGCAGCGATGCATCCAGGTGTGCCGGAAGCGGCAACTGCAGCAGGATGCCGTCGATGTTCGCGTCGTTATTAAGGCGATCGATCAGGTCGGTCAGGGCTTGCTGCGTGGTATCGCTGGGCAGGTCAAAGGCCTGGGAGATAAAGCCGACCTCTTCGCAATCCTTGCGCTTGTGCGAAACATAGACTTGAGAGGCGGGGTCGTTGCCGACCAGGATCACTGCCAGGCCAGGAGTGCGCAGGCCTTGCTGGCGGCGCTCCGCGACACGTTGGGCGATCTGCTGGCGCAGGTTGGCGGCGATCGCCTTGCCGTCGATAAGTTGTGCAGTCATGACGCGTGATTAACCATCGAGAGGGAATAAAATGAGCGCGCATTCTCGCATGACACAGCCCTAGGGCAAAGGCGCTTGGTCTGGCAAATGCTCTAAGCCCTTAAATAAAATGAATTTTTTTCAAAAAAGAGTTGACGACCCTGCCACTCGTCTATAACATTCGTCGCACTTGTCGGGCAGAGCCTAGCACTGGTTAGCAAGGTCAGGCAGAATGAGCGGATTTTGAGCTCGTTTGGCGGGACTGAAAAGTTAGTTTGTAATCTTAAACGAAAGCAGATTAAATATGCGCCCGTAGCTCAGCTGGATAGAGCATCCGCCTTCTAAGCGGATGGTCGCAGGTTCGAGTCCTGCCGGGTGCGCCATTAAGGCAGCTTTGGCGCAAGTGAAGCAGTAACGTAATATGGTGGGCGTAGCTCAGTTGGTAGAGCACAGGATTGTGACTCCTGTTGTCGTGGGTTCGATCCCCATCGTCCACCCCATATTCTAAAAGGCGCCCGATGAATAGTCCGGCGCCTTTGCTTTAAACGCTTTACGCGGACGTGGTGAAATTGGTAGACACACTGGATTTAGGTTCCAGCGGCGCAAGCTGTAAGAGTTCGAGTCTCTTCGTCCGCACCACATGTACTTTCGCTAGGTTCCGTTGAGTTCCGCGAAAGCCAAGAAACAAGCCGCCTAGAGCGGCTTTTTTCTTTTGTGGCCTTCCGCTTTCTTTCGCAGTCTGCCGCGAATTTTTAGTACAGTTCTCAGCACAGCTGAATATGACCCTCCGGAACTGTACTAAATGTCTCTCACCGATACCGCCGTCAGGCAGGCCAAGCCCAAGGAAAAGGACTACACGCTCAGCGACAGCGATGGTCTTTCACTGTTCGTCGCGACTGTCGGCACCAAGTCTTGGTACTTCCGCTATTCATGGCACGGCAAGCAGCCGCGCTTCTCGTTTGGTACCTACCCAGAAATCTCCCTGCGCGAAGCCAGAGAGCTGCGGGACGAAGCCCGTGCCCTGGTTGCCAAGGGGATTGATCCGCGAGAGCAGCGCCGAAAGACCCACGTTGAGGCTGGCGAGCGTGCGGGGAATACCTTCGAGGCTGTGGCCAACCGATGGCATAACTTCAAAGCCTTGCGGTTGACCGACGCCAAGAAGGGCAGTGCCGCCCAGTCGCGTCGGTACCTGGACAAGGACCTAATCCCAGCGCTTGGCCGGATGCCGATCGCTGATATCAAGCGCGCGGATGTACTGAAGGCCGTTCGCCGCCTGGAGGAACGCGGTGCGCTGCATGTCGCAGAGAAGTGCCGAGGCTGGCTGAACGAGATTTTCCGTTATGCCATTGCCGAGGGCGTCATCGAGATGAACCCGGCCTCAGACATCGATATCGTGGCGGCCATCCAGCCACCGGTTAAGCACAACCCGATATTGCGCCGCGATGAGCTGGGCGAGTTCCTGCGCAAGCTGCGAGCCTCGGGTATGTCGATGTTCACCAAAAGCGCGATCCGCCTGATGTTGCTGACCATGGTGCGCACGATTGAGGCGCGCTCGGCATCACCGACCCAGTTTGACCTGGACGAGGCGCTGTGGCGCATCCCTCCGGAGGGGGTAAAGCAGTTGCGAAGCCGTGTTCGTACTGAAAGTGGGGAAATTCCGCCGTATCTGGTGCCACTGTCGCGGCAGGCGGTAGGTGTAGTGCGGGAGGTGCTGCAGATGACCGGGCGTTGCAAGCTGCTGTTCACCGGCCGGAACGATCCCAGCAAGGTGATGAGCGAGAACACTATCAACGTGGCCATCAAGCGAATGGGGTATGAGGGCAAGCTGACCGGCCACGGCATACGTGGAACGGTATCAACCGCCCTCAATGAGATGGGCTACAACAGAGATTGGATTGAGGCACAGCTTTCTCACGCAGACCCCAACAAGGTGCGGGGCTCGTACAACCATGCGGAGTACGTGGAGCAGCGGAGAACGATGATGCAGGAGTGGGCAGACTATCTCGACAAGCTGGAGGCGGGCGAGTAGCCCGTCAGCTCTGTCCACGGGCTGCTGCGATTTGAGCGTTTGCCCACTCTTGGACCTCGGCCCTGATCCAGGCCACGGACTTGGTGCCCAGTTTGACTTGGCGGGGGAACTCCCCCTGCTTGGCCTTCTCATAAATGAAGGTGGTGCCCATGCCGGTGATTCTCCGGACCTCAGGTAGTTTGATGAACTCGATGTCTTCGGTGGCGCGTGCTGTGTTCATAGGGGCTCCATACCGCGCATGGCGGCTGCTCAGTAAAGGGGGAGAGATTCCGTGTTAAAGGGGGGATTTCGAGGTTGA
>NZ_MBPN01000171.1 GCF_001695625.1 Pseudomonas defluvii
TTGTGCGCCTGCTGCTCTACCCCTACTGGTTTGGCATTGTTCCAGCGCTGCGCCAGGGGGGCGCCACCGTATTTGCACTTGGCCGGGCAGACTTCACCTGGGTGGGCGGCAACATACTGAGCGGCCTTGACCTTGCGCAGCAGCTCACTGGCATCACGACCGACACCGCCGTCATTCAGCTCGACGATTTTGATCTGGCCTTGCGGGTTGATCACGAAAGTACCACGGTCAG
The DNA here is from genome assembly GCF_001695625.1 of Pseudomonas defluvii. Classification (GTDB taxonomy): domain Bacteria; phylum Pseudomonadota; class Gammaproteobacteria; order Pseudomonadales; family Pseudomonadaceae; genus Aquipseudomonas; species Aquipseudomonas defluvii. Next base: position 233 of record NZ_MBPN01000171.1, read on the forward strand.
CCAGACCGGCTTCTTCGATCAGCACGTCGAAGTTGCGGGAGATGACGTGGGTTGGGTCACCGATCAGCGGGTACTGGATCTTGCCGATGGTGTCCGAGGTGTCGTGCCACGCTTTGTGGGTGAAGTGGGTGTCGGTGGACACGCCATAGATCTCTACGCCCAGCTTCTGGAATTCGGCGTAGTTGTCGGCCAGGTCGCCCAGCTCGGTTGGGCAGACGAAGGTGAAGTCGGCCGGGTAGAAAAATACTACAGACCATTTGCCCTTCAGGTCAGCTTCCGACACCTCGACGAACTTGCCGTTGTGGTAAGCGGTAGCGTTGAACGGTTTGACCTGGCTATTGATGATAGGCATGAGTGACGCTCCTTCAGGGGTTGAGAAATCTGATGGAGAGAATCCTAGTCACTTATCGAAAAAATCGCTCATTGGCAAAGCTGATGCCGCCGATTGGTTTTGGCTATAAGCCGAAGTGATTAATAGAAGATTTCTGTTTGTATCGCAGGCAAGCCAGCTCCAACAAAAGCTAAACAGCCTGTAGGAGCGGGTCTTGCCCGCGATGCAGCCGCCGCGAGCTCACAGGCCCCCGCCGACGCCATCGCAGGCAAGCCAGCTCCAACAAAGGCTAAACAGCCTGTAGGAGCGGGTCTTGCCCGCGATGCAGACGCCGCGCACTCACTGGCAACCCGCCGAGGCCATCGCAGGCAAGCCTGCTCCAACAAAGGCTAAACAGCCTGTAGGAGCGGGTCTTGCCCACGATGCAGACGCCGCGCACTTACTGCCACCCCGCCGACGCCATCGCAGGCAAGCCAGCTCCAACAAAAGCTAAACAGCCTGTAGGAGCGGGGCTTGCCCGCGATGCAGCCGCCGCGCACTCACGGGCACCCCGCCGAGGCCATCGCAGGCAAGCCAGCTCCAACAAAAGCTAAACAGCCTGTAGGAGCCGGTCTTGCCCGCGATGCAGCCGCCGCGCACTCACTGCCACCCCGCCGACGCCATCGCAGGCAAGCCTGCTCCAACAAAAGCTAAACAGCCTGTAGGAGCGGGTCTTGCCCGCGATGCAGCCGCCGCGCACTCACTGCCACCCCGCCGACGCCATCGCAAGCAAGCCAGCGCCAACAAAAGCTAAACAGCCTGTAGGAGCAGGGCTTGCCCGCGATGCAGACGCCGCGAACTCACTGCCACCCCGCCGACGCCATCGCAGGCAAGCCAGCTCCAACAAAAGCTGTTCCAACACAGGTGCCTGCAATGGGCGACTGTTAGCGAACAGGCGTGCGCATGGTCACAAACTCTTCGGCAGCCGTTGGATGCACACCGATGGTTTCGTCGAATTGCTGTTTGGTCGCACCCGCCTTCAGTGCAATACCCAGCCCCTGGATGATCTCGCCAGCATCCGGGCCAACCATATGGCAGCCAAGGACGCGGTCCGTCTTGGCATCGACTACCAGCTTCATCAAGGTGCGTTCCTGGCACTCGGTGAGGGTCAGTTTCATTGGCCGGAAACGGCTTTCAAAAATACTCACCTCATAGCCCTGCGCGACCGCCTGCTCTTCGCTCAGGCCAACAGTGCCAATCGGCGGCTGGCTGAACACCGCTGTCGGTATGTTCTGGTAGTCAACCTTACGGTACTGCTCAGGCTTGAACAGGCGCCGCACCACGGCCATACCCTCGGCCAGCGCCACCGGGGTCAATTGCACACGTCCGATCACATCACCAATCGCCAGAATCGATGGATCAGTGGTCTGAAACAGTTCGTCGACGCGGATGAAGCCGCGCGAATCAAGCTCGACACCGGTGTTTTCCAGGCCCAGGTTATCCAGCATCGGACGACGCCCGGTAGCGTAAAACACGCAATCGGCGATCAGTTCACGGCCATCGTTGAGGGTGGCCTTGAGGCTTCCGTCCGCCTGTTTCTCGATACTGCGAATTTCAGTATTGAACTGCAGGTCCATGCCGCGCTTTTCCAGTTCCTCCTTCAGGTGCTCACGCACGGCACCGTCGAAGCCGCGCAGGAACAGGTCCCCTCGGTAGAGCAGCGAAGTTTTGGCACCGAGCCCTTGGAAAATGCCGGCAAACTCTACCGCGATGTAACCGCCACCCACCACCAGCACGCGCTTGGGCAGGTCCTTCAGGTAGAAAGCTTCGTTGGAACTGATGGCCAACTCTTTACCCGGGATGTCCGGAGTCTGCGGCCAGCCACCGGTAGCGATCAGAATGTGCTCGGCGCTGTAACGCTGCCCGTCGACCTCCACTTCATGGGCCCCGGTCAGCCGCGCATGCCCCTCAAGCAGGGTCACGCCGCTGTTCAGCAGCAGGTTGCGATAGATACCATTGAGCCGCTCGATTTCACGGTTCTTGTTGGCGATCAATTGCCCCCAATCGAACTGTGCATCTTCCAGTGACCAGCCAAAACCACTGGCTTGCTCAAAGTCATCGGCGAAATGAGCGCCGTAGACCAGCAGTTTTTTCGGCACGCAGCCAACGTTTACGCAGGTCCCCCCCAGGTAACGGCTTTCGGCAACCGCCACCTTTGCACCGAAACCCGCGGCAAAGCGTGCCGCACGCACACCGCCGGAACCGGCACCAATCACGAACAGATCAAAATCGTAGGCCATCTCAGGTCTCCTTGGCAGGCCATCAGCATAACCCCGGCGACAGCCAGGAACAAAAAAGCCACCCGAAGGTGGCTTTTTCGACTTCAACGGTTACGCCAACAAATCAGTAGGCCTTGCCGGTCTTGTAGAAGTTTTCGAAGCAGAAGTTGGTGGCGTCGATGTAGCCTTCGGCACCACCGCAGTCAAAACGCTTGCCCTTGAATTTGTAAGCCATTACGCAGCCGTTCTGCGCCTGCTTCATCAGGGCGTCGGTGATCTGGATCTCGCCACCCTTGCCTGGCTCGGTCTGCTCGATCAGATCGAAGATGTCCGGCGTCAGGATGTAGCGACCAATGATGGCCAGGTTCGACGGCGCATCTTCAGGCTTTGGCTTCTCGACCATGCTGTGGACGCGGTAAATGTCGTCACGGATCATCTCGCCGGCAATCACACCGTACTTGTTGGTTTCCGAAGGATCGACTTCCTGGATGGCCACGATCGAGCAGCGGAACTGCTTGTACAGCTTGACCATCTGGGTCAGCACGCCATCGCCTTCCAGGTTGACGCACAGGTCGTCGGCCAGTACTACGGCAAACGGCTCGTCGCCGATCAGCGGACGACCAGTCAGGATCGCGTGGCCCAGGCCTTTCATTTCGGTCTGACGGGTGTAGGAGAACGAGCACTCGTCGAGCAGGCGGCGAATACCGACCAGGTATTTTTCCTTGTCGGTGCCCTTGATCTGGTTTTCCAGCTCGTAGCTGATGTCGAAATGGTCTTCCAGAGCACGCTTGCCACGACCGGTAACGATGGAGATCTCGTTCAGACCTGCCTCCAGCGCCTCTTCAACGCCGTACTGGATCAGTGGCTTGTTCACCACCGGCAGCATTTCCTTGGGCATGGCTTTGGTTGCTGGCAGGAAGCGAGTGCCGTAACCGGCTGCCGGGAACAAGCATTTTTTGATCATAAAAGTCCTTAACAAGGGCTGTGCGTACGAAATTCGGCGCAGTCTAATCAGGCGGCGGTCACCTTACAATGCCCCACCCACGGTTAGCCGATGCCAAATAGAGAAATACCAGTGTAGATAGTTCCCTGGCCAGGTAAATATTGCACCTGCCGATCACCCTCGACAGGCACAAAATGGCAGGGGCTGAGCTTACTCAGTGCCTTGACCAATCAAGACACCCTCGACCTTTTGCCCATACAGGTTCACGCCATCATTGGCGTGGAACTTCAGACGGGTCTTCTCGATGGAGCCTTCGATCAACCGTGGATCCTGAGGGCGCTCGTGTTTGTTGATGTAAGCCGCCACGTCCCAGGCTTGCTGGTCCGAGAGGCTGCCGGGCTTGCCCAAGGGCATATTGTGCTTGATGAACGAGGTGGCCGTATTGATCCGGTGCATGCCCGCGCCCCAGTTATAGGAGTCCTTGCCCCAAAGTGGCGGCATCACATAGTCGCTGGCAACCTTCTGGCCTTCACCGTTGTTGCCATGACACACCGCGCACTGATCCTTGTACACCTGCTCGCCCCGGCTGAAATCGTAACCCTGAGCAGGTTCCGGTACGTCCGGGTAACCACGCCCGGGTGTCTCGATGCCAATCGGCGCCTTGCTGGCCAACCAGTAGGCGTAGACCGACAAGGCGGTCATTTCCGGGCTATCCGCTGCAGGCGGCTTGCCATTCATGCTGAACTGAAAACACCCCTGGATACGCTCGGCGAAGGTGTTGACCTTGTCGTTTTTCTTGCGATAGGCCGGGTACATGGGGTACGCCCCCCACAGCGGGGCCGAGTTGGCCAGGCGCCCCTGATCAAGGTGGCAGTTGCTGCAATTGAGACCATTGCCGACGTAGTTCGGCATCAGCCGCCGAGTATCGACGAACAGGGCGTAGCCATCACGGACCATCTTGCCGAACGCGTTGTCCGGCAGTTCACGTTCAGCAGGAGGAACGAAGCCACTTGCCGTGCTGGCAGGTGGCACGTTCAACTGGGACTGGTCCTCCATGACAACCTGTGCAGCGTGAACACTGCTGATGGACAATGCCAGCGAAGCCAAGATAAAGCGCGTCATTGTTTGCCCTCCTGGCTGCCAAGGTTGGCAAAGTACTCCGCTACCGCCTTGACCTCGTCGTCACTCAATGCCTTGGCTACGCCAACCATGAGCTGGTTGGAATCGTTGCTGCGAGTGCCGTCTCGCCAAGCGTTGAGCTGTGCCGCCAGATAGGTGGCCGGCTGATGCACCAGTGGCGGAAAATGCTCGCCGACGCCCACGCCTCCGGGGCCATGGCACTGGACACAGCCAGGAATGCTGCGCGCCCAATCGCCGTACAGCGCCAGCTTCTCATCTGGGCTGCTCGCCATCTGCTGACGACGGACAAGCGGGGTTTTCGGCGTGGGCATGGCTGCCAGGGCAGCGCTGACTGCCTGGATTTCCGAGGCGCTCAGGGCCTTGGCCAACGGCTCCATGATCGGGTTCTTGCGGCTGCCACTACGAAAGTCGGCCAGTTGCTTGCTCAGGTAGCCGGCAGGCAAGCCTGCCAAACGTGGGAACCCGGCCGCTGCCATGCCCATGCCATCAGCGCCGTGACAGCCCATGCATGCCATGGCGGCGGGGTTCTGGCCGCCTTGAGTGAAAACGTTTTGACCTTCCGTAGCCTGCGCGACCTGAAGCGAGAGCAGCAATGCGCCGCTCGCCAGGATTCGATCCAGTGGGATCATCACGAACTCCATTTTCTAGTTATTAGCTTAGGCACATAAAATATAAGCCTATGGATAGTAGGCCTATATACCGCCCGCTACAAACATTGCGCTAACACTGGAAAAGGAGGGATACCGCACTGAATCGCTCTATCTGGAGGCCATCATCGAAACACCGGCCTCAGCCCGAGATACAGTGCGTGGCTGCGGTTTTCACATCCCCCAAACGCATTGGGAAGTTGTTCAGGCGTTCATACAACTTGATGCTGCTGCCACTGCCACGTTTTTCAATATCGAATACCGCTGCAGGCCCAGCGGAAAGTTTTTGCGGCACGATCAAGCGAACCCCATCATGGCGCTCTTCCAGTTGCAAAGGTGCGCGACTGTCGGCCAGCGCTTGCTGGACGCAATGGGCATACGCCTGGGGCGACTTGCCTGAAATAACATCCAGGGTCTCGGGGGTTTGCTCAAGCTCTGCCACACTCGCACAACCAGTCAGCGTTACTGCCAACGCTGGGACAAGCCATCTCATCGATACCACTCCATCGAAAAAAGTTCTGACCACGCGCCTCCAGCTTCAACAAGCCACTAGCCGACAACCTGGCCAGATGTGCGCACGCCGAGGAGGGCGTCAGCCC
>NZ_MBPN01000172.1 GCF_001695625.1 Pseudomonas defluvii
GACGACGATCTCGGTCGCCACGCCTTTTTCCTTCAGGCGTACGGCCTCTTCCACAGCGATCTCGCAGAAGGGGTTCATGGACATCTTGACGTTAGCAAGGTCGACGCCGGAGTTGTCCGCCTTGACGCGAACCTTGACGTTATAGTCGACCACTCGTTTGACAGCTACAAGAACCTTCATGGATTCCTCGTTACTCTCCGGTGAAAAGAATGTCGCCTGGGGCGGGCCCGGCGATTGCGCGTGGGTACAAGGGCACCTCTAAAAACAATTTCGGGCAGGCCAAGCGGAACTGACTGATCAGTCCTTTTTTGACCTTTTATTAGCAAAACCCGTGGGTCATTCTGTGTCGTGGCGTGTAAACTCCACTACAAAGCGGGTTTTGGCTTAACTGCCCTGCTTTTTGCCAGGTTTTAGGGGTGCTCCTGCATCCTACGATCAGCCTACGGCGAGCGTAAAACCGCTCGTATCTTGACCGTAACACCCAATCCGGTCAATACGGCAAACCGGCCAGCTTCAAGCCGCGCCTCTTTGATTTTACTGGCCTGCGGCAAATTCAAACAAACGTTTGTATTGGACCGCGCAAGTGGTGTAGATATAATGCGCGGCCAAGAGAAAGCGGTGTAGTCCGTCATCGCCCGAGCTACAGCGAAGGCATCGCCCCTTACGCCTGATCGGTGACCGCCTGGCACCCGCCAATAAAGAAAAAACGATGAGCCTTGAGTAGGAGAGAACCTGTGGAACGCGAATACATGGAATTCGACGTGGTCATCGTCGGCGCTGGCCCGGCAGGCCTGTCCGCCGCCTGCCGACTGAAGCAGAAGGCCGCCGAAGCCGGTAGCGAAATCAGCGTCTGCGTGGTCGAGAAAGGCTCCGAGGTCGGCGCACACATCCTCTCCGGCGCCGTATTCGAACCGCGCGCACTGAACGAGCTGTTCCCAGACTGGAAAGAACTGGGCGCCCCACTGAATACGCCGGTCAAGCGCGACGACATCTACGTGCTGAAGAACGCCGACAGCGCGGTCAAGGTACCTGACCTGTTTGTGCCGAAAACCATGCACAACGAAGGCAACTACATCATCTCGCTGGGCAACCTGTGCCGCTGGCTGGCGCAGCAGGCCGAGAACCTGGGCGTGGAAATCTACCCAGGCTTTGCCGCCCAGGAAGCGCTGTTCGACGAAAATGGCGTGGTTCGCGGCATCATCACCGGCGACCTGGGCGTCGACCGCGAAGGCAACCCGAAAGAAGGCCTGTACACCCCGGGCATGGAACTGCGCGGCAAATACACCCTGTTCGCCGAAGGCTGCCGTGGCCATATCGGCAAGCAACTGATCAAGCGTTTCAACCTGGACAGCGAAGCCGACGTGCAGCACTACGGCATCGGCCTGAAGGAAATCTGGGAAATCGACCCGGCCAAGCACCAACAAGGCCTGGTAGTTCACACCGCTGGCTGGCCGCTGGACATCATGGCGACCGAAAACACCGGCGGCTCCTTCCTCTATCACCTGGAAAACAATCAGGTGGTGGTCGGTCTGATCGTCGACCTGTCCTATGGCAACGCCTACCTGTCGCCGTTCGACGAGTTCCAGCGCCTGAAACATCACCCGGTACTCAAGCAGTACCTTGAAGGCGGCAAGCGCATCAGCTACGGCGCCCGCGCCCTGGCCAAGGGCGGCTTGAACTCGCTGCCGAAAATGGTTTTCAAGGGTGGCGCACTGATCGGCTGCGACCTGGGCACCATGAACGTTGCCAAGATCAAGGGCAGCCACACCGCGATGAAGTCCGGCATGCTCGCCGCCGACGCCGTGGCCGAAGCACTGCTGGCTGGCAAGGAAGGCGGCGATGAGCTGACCTCCTACGTCGATGCGTTCAAGGCCAGCTGGCTCTATGAAGAACTGTTCGCCAGCCGCAACTTCGGCCCGGCCATGCACAAGTTCGGCCCGCTGCTGGGCGCCGCCTTCAACTATGTCGACCAGAACTGGTTCGGCGGCAAGCTGCCGTTCACCCTGCACGACACCAAACCGGACTACGCCTGCCTCAAGCTGGCCGCCGACTCGACCAGAATCGACTACCCGAAACCAGACGGCAAACTCAGCTTCGACAAACTGAGTTCGGTGTTCCTCTCCAGCACCAACCATGAAGAAGAGCAACCGTGCCACCTGAAACTGGCGGACGCGAACATCCCGATCAAGACCAACCTGCCGCTGTACGATGAGCCCGCTCAACGCTACTGCCCTGCCGGCGTTTACGAGGTGGTGACCCAGGAAGACGGCAACAAGCGCTTCCAGATCAACGCCCAGAACTGCGTACACTGCAAGACCTGTGATATCAAAGACCCTTCGCAGAACATTACCTGGGTCGCACCGGAAGGTGCTGGCGGGCCGACTTACCCGAACATGTAAGCCGCATGTCTAAAAAAGCCCCCTCACCGTTCAGGTCGAGGGGGCTTTTTTGTTGCTCATTGCCCGCTTAACACTGCAACGCCTCGTCGGCAAACACCCCATCGTTTCTGGCGCCAAAATACACCGCCGCGGCTGCACCGACCGTTCCCATGACCAGTGCAAAACCGGCACAGACCCAAGGGCTCCAAGGCATCAAGGCGATCAACATCAGCGGCGTGACACTGGCCCACAGGGCATAGGCGATGTTGTAGGTGAAGGAAATGCCCGACACGCGAATCTGAGCCGGGAACAAGCTGACCATCACCGAAGGCACGACGCCGACCACGCCACAGCTCAAGCCCGCCAAGGCGTAGGCTAACCCGGGCCAGCTCCAGCCACCGATCAGGCTGGCATACAAGCCGGCGATGCCCAGCGGCAGTAACAGGCTGTAGATCGTCAAGGCGCGCCAGGCACCGATCCGATCAACCAGAAGGCCAGCCAGTACACAGCCAATATTCAGAAAGACAATCCCGATGCTGCTCAGAGCAAACGTATGGCCGGCCGTCATGCCAAACCGTTGCTGCATCACCGTTGGGGTGATGACTACCAGCACCACCACCGCCGAGGTCAGCACGCAGGTGAGCAGCACCGCCGGAACCAGCGCCTGGCGATGCTCACGCAATACCGTACGCAAGGGAAACGCCACTGGCTGTTCACGACGCTCGCGCAGGGCCAGGAACACCGGCGTTTCACTCAGCCAACGACGCAGCCACACGCCAATCACCCCAAACACACCACCAAGCAGGAACGGCAGTCGCCAGGCGTAATCGAGTATTTCCTGGGGGCTGAACAGCTGCGCCAGCGCCGTTGCGGTCAGAGCGCCCAGCAGGTAGCCAAAGGTCAACCCCGCCTGCAAAAAGCCGAGGGCATAGCCACGACGCCCAGGGGGCGCATGCTCAGCGACGAACACCCAGGCACTGGGCACCTCACCGCCGACCGCAGCCCCCTGGAAAATGCGCAAGGCCAACAGTAGCAGGGGCGCGAAGTAGCCAATCTCGGCATAGGTAGGCATCACACCGATGAGCAGGCAGGGCAGCGCCATCATCAAGATGCTCAGGCTGAACACCTTCTTGCGCCCCAGGTGGTCGGCAAAGTGCGCCATCAGAATGCCGCCCAATGGACGAGCCAGATAACCAGTGACAAAGATGCCGAAACTTTGCAGCAGGCGTAGCCACTCTGGCATCTGCGGCGGGAAAAACAGCTGGCTCAGGGTCAGGGTGAAGAACACGAAAATGATGAAATCGTAGATCTCCAGCGCGCCGCCAAGGGCGGCCAGGCTGAGGGTCTTGTGGTCGCTACGCGACAGCCGCAGCGGGCTCACAGGGTGGGAGGCAGTCATGGCAGGTCCGTGGTCGAGAAACAGTCGACGCGCATCCTGGCGCGCGGGGCAGGCGCAAGAGGATAGCAAAAACAGTTTCAGGATTGCCGGGAAAAGACCGTCGGTCCCAGGCTGGAGCCACGCCCGATATGCTTGGGCACGCTGGCACTGCCTCCAGGGCCCGGCAGACGTGCGATCACCATGGGGGCGTCGATGATCGCCATGAACGCCTCCAGCGACTCGTTGTCTGGCACCCTCGGCAGCCTCACGCTCACCGCCTGGCGCTTCCCGGCGGGCACAGCGGGAATTTTCAAATGCTGCGATTCATAGAGCAAGGCGTGCTGGACCTGCGCATGAACACGGCAAAAGCGCTCCAGATCAACCCCCGCATGGCTGGCCAGGTCTATATTGCCGATCAACAGGTTGAAGGGCTGCAACGCATTCTGCACCAGGTGCTGCAACTCTTCGAAGGTGCGCACAGGCGCGATCCGGTAATAGCCCATGCCATTGAGCATCTTCTCCAATTGCAGAAGTTGCGTGGGGTGTTCATCGGCAATCAGGATTCGCAGTGCTTTGTTTGGCATCATCAACGACCAAGGTTGAGGACTGAGTGACAACTCCTTGACCATTACAGCGCCGGTGTTCAATGGCTGGCTATGGCGAGCACATCGCCAAATGATGGGTCTGTATTGATAGAAGTCGGGAAACCCGAGGAAATCAAGTCGACACCGCCCGATACCCAGTCGAGGCATCCTCCACCCCGTTGGACGAGCGACAACCGATACTGCGTTAGACGATTACGGCCTGAAGACTGCCTGGGCATGAAAGCAGCGAAGATCGGGCTCTACTCCTGGGAAGCGGCAAACAGCCACTCATCGGCAACGGACGCCGACGCCTCGACATAGCGTGATCGAGCCTTGGATTTGCGACTGCTGATCCTCGACATGCATGCACACTCCGGGCACCAGTGCCTGGCCCTGATGGTTGCCAGCGGGGCATGCCAGCTATGCCCGCGATCACACAGCCAATGAAGCTTGGTACTGTTGTTGACGTACGTCGTGGACAGGCATTGCCCGCCACGCGCCTGCGCCTCCCGCTGAGCATCACGAATGCTCAAGCGCTTGGCATCATGGACGCACACCGTGCACCAGGTTCCGCGAAGAAGCCGCTTACCCGTCGCACGCCACTCGTGCCCCTTTGCGCAACGCATGAGGTAGCGGGCAGCGGACCCCTCATAGCGATCGGCCAGGCAAACGCCGCCCCGCTCTGCCGCCTTGCGCTGCAACCGCGCCAGGCCATCCCGTAGACGATACTCGACCACCTTACGCAGCCGGGCACATTCCGGACACCAGGTGCGCCTCAACACTTCATTACCCACCGACGCCCACACATGCCCCTGGGCGCAACGGAACGCGTAGGCCTGATGCCCACCCGCGTAGACCTCGGCCAGGCAGACTCCACCGTGCGAAACAGCTACCTGCTGCAACCTGAGCAGACCATCCTTGCGGCGCATGCGCTGGCTGTGTTTCTCGTGCCCGCAGGTCGGGCAATTGGCACTGCGCAGCACGTGAGATCCCTTGCGGCGCCATTCATGCCCCTGCGGGCAACGAAAGCGGTGCATTGCATCAATGCCCAGCCACGCCGACTCCAGGCAGGTCACACCCGCGCATTCGGCCCGGGCAAACAAGCGCCGATCACGATCCTGTGCCACACACACCCGACACCCTCCTGACCGCGGGCTCGAAATGACCAGAAGCGCCCTGCTGAACACGTGGTTGCGACTGCACCGGAACCGATACGCGGCCTCCTGGCCTCGCCACTCGCGATCCAGACACACAAGCCCCAACCGCTCCACCGCCGCACGAAGGCGTGGCAAACGCTGAAGCAATGGGTTGTCATCCCACTCGGCTGCGCTGTGCTTGACCCCATCATCCAAAGCAATCCCTCCGGCAAAAAACACTTGATCCCTCACCTGGCTTTTCTGGCCGTACTTCACTCACGCCCGTATTTTTTTGCGCCCCGACTGTCGCTAAAGGTCAACACCTGAGAGCCGTGCCCAGGCGACTGAAGGCCTGACCGAATCGCACGTGATGGGTGGTTGCAAACAGTCCCTGTCCTTTTTGCAGTAGCAGTAAACGGCATGCTCGCGCCTGCCGTAGCGCCTCGAATACGAAGGGTTCGAACGCTAGCAGATGGCCTTCTGGAGGGATGTAGGACGCTTCCGAAAGTTGTTACAAGGCCGCTGCCGCAAGCTCCGCCTCACGCTCAGCGATAGCCGCTTCCAGCTCAGGCGAGCGCTTGGCCCACTGTTCGGGTGGCAGGGGTTTTGACCATTCGCTGAT
>NZ_MBPN01000173.1 GCF_001695625.1 Pseudomonas defluvii
GACCGGCAAACCCTCACTGCGCGGCAACTCAAAGCGCTCGGCCGGGTCGTCAGCAAGCACGGTGAACCCTATCCCCAGCGCATCACTGGCCTTTTTCAGCTCATCACCGCGCAGGCCGTCGAAATTCACCCCGAGCACCGTCACGCCCTTGGCCTGCAGGTCTTTGGCCACTGCATTGAGCTCCGGAATCTCCGTACGGCACGGGCCACACCATTCAGCCCAATAGTTGAGCACCAGCCAACGCCCATCCACGTGTTCGGCCGCCACTTTGCGGCCATTTTGATCCAGCCCATAGTCTGCGCCGCAACCGCCGAGCAACAGGCTCGTAGTGATCGCCAGTACTGCTGCCAATCGCCTTGTCATGGGTCAATCCTTATTGAATATTCAAGCAAAATGCGAAGTCGCTGCGGTTAGAATAGCCGCCACTTCATGCTGGATGCGACCCGAACATGACCGACTTGACGCTTTACCATAACCCACGCTGCTCCAAATCCCGTGGTGCGCTGGAACTGCTCGAGGCCCGTGGCCTGGCGCCAACCGTAGTACGCTACCTGGAAACACCACCCGACGCGGCGACGCTGCGCAGCCTGCTCGGCAAACTGGGAATCACAGCCCGTGAACTGCTGCGCAGTGGCGAAGACGAGTACAAGAGCCTCGACCTGGCAAACCCTGCCCTATCCGAAGATGAACTGATTGCCGCCATGGTCAGCCACCCGAAACTGATCGAGCGACCGATTCTGGTCGCGGGCGACAACGCCGTGATTGGCCGGCCACCCGAAAAGGTGCTGGAGATCCTTTCGTGAGCACGCCCTACATCCTCATTCTGTACTACAGCCGCCATGGCTCCACCAGTGAGATGGCCCGGCAGATTGCCCGTGGCGTTGAACTGGGCGGCCTGGAAGCCCGTATTCGCACCGTACCGGCCATTTCCAGCGAGTGCGAAGCCGTTGCCCCGAGCATCCCGGAAAACGGTGCGTTGTATGCCAGCCTTGACGACCTGCGTAATTGTGCCGGCCTGGCACTGGGCAGCCCGACTCGCTTCGGCAACATGGCCGCACCTCTCAAGTACTTCATCGACAGCACCAGCAGCCTCTGGCTGAGCGGCGGCCTGGTCGGCAAACCCGCCGCGGTGTTCACCTCCACTGCCAGCCTGCATGGCGGCCAGGAATCGACGCTGCTGTCCATGCTGCTGCCGCTGATGCACCATGGCATGTTGATCATGGGCCTGCCCTACAGCGAGTCGGCGCTGCTGGAAACCCGTGGAGGTGGCACCCCTTATGGCGCCAGCCACCACGCCGGAGCTGACGGCAAGCGCGCCCTGGACGCCGATGAAATCGCCCTGTGCCGGGCGCTCGGCCAACGCTTGGCGAGCACCGCTACGCTACTGGAGAACGGCCGTGGCTAAGAAGCCGAAAGTACTGCCCCCACTGGAGTGGTTGGCTCCACGTGTGCGTATCAGCCGGGCGCTGAGCCTGGCGACATTCGTCGGCTTGATCGCCCTGTTGAGCGTCAACACCCTGCTATTCGCCGAGCTGCATGGCGCGCGCTCCTGGGTGATTCTCGGCGTCGAACTGGTACCGTTGCTGATACTGATGCCAGGCATACTGCTGGGCAGTGCCCGCGCTCATGCCTGGATCTGCTTCGTGGTAAACCTGTATTTCATCAGCGGTGTACAGGCCACCTTCGTCCCGGACCGGGCACTGTTCGGCTGGCTGGAAGTGCTGCTGAGCCTGGCGCTGTTCATCAGCGCCTTGCTGTATGTGCGCTGGCGGTTTCAGTATGACCGCAAACTGGCGGGTGAAGGCTCGGCGCAACACTGAGCCCAGCGATCCCCCACCCGCCTTGACCTCAATGGTTAACGGTATGCGCCAGCATCACTGAGAGCTGACACAGTGGCCGCCCGCTTTCGGCGTGCCACTGATTGAACGCCGCCTGCACCCGCGCCAGGTCCCGCAGGCTGGTCGGCGCCTTGTCGATGATGTCCTGAGCCACAAGGGCCGCAACCATGTCGTCGGTAGGGATAAACGTAGTCCAGGTTATCCGGCAGATGACTTGTTGAATTGGCTAATAGTCAACAGAACTCAGGTGGGGCGGTGAATGTGATAAGCCAAATTCACTCGCCCGATCTCGAATCCTTGGCCCTAAATCAAACTGAGCTTTCTACGCTATGATTTATTAATTGCGTAGCAACGATGAGTGCATACTGATACACAAATGTAAAACACGCAGTAAGCAACGCGGCCTTCACACTCAGATCCTCAATACCAGAAACGGGAATTTCCCCTGCATGAACGTATTGGTTCCTCACTGCGTAAGCGATACTCATAATATGCAATGGCGCGGCATCAGAAACCGAATTAGTAACAGCATTATACGAAAGTAAAATTAAGTCTTTCTGAACACCTACCGAATTCTCTTCCAGGTAAATCAAATAGCCTTGAATACTCTCCCTAGCCCCAGCCACTGACATAACAGATCGAATACTTTCACGAAAGCTATCAATAGCTTTTTCCATCAAAACCTGAAGATACAAATCAGTTATATGATCATCATCAAAAACCGAGGCCTTGCCAACTGGAGTTCCTGTAACTGCAAAATTGCGATGCAGCACTATGGCTTCTTGAATACTGCTCGCGGCACCAAATGACTTTATCTTTTCGGGCCTGTCTGATTCAAAACCTAGCGCTGAAATGATCGGCAATAGAGTTTCATATGCAAACCAAGACTCGGACAGTTTGCTCATTGCCACATAAACTTCACTCCCATCAACATCAATAGACAACCCCGGAAAAGTTATTTCCGAATAAATTGAAAATTGTATTCTAGAGCCAAAGCCTTTAAAAGCATCAGCAATCGCACCACCACCCGCCCCCTCACAACAAGCTTTAAAATAATCGAGAACCTCAGCAGTAAGCGCACTAATCATTTAATCAAAGTCCTTATTGGAATTCATCCATCCGAGCATCACACCAACGAAGCCGACAGGTATATCTTACTGCCTTTTTTTATGGCCGCATCCAATTGAATACCAAGTTCCCCACCTGTAGCCTTATTGACATCTACGTCATTTAGCTTCAGACCTATGACTTCCCGGGTTTCGTAGACATCATTTTTCAAAACATAAAGTCTCGAACCAACTGATATCGTAGCCTCCCCCAACTGCAGAACAATCACGCGCCCTTGCTGATAAACCTCCTCAACAACACCAACCTCAACTAGTTCAGGTGGTGAAATTTTTACATGGCCAAATTCTAGCAACTGCTTTTTAACTTCGTCTTTTGTAACCAATCCGCGAGCAACGTCGAAATAGGCACAATACAGCTGATAAGTCGTTATCAATCCTCGCTTATCTAACTGTGCATCTTTTATTTGATTTTGACTAAAAGGAGGGTTTATTCGAAGCTTGGGTGATACGTAACGCTGATGATTCACGACATACAACGCAGAGACGTCCCAAGCCCTTCTTTCTTCTTGACGTCTATTCTTAATCTTAGAAATCTGAGCGCATTCCTTATCCTTTGAAGTACCCCCTATACCCTTAACCTCTACCACCAATAGGCCGGGCTCAAGCTGAACTTGAATGTCTTCCTCCAAGACTTCTCCACTGTGTTCGTCCATCGCTTTTGCCGAGGAGAAGCCTAGCCACACCAAATATTCTCTGACCGCTTCTACTAATTCTTCTCCAGTCCCGGAAAGCATTACCCTCAGAAACTTATATTCATCTTTTAATCTTGTAATCGCGGCTTCATTTTCAGCAACATCCGCTAGATATTTCGCCTCAATATCAATACGTGCTTCACGGATTTCTTGCTCACCGGGAAGCGGACAGGACCCATCATCCAGCCAGCCAAACATTCCATTATACGGAAACACTCCTGGAAAAATAGCTGCGAGACTGTCAAACAACTCCACAAGAAAGTTCGACTTTCTAGCTATTTGCGGCAATACAAATACTGCCCCCTTATCTTCAAAAGCGACGTACCCAACAATTTCCCCAATGGCATTAGTCAGAAGAGGAACAAAATTCCCATCCGGCTCGTATTTCCCATTTTTCCAAAAAGTAGGATGGGAAAAAACAACCTCATAGGTTGCAGAATTCAAATATTTTGCAAGAATAGAGTGAAACCTGGTTTCTTCTTTATAAAGCTCGACTGCTTCCCCGAACTTATTCTTAAAGTTCTTTATGCCATCACACAGACGTAACGTATCGCAATCTATTCGCTCTACGACTTTTGCACCATGCATCCCAATCTTTGCAAGATCATAGTGAATTTTATGATTTTCCGCCGCGAAAATAACGACAACAGATTCTCTTTTAAGAACCTCATCAATCTCGTTGGAAAATCTTCTAGAACCAAAACCTTTTGAATTAAATACCTGCTCCGGGTAAGAACTCACTAGTGCATACGCAGAATTTCCGCTGGTATCTTTCAACTCCGCACGCGCTTCAGATTCCTCCACGACATCCGTCTTAGCCAAATCCACCACGACAACGTGAAACTCGTGAAGATTCGAAGGCAACTTCACGAGCGGACGCAGAAAACTTTGCATACCCGGATTTTTTTTGGGGCTACTCACATTGCCCCCCAAGGTAGCTGTTGTGCAGTCGTAAAGCTTCTCCGCAAGCAAAGCGTGGACGTCCGTGTCCATGTCAACCAAGCAAACTTTTGGAATAGCGTTCACGGCGGACTTCACAAGTGGTAACGACATTTCATCTTGCACCGGCGACATGCCTTGTTTCGACATTTTATCGACCATCCTTTTCAACCTTCCAAGATATCTAAGCATTTCGTTTTACTTATGGACTTCACGGATAGAAGCACCAAATGGCCTCACCACAGCACTCAAGGTGAAGAGTAGTGTGAATTCACCACCGACCGCAACGCCCACTGTCAGTGATTTAGCGTCGCGCGTGAATGAAACACCTAAGTGTCTCAAGTAGCTCCAAGCAAGGACACCCCGATTAAGATTAACCTTTGTGCATCAACCTCCTATCCTCCCGACGTCGCTGAGCAGCTCGGCCACGCGCCGCTTTAAAATTTTCCTGATGAAACAGGCGATCATCGCGCACAGCTTTTTGTGACAACTTAATCTGCCAAAGATAGTCCATAGCCAAATAGTGATCAGCCACTATACTTGAAGTAGAAAATCTATCCTTGAAGGATTGCGAGCTCTCCATAGTAGATCGCAGCAAGCCATAGTTAGGATTCAAGAACGATTGATAGAATACATACTTAATCTCATAAATAGTGAACTGTGAAGATAAAATATTTAGGTAGTTCTCCGCCTTCGCAGAATCATAACACTCCGACTTGACCAGAGAAATAATTGCAATTAGTGTTTCGAGATACCTCGCCTGCCTAGCAAGAAAGTGATTGCAGGTCTTGTAAAGCCAATATGTGTAATCGTCTTTATCAATCAACCCTCCTTTGGGTGGAAATGACAATCCAGGCTCACTTGCACAAGCACTCTCAAACTCGCTTAACCTAGATCGTATAGCATCAATGCCGTGCACCCTAGACTCAGTTCGATCTAGCGACCTGAAAGAGAGGTTAGCAAGATTTTCTCTATATAGACTAAGAAGGCGATAAAATGACTCTTCAAACTGCTGCTGCTGAAACGTTCTACTCTGCAGCTTAATTTCTGCACGCGTTTCGGAAAGCTCTGCTCTTGTGAGTCTCAAATCTTCGCGCTGAAGAAAAATAGTAGTTAACAAACCTGCAAATCCAAGTCCTGTGAAAAGACTATTCAATGCACCGAAGCTATCGCCAAAAGTCCCAGCCTTAGAAATTGAGTACTCATCAATCGGCCATGTTTTTACAATCAGGAACAGCCCATAAAGAATAACTATAAAAGCAATACCTCCGAAGCTCACCATTAATACGCGACGAATATGCAGACTTGGCGGTGCACACGGATCTGCTGAGTCTGCTCTGAAGAAATATCTATTCATTTTGACCTTATCCGGCTCTTCGCATTTAAGGGTGTAGAAAAAATCTGACCGGCTGGAAAAGGAGTCGAGGATCTTAGAAAATGTAAGCTC
>NZ_MBPN01000174.1 GCF_001695625.1 Pseudomonas defluvii
CAGCGACGCCCGTCGCTGCCTGCCCTCCCCCCGCACACCCAACCGACCACACCTGCAGTCGCTGGCGCGAAGCGCGGACGGATGGCTCATACCGAAATCGCGCGAAACCGCCGAATCAGTTGAACACCACGGTTTTGTTGCCGTGCACCAGTACGCGATCTTCCAGGTGATAACGCAGGCCACGGGCCAGCACCATCTTCTCGACATCCCGGCCGAAACGAACCATGTCTTCAATGGTGTCGCTATGGCTGACGCGCACCACATCCTGTTCAATGATCGGGCCGGCATCCAGCTCTTCAGTGACATAGTGGCAGGTTGCACCGATCAGCTTCACGCCGCGCACTGCCGCCTGGTGGTAGGGCTTGGCGCCAACGAACGACGGCAGGAAACTGTGGTGAATATTGATCACCTTCTGCGCATATTCCTGACACAGCTGTGGTGGCAGGATTTGCATGTAGCGCGCCAGCACGACCACATCGGCGGCATGCTCTTTGACCAGGCGCGAAACCTCGGCAAATGCAGGCTGCTTGTCTTGAGGGTCGACAGGGACATGGAAGAACGGGATGCCGTGCCACTCAACCATGCTGCGCAGGTCGTTGTGGTTGGAAATCACGCACGGAATCTCGCAATCCAGTTCATTGCTGTGAAAACGGTGAAGCAGGTCGGCCAGGCAATGGGACTCGCGACTGGCCATCAACACCACACGCTTCTTCTGGTCGGTATCGGTGATCCGCCAAACCATGGAGAACTCTTCTGCGATAGGCGCGAAGGCCTCGCGAAAAGCCTCGATACCAAACGGCAGGGTTTCAGCGCGAATTTCGTGACGCATGAAGAACCAGCCGCTCAATTCATCGGAATGGTGGCTCGCTTCGTTGATCCAGCCGTTGTAGGACGCCAGGAAATTACTGACTTTGGCGACGATGCCGACGCGGTCGGGGCACGCAATCACCAGCCGATAGGTGCGCATGAAAATGGACTCCAGAACTTCGCAAAGGTGCTCATTCTAACGATTGCCCAGCAAAACTGCAGTAATGATTGCAACTGCCGGGTCGGCTGATGGACGGTGGCCGCAAGGTCTTCGACCACTGGCGCTACGCCAGCTGCGACAAAAAGTTACTTGTTCCAAGACACTTTAAGTTTGTAAATTTCTACCTGACAGATTCCAGACATTAAAATGCGTTCATGTGATTTTCGAGTTTAATGTTTACTTGACGAAAACCTCTGACTATTATTGCGGCACTGTTTCCCTTTCCACCAAGGATTACCCCATGTCCCTGATCAACGAATACCGCGCTACAGAAGAAGCCATCAAAGAACTGCAGGCCCGTCTGAAAAACCTGTCGGAAGACGACAAACTACAGAAAGAGCTGGAGTTCGAAGGCAAATTGCGCGAGCTGATGGGCGAGTATCAAAAATCGCTGCGCGACATCATTGCCCTGCTGGACCCAGAAGCCAAACTGAACAAAGCACCACGTGGCGCGGTGAAAACCACCGGTACCAAGCGCGCGCGCAAGGTCAAACAATACAAGAACCCACATAACGGCGAAGTCATCGAAACCAAAGGTGGCAACCACAAGACACTGAAAGAGTGGAAAGCCAAGTGGGGCGGCGACGTGGTTGAAGGCTGGGCAACGCTGCTCGGTTAATCACGACCGGCATATACTGATGCCTGTAATAAAAACGCCAGCATGCTGGCGTTTTTTATGTTCGCAATATTTTACATCTGTAAACGCACCTTCAGCGCCTGAACATATTCACGCCACGTACCGAGCAATCCACGCTGCTGCTCCGTTGCCTGAGCCCAACACCCCTCCAGCGCCTGTTCGAAGGCGGGCAGCGTGTTGGGCGCGCCCATGGCCTCGTCCGTCAAACGCTGTCGACAGAACTCGACCCAACGTTGATGCTCTTCAGCACTCAAGGTCTCAGGAAAGTTTCGGGCACGATAACGGAACAACAGCTCCGGTAAGCGTTCGTCATCAAACATCCACTGCCCGCTCACCAATTGTTGTGGATCAACACTGCGCACCTGCTCGCACAAGCGACGATCACGCTCGCCTAAAAAACCCTCGTACAGTTGCTGTTCGGGGTCTTCACAGGACGAAAATTCCTCGGAGGCATAAACCGTTTTCAACTTATCTTGAACAATCGCCTGATGACCTAGCAGCTCAGCAGCCCTGTCGTGATACAGCTGCATATCCAGCGCCAAGCGCTGCTGATCTTCATTGCGCAATACCGACAACGGTGCAATCACCGGGCAACGATTTATGTGAATCAACTTCAAGGGTACCGGTAGCTGCCCCTCGGCTAACGCCTCACGGCGCGTGTATAAATGCTGGCGTATTACCTCGGCCTCTTCCTCCAGCAACGGCTGGGGATCCAGGTGCAGGTCACAGACAATCAGTGCATTGCGATTACGTGGGTGCCACGCTAAAGGCAACACCACACCCATATAATTACGCGCGGCGGAAAAGCGACCGGAGATATGTACAACGGGCTGCATCAATCGAATATGGTCGAGTACTTTCTGCTTGCTACGCAGTTGAAACAGCCAGTCGTATAGCTTCGGTTGTTTTTGTCTGATCAACCTTGCCATCGCAATAGTGGCACGCACGTCGGACAACGCTTCATGCGCCTGGCCGTGATCGATACCATTGGCGGCAGTCAGCAGTTCGAGCTTCAGGCTGATGCGTCCGTCCTGCTCAGGCCAATTGATGCCATCCGGACGCAAAGCGCAGGCGGCCCGTACCGTGTCGATCAGGTCCCAACGGCTATTGCCACCTTGCCACTCTCGGGCATAGGGGTCGAAAAAGTTACGGTAAAGGCTGTAACGCGTGACCTCGTCGTCAAAACGCAAGGTGTTGTAACCCGCACCACAGGTACCCGGGCGCGCCAGCTCGGCATGAATGCGCGTCATGAATTCAGCTTCGCCAAGGCCATGATCGGCCAAGTGCTGCGGCGTAATGCCAGTGATCAAGCACGCCGCTGGGTGCGGCAAAATATCGTCACTGGGTCGACAGTAGAGATTGACCGGCGCCTCGATCTCGTTGAGCTCAAGGTCAGTGCGCACACCGGCAACCTGCAACGGGCGATCGCTACGGGGGTTGATGCCGGTGGTTTCGTAGTCGTGCCAGAAGATGCTGGAGCTCACGGGAATTCCCTGATCAGAAAATCCCCCGAGTCTACCTCAAGCCGAAGCGCTCAATGGGTAGAAGCTGAAGTAGTTGCGCAGGGCAAGCACCAGGTGATCATACTCACGAGGAGGGTGCAGCAGCATGAAGCCAGAGTCGTAATGCCCTGGCGTCTGGTCCTCATGGCACCAGAGGCAACTGGCCGTCAGATTGATCAGGTGCTGGGCACCGTCAATGCCGGGCAAACGGATCTGCAACTCGAAATCCGGTCCCACCAGCAGAGGCAGCTGGCTGATCAGCATCAGGCCGTCTTCCGACACATTACCCAAGTAACCAATAGGCTGATCGGTAAGGCGGTTGAAGACTTTGAGGAAATAAGGGAGCTGGTGTCGCTCGATATGGCGCTCGGTAAACATGGTTCGAACCACTGTCGGAAACCCTTGAGCAGGGTCGCGCTAGTACTGCCGATGGGGAGGCGCTTGCCTATGACAAGACTAGCGCAACATACCCCATACGTCACAATCGAACCCTAGTACTTTCGCACTAGCGCCAGGAGGTAACCGCTGCCGGGCGGGTAATCGCCTCCTCACCTGCGCGGTAGTGGCCAAGGCGTTCCAGCGTCTGCAGACGCGCCCGGGCACGGAACGCATACTCATTCTGTGGGTAACGCTGGATGATGTACTGGTAAGTCTGCACCGCGTCCGGGTAGAGCTTCTGGCGCTCCAGGCATTGCCCCCGCAGCATCGCGACTTCCGGCTGTACGAACGGCCGGGCTCTGCTGGTACGGTCGACCTGGGACAGCTCGAGCATCACCCGCTCGCAGTTACCCCGATCATAGGCACGGTAGGCATTATTCAAATGGTGGTCCATCGACCAGCGGGTACAGCCGACGACACTGGTCGCCAAGGCTAAGACTATCAAGGCTCGCATGGGGGATTCTCCTGTGATGTGCAGTGTATCGGCTTTTGGCCGCAAATCTGAAGACGAGCCACCCGACACACGTCCTACGGTTCAAACGACCTGCACTCCGCCTGCAAGGTAGTACACAGGAACAATGACTACAGGCTTTTTCAGGAGTAGCCTTTCGCAGCGCTTCACTAAAGGAGTCTGTGCATGACCATCCGCCGTACCAAAATTGTCGCCACCCTCGGCCCCGCCAGTAATTCACCGGAAGTTATCGAGCAACTGATCCTCGCCGGTCTGGATGTCGCGCGCCTGAACTTCTCTCATGGCAGCCCCGCAGAGCACAAGGCTCGCGCCCAGCTGATCCGTGAAATCGCCGCCCGCCTCGGCCGCCATGTGGCCCTGCTCGGCGACCTGCAAGGCCCTAAAATTCGTATCGCCAAGTTCGCCAACAAGCGGATCGAACTCAAGGTCGGCGATCGCTTCACCTTCTCCACGGCTCACCCACTGACCGAGGGCAACCAGGACATCGTCGGTATCGACTACCCGGACCTGGTCAAGGACTGTGGCGTCGGCGATGAACTGCTGCTCGACGACGGCCGCGTGGTCATGCGTGTCGAAACCGCTACCGAGGATGCGCTGCACTGTTCCGTGCTGATCGGTGGCCCACTGTCTGACCACAAGGGCATCAACCGCAGAGGCGGTGGCCTGACCGCCCCGGCCCTGACCGAGAAAGACAAAGCCGACATCAAGTTGGCTGCCGAGATGGACCTGGACTACCTGGCCGTGTCCTTCCCGCGTGACGCCAGCGATATGCAGTATGCCCGTCGCCTGCGTGACGAAGCTGGCGGCAAGGCCTGGCTGGTGGCAAAAATCGAACGCGCCGAGGCCGTTGCCGACGATGAAACCCTCGACGGTCTGATCGCCGCCAGTGACGCGGTCATGGTGGCACGGGGTGACCTGGGCGTGGAAATCGGCGACGCCGAACTGATCGCGATCCAGAAGAAGATCATTCAGCACGCCCGCCGCAACAACAAGGCCGTGATCGTCGCCACCCAGATGATGGAGTCGATGATCCAGAACCCGATGCCGACCCGTGCCGAAGTGTCCGACGTCGCCAACGCCGTACTGGACAACACTGACGCAGTGATGCTTTCGGCAGAAAGTGCTGCCGGTGCCTATCCGGTCGAAGCCGTCCAGGCCATGGCGCGCATCTGCCTGGGCGCGGAAAAACACCCGACCAGCCAGAAGTCCAGCCACCGCCTGCACACCCGCTTTGAGCGCTGCGACGAAAGCATCGCCCTGGCGGCCATGTACACGGCCAACCACTTCCCGGGTGTCAAGGCGATCATCGCCCTCACCGAAAGTGGCTACACCCCACTGATCATGTCGCGCCTGCGCTCCTCGGTGCCGATCTTTGCCTTCTCGCCACACCGTGCCACCCAGGCTCGTGCCTCGATGTTCCGTGGCGTGTACCCGGTCGCGTTCGACCCAGCAGCCCTGCCAGCGGACAAAGTCAGCCAGGCCGCGGTTGACGAGTTGATCCAGCGTGGCGTGGTTGAGCAAGGCGACTGGGTCATCCTGACCAAGGGTGACAGCTACCACACCATCGGTGGCACCAATGGCATGAAGATCCTGCACGTCGGCGACCCGATCGTCTAAGGTCGAGCCAGCCCCTCAAAAGCCCTGCAGTGCACACTGCGGGGCTTTTTTGTTTTTGCGCTCCACACGCCCTTCTGCACCTGCGCCACGCTGCCCGCACCAACACTTTCGGAATCGCCCTACATCAATCCCAAAGCATCTTTGCTAGCGTTCGGCGCTTTGCGGTCAGTGCCCCACTGACAAGCACTGCCCCTCAACAACAAGGAGCGCATGGAATGAGCGCCGAAAAGAAAGCCCTTGTCTGCCAGTTGGCCGAAGCCGACCGTGCGGCCAGGGCTCATCCCCATGTCGACATCAACAGCCCGGTCGAGCTTTGCCAAGCCTCGCAGCCCGAGATCTTCGTCGT
>NZ_MBPN01000175.1 GCF_001695625.1 Pseudomonas defluvii
AATCTTGGTGCGGCCACACCGGTGCAGATTGGCGGCGCACCGGGCGCGCCGCCCGCTGCCCCCAGTAGCGACAAGAAGGCGCCCTTAGATCCTGGCGACACCCTGCTCCACAAACAGATCAATGATGCCGCCGCTTACATTCGCAGCCTGGCGCAATTGCGCGGGCGGAATGTCGAGTGGGCGGAAAAGGCCGTCCGTGATGCGGTCAGTCTGCCCGCCAGCGAAGCGTTGCGGCTAAAGGTGATCGATCGTGTGGCCACTGATGTGCCAGACCTGTTGCGCCAACTCGATGGCAAGAGCCTTGAGGCTGCAGGCCAGGCCGTCGTGTTGCAGACCACCCAGGCGCCGCTGATTGAGCGCCAACCCGACTGGCGTACCCGACTGCTGGCGGTCATCACCAGCCCCAGTGTGGCGCTGGTGCTGATCACCGTCGGTGTCTACGGGCTGATGTTCGAGTTCATGAACCCGGGTTCCGGTGTAGGCGGCGTGGTGGGTGGCATCTGCCTGTTGTTGGGTTTGTACGCGTTGCAGTTGTTGCCGGTGAACTATGCCGGCGTTGGCCTGATCATGCTGGG
Organism: Pseudomonas defluvii; assembly: GCF_001695625.1. GTDB lineage: Bacteria > Pseudomonadota > Gammaproteobacteria > Pseudomonadales > Pseudomonadaceae > Aquipseudomonas > Aquipseudomonas defluvii. Next base: position 576 of record NZ_MBPN01000175.1, read on the forward strand.
GCTGGCATTCATGATTGCAGAAGCGTTCTTGCCCAGCTTTGGGGTCATCGGCTTTGGGGGTATTGCCGCGTTTGTGGCGGGCGCTGTCATTCTGATGGACACCGATGTGCCCGGCTTTGGCATTCCCTTGCCTCTGATACTGGGGTTGGCCCTGCTCGCAGCGTTGTTGTTGAGCGGGTTGATCGGTATGGCGCTCAGGGCCAGAAGGCGTGCACTGGTCAGTGGAGATGCCGGCCTTGTGGGTAGCGTGGTGAGGGTCACCGACGTGCAGGCCACAGACCCTTGTATGGGCTGTGTACAGGCCCAGGGCGAGCAGTGGCAGGCACAGTGCCAGACGCCTTTGCACGCCGGGCAGCGGGTTCGGGTGGTGGCACGCAACGGCGTGCTGCTGGAGGTTAGTGCTGCCGCCGAACAACCGGCGCAAGGAGAGTGAGCATGTTCCTGCAACTGGGTTTTGCTGCGCTGTTTGGGCTGATCATGCTGTTGTTGTTTTCAGCCTTTCGCATTCTGCGCGAGTACGAACGCGGCGTCGTGTTTCAGTTGGGCCGGTTCTGGCAGGTCAAAGGGCCGGGGCTGATTCTGCTGATTCCGGGCGTGCAACAGATGGTCAGGGTCGATTTGCGAACCGTGGTTCACGACGTACCGCCCCAGGATGTGATCACCCGCGACAACGTCTCGGTCAAGGTCAATGCGGTGCTCTACTTCCGTGTGCTGGATGCTCAAAAGGCAATCATTCAGGTCGAGGACTACTTCGCCGCTACCAGCCAACTGGCCCAGACCACCTTGCGTGCGGTACTGGGCAAGCATGAACTGGACGAACTGCTGGCTGAACGCGAGCGACTCAACCTGGACATCCGTCAGGTGCTTGATGCCCAGACCGATGCCTGGGGCATCAAGGTGGCAAACGTCGAGATCAAGCATGTCGACCTGAATGAGTCGATGATTCGCGCCATAGCCCGTCAAGCCGAAGCCGAGCGTGAGCGACGGGCCAAGGTGATTCATGCTGAAGGCGAGTTGCAGGCGTCAGAGAAACTCATGCAGGCTGCCGAAATGCTGGGGCGCCAGTCCGGCGCCATGCAACTGCGCTATATGCAGACCCTGGGCAGCATTGCCGGGGACAAGTCATCGACCATCGTCTTCCCGCTGCCGTTGGAGCTGTTCAAGGGAATGATGGATAAAACCTGAGGGCATCAGTGTGCTGCCGAGGGTTGCGCGGCGCGTGCATCGCCAGTGCCTTCCCAGCCCCCACCCAGCGCGAGGAACAACCCGATCTGCCCCAAGGCGACCTGAGTGTTGGCAGCCGCCAGTTGGGCGCGCATATCCGTGTAAGTGCGGGTCGCCTGCAGGTCGGCAAGGAACGACGCGCGACCGGCCTGATAGAAACGATGCGTTTGATCTGCAGCCAATTGCGCCGAGCGTTCGGCCTCTGCCAAGGCATCACGCCGCTCCAGCAGGGCGCTGTACTGGGCAAGGCTGGTCTGGGTTTCGCGGATGGCGTTGAGCACCACGCCGTCAAAGCGTGCCAGGGCCGCTTGGGTCGAGGCCTCGGCTTCGCGGATACGTGCCCGAGTACCGTTGGTCGGTACGTTCCAGGTCAACAGCGGACCAAAACCCCAGCGGTTGGTTGCCGGCGTACCGAGGTTTTCCAGAATACCGATGGTGCCAACTTGAGCGCCAATGCTGATGTCCGGATACAGCTGGCCGGTGGCGATCCCGATGGTGGCGGTGGCGGCCGCGAGGCCACGCTCGGCCTGGCGTACATCAGGGCGTCGCTTGAGCAGCGCGGCCCCATCACCTACGGGCAACAACTGGGCGATGTGGGGCAGTTCGGCACAGGTTGCGGTGCCGGCCGGTAGCTGGTCGACAGGCTTGGCCAGCAGCATCGACAGGGTAAACAGACCGGCTTCGCGTGCTGCCTGATAGCGCGGCAGTTCGGCGCGCAGGGATTTGAACTGGGTCTGCGAGCGCGTGACCTGGGTTTCGTCGCCACGCCCGGCATCGCGCAGGCGTTGGGTCAGGCTCAGGCTTTGCTCCTGCAGGTCCAGTGAGGTCTGGGCGATGTGCAGCTCTTCGTTGGCGGCACACACTTGGGTATAGGCGCGCACTACGTCGGCGACCACCGTGATTCGTGCCGTATCAGCGGCGGCCTGGGTCGCGTCGGCATTGGCCTGGGCTGCTTCTACACCGCGCTTGAGGGTGCCCCATAGGTCGAACTGGTAGGACGCACTAAGGATCGCTTCGCCAATATTGGCCACGGGCACTTTTTCCGGCAGCAGGAACGCCTCGCCGGATTCTTGCAGGCGCTGGGCGCCGAGTTTCGTTCCGGCGTGAAAGCCGCCCTGAGCCTGTGCTTCCTCGACCTGGGCGCGGGCCCGGGCGATGTTCGCGGCAGCTACGCGCAGCTCGGTGTTGGCAGCCAGGGCGTCGCGCACCAGGTGGTCAAGGCGATCATCGCGATACAGCTGCCACCAGTTGCCGGGCACTGGTGCGGAGACCACGCTGTTCGCATCGTTGCGCAACGCGCCTTGCAGGTCACTGCGGTTGACCGCTGCGTCCTTGGGCAGACGGTAATCCGGGCCGACCATCTGGCAGGCCGATAGCACCAGGCTGATGCTCAGCAATGCCAACCGCTTCATTGACCGCTGCCCTCGATGATGGACACTGTGGCCGTGCGCCCGGCGATCATGCGGAAATCATCCGGCACCTGATCGAAGGCGATGCGTACGGGGATGCGCTGGGCCAGGCGTACCCAACTGAATGCAGGGTTGACGTTGGGCAGCAGGTTCGCACCACTGCTGCGGTCGCGGTCTTCGATACCGGCGGCGATGCTCAGTACATGGCCGCGCAGCCGTGTGTTGTCACCCATGACGCGAATGTCCACTGCCTGGCCAACCTTGATGCCGGAAAGCTTGGTTTCTTCGAAGTAGCCGTCGACGTGGTAAGAATTGCTGTCCACAACCGACAGCACAGGGCGACCGGCACTGACGAACTCGTTTACGCGCGGGGCCCGGTCGTTGAGGTAACCGTCCACCGGGCTGCGCAGTACCGAGCGGTCGAGGTTGAGCTGCGCCGCATCGACTGCTACCTGGGCCTCGGCCATAGCCGACTGCGCCCGGGCTTCGCGTGACTGGCTCTCTTCCAGTTGCTCTTGGGCGACCAGGTTGCCCAACCCTCGATTACGCTTGGCCTCACGTTGCGCCTGGGCCAGGGTTTCCTTGCGCTCTGCCAGGGTGGCCTGGGCCTGGCGCAAGGCCAGGCGGAAGCGGTCCTGATCAATGGTGAATAGCACATCGCCACGCTTGATCACCTGGTTGTCACGCACGCTGACCTCCTGGATCAGCCCGGACACGTCAGGCGCGATCTGGATCACGTCGGCGCGGATGTGCCCATCACGGGTCCAGGGCGCGAACATGTAATACAGCACCATCTGCCAGACCAGTACGGTCGCCAGCGTCACAACCAACAGCGTCAGGACCATGCGTCCCAGGGTCAATAGAGGTTTCTTCATGGCAGCATCAGGCTTCGAAAAAAATGATCTACCGTACCGAGCAGTACGGCGTAGAGAGCGACGTTAAACAACGCCCGGTGCCAGACCAGGCGATAGAAATGCACGCGTGTCAGCACGGCATGCAGGCCGAGAAACAGCAGGTATGTTCCCAGCATCATCACGAGCAGCGTGGGCAGGAAAACCCCGCTGATATCCAGGTCACCGATCACAGGGGCGCTCCGTCGATGCCATAGGGCAATTGAGGTGGGTTTGCAGCGGGATCAAGCATGACTTCCACGCCTGGCAGCATGGCCAGACGCAAACCGCTCAAGGCATGCAGCAAATGCAGACGGGCATCGGCGTGTTCGGCCATGCTCTGCACGTTAAGCGACTGCCGAGCGCGCTCCATGCTGGTCAGCAACAGTTCGGGCGGGTGCAGGCGACGGCGAGCGTCCAGGCAGGCCTGAAAATGCGCGCCCACTTCGGTGACGACCTGTTCAAGTTGCGCTTGAGCCTGTGCTGAAGCACGGGGCATATAGGCCAGCAGGTCGAGCAGGTTCAGGCCAACCCGCAAGTCACGCAGGGCACCGCTGGTGTCCTGTCCGGTCTGGCCGAGGCGTGGCAGGTGCTGCATCAGGCGGTCGAGCATTTGCACGCCCAGCCTGCGGTGCTCGGCCAAGGTGGCAGGAAGGGTCATGCCGACGATGTCGTGCCAGCTAAACCGCGTTAGCCGCCGGGCGGCGTGCTCGACACCGAACGGGCGCATCACCAGGGTCCAGATGAAGGCGAACAACAGGCCTGCGGGGCCCGCCAGGTTGGCATTGATGAAGGTCAGAAAGTCGGCGTCGTAGGCCCCTTGGATGCTGATGAACGAGGCCGTGTTGACGATGGTCAGCAAGGTGCCCAGGTAGAAGCGCGGCTGGACGGTCAGGGTGCCGACGCAAATGAACGGGATCGCGAAGGCCAGTACCAGCATCGGGAAGTCATGCAGGTTGGGCAGCACCAGAAACAGGTAAAGGCTGGCAAACACCACCGACAGGGTGGTCCAGAAGAAAAACCGATAAATCTGTGGTGCCGGGTCGTCCATGGCGGCGAAGAAGCTGCAGGCAACCGCTGCCAGAATGACTGCGCTGGCGCCATCGTTCCAGCCCAGCAGGATCCACAACGTCGTGGCGGCAATGATCGCGGTCACGGTCGAGAACACCGAGTAGAGCATCAGGCCGCGGTCAAAAAACGGTGTCAGCCGGCCCAACCGCCAGTGTCGATAAACGGCGTGCCAAGGCGAGAGGTCCTCGGTCCGAATGGCCTGTTGCAGCGTGCAGCAGTCTTGCCACAGATCGACCCATTCGGTGAGACGATACAAGGCATTGGAAAGCAGTAGCATGGGCCGCTCGTCCAGCGCTGCGGCGTCGGGTTGCAGGTTTTCCAGCCGGGTGCGCAAGGCTGACCAGCGTGCTGGTGAGGCTGATTCGGCGGTGGCTTGCAGCCAGTCGCGGGCCTCCAACAGCACGGCTTGAAGGTGTTCAGCCTGCGCCGGGGCGCGTTTCTCAAGTGCCAGCAGTGCGTCGTCCAGTGCGTCGAGTACTGGTAGCAGGTGAATCATGCGACCACGCAGCTCGCGGGCGTTCTTTACGGTTTGTGGGCGTGCGCCCTCATGGGCCAGTTGGCCGATCATCATTTCCAGCGAGTTGAAGGTCGCGACCATCGAGGCGCGCAAGGTGCTGACGGTTTCGGTCGAGGCCTGCCGGGCGAGGAACGTGTCACTGTACCGACGGGCTTCATTGAACCAGTTGCTGGTCGTGCCCACCACTACAGGGGCCAGTCGGCGCGGCCAGAACACTGCCCCGACCACCGCCGCGCAGACTATGCCCAGGCAAATCTCCTGGGCCCGTGAGGACGCGATATCGAATACGGCCAGCGGGTTGTCGACCACAGGCAGGGCAATCATTGGCAGGGTGTAGCC
>NZ_MBPN01000176.1 GCF_001695625.1 Pseudomonas defluvii
CCATTTGCTGTCATCCTTTCGAGGACGACAGCTTAAACTACCCCGTAGTCACTGTCTCAAAAGGTGGATCCACTATAAAGATCAAATCGATCCTGGAACAGAAGCTTGTCCTGCCTGATACCTACCTGTTCCGAATGGACATCGAGGACGACCTCCGCTGGGTAGATTCGATCCGGAGTCGCCAATTCTCCGCCTGGGTGGTTCCAAAGGTTCCGGACAATGACGATCCCAAGCAAGTGCGAGCTGAGTTCCGATTCTGGATCGCCGAAGCTCGCGCAATCATCTTCGCCGACAAGGGCAAGGCCTGGGCCTGGCAACACAAGGCCATCGTTACAGACGGCCTGCAGCATCCGAAGGCAGACACGCACGAGGAGCTGGCCCACCTGGTCGCGGATACTTTCAACAAGGCCGTGGAGCACGCCGGCTGGGACTAACTCTGGCGTGTTGACATGCATTTGGGCAGCAAGCGCGTGCTGTTGCCCCCTGCATTTTCCCCTCCCCTAATGGCCGGGTTCTGCACCAAACCTGGCCAACTCTCCTCAATCACACCCTTGATATTCATCGGGATGAGGGCCGCCTTGAATTTCAGCACCCTCACTTCACTTGAATCCCTTCCCACAATCGGAACACTGGCCACCGCCAGTACGTACTGTTATCCGGAGCTTCAATGCCTTCCACACAACTCGAAGCCTATGTGGCACAGCATGGTTCATCCCTGGACTTCGCCGGCGAACGCATCCAGGTTCGAAATTTCATCCAGCGCACGGCCGAGTCCGTTACCGCCGAGTTCCTGGGTAGCCGAAACCTCTACCTAGGTCGTTGCGACAGGCTGGATGACGATGCCAGTAGCTCGAGTCATTCCGAAGTTTGGGAGCTAATCCGGATTTCCGGTCGAGGTAACGTCGCCGGAAGGCTCAAGGTGGAGAACCAGACGATCACTCAACTTTGAGTCCCCCCGGCTCAGCCGCCTGGGGTTCTGGCACGCCCTGACGCGCTTGAAGATGTCTCCAATCCAATAAGGGAGCATCTCCATGTCCACCAGCAACCAGGCGTTTGAATACTACACGCGGTGCATAGACCTTCATGACGGCGAGTCCGCACGATCAAAAGGACAAGCCATCAGCGACTTGGTCGAGGCTGCGCGCAAGATCACCTTCAAATCGCTGGCGAAGCACGTCACCGGCCTTGAGGAACTTGAGCAACAGCTCGGTTACGGGCGTGGACTGCGTCTGCGGGACGATTACCACGTCACCTACTGGAAGGGCGTTTACCGCGGGGAGCCTGTTTACTTCCTGATCCACTCCGCCATTGAGCACGTATTCATCCGCCCTTCGTCCAGGGTGGCGATCCGAGACGTGATCCGAGCCGAAACCGATCTTCAGAACGCATTGTTGCAGCGCCTCGCTGCTTGACACTCTCCAGAGGAGGCATGATGACCACTACGCCAATCACGCTCGTCTTCAACACTGATGACGGCCTCGATGATGCCGTCATGGCTGAAGCCTATGTGCTGACTCCCGATGGCCCTGCCCAGGTCCTGGTCGATACCCAGAAGCTGCGGGGCGCAGCCGCAATTCAGTTTTTCTACCGCTACCCCAATGCCAAGAAGTATGGGCTCAGCCAATGCGCCTGCCATGCCGGGGCTGCAAGCTTCGCTGCGGCGCATGGCTTCGTCACGACCAATATGTCGCTGAAGACCGAGGACTCACTCGACGATAGCGGCGATCACATCGAGATCACCGTAAACGCCCCCAATGACTCATTCGTGGGAGGCGGCGAAGAAGCACTTCAAGAGTGGGTTGGCTTGCACTATCAGTCTCACTTCCCAAGCCTCGATTCCACCCGCAAGCAGGCTTACCTGCAGCGCTACGTAGAAATTCACCACCAGCACCTCTGATCAAGTAGCAAGGACCACTCGCAATGAATGCAACGCAGTCGAATTTGGCCCTTGAGGTGCTTCAAGGTCTGGTGGATGCGATGAACCAAGACGAGGATGGCGATTTCCTTCTGTTCGGTTCGAACCTTCCACTGATCAATCAGGCTTTCGCGGTTTGCGGATATGCCCCTGCAGCCGTGATGGACAAAACCGCCCGGAACATCGACATCCTCACTCCAGGTTTCCGCAGAGAGGATTGCCCGCCCGGGGAAGCCTATCCTGACTGGTTGAACGCTCAGCTACTCGCAGCCCACTCGGAGATCACTGCATCTCTTGCAAGTGATCAAGGTCCAAGAACAATCCTTGTCTCGCGGCCGCTGCTCGAGGTAGCTCTGGCCAACCTGGCATCCACCAGTCCCAAGGTCGCAGAGGTTCATTCAGCGCTGTACCTCCACCTCCGGGCCACCCGGAAGTACGAGCCAACGTACGTCAAGACCTGCATCCCTCTACTCGACGAGATTTGGGAGCATCTGCCGAAAGACAGCTTTGCAGAACAGCGGGTGGCTGATGCGATTGGGGGCCTGATTGAGAAGGAACCCTGTCTTCAGGACTGACCCTCCATAGACAAGGTTTTCAAGACCCTTGCTCTCCAACCAACAACTGAGACTAGCCCGATGCCTGCACCAACAATTCAAGTCACGCGCCTATCCTGCCTGCACCTGGACAAGGAAACTTTCGACGTGCTTGCCAAGCACGGCGACGACAATGATTGGCTGGTATGTGCGGTGTACCAGGACGGAATGTTCCTCTACATCGAAGACCTGCCTGAGACCGTCCCGCAAGCTCTGCGCGACATCCGCCACTGGCTCAATACGCATAATCGTCTCGGATGGGTGCGCCTGGACGAGCAGTTCGATACCGTGGAAGGACTCGCCGTTTACGACCAGAGCTAAGTTCAGCCTGGATTACAGCTCAGATGTTTGGCGGGCACTCCGCCAGCTCGACCGGCACAATGCGTACCACGGCCACCCTTGGCCGTGGTACCACAGAAGTAGGAGTATGGACGAAGCGATGAAGAACAAGGACAGCAACTCCCGTACCGCCCCCAAAGTCATGGTCCGCCTCAACAGCCAGTGCCATGAAGGCCTCACCGACCTCGCCCAACAGCATGGGAGGAGCATGAATGCAGAATGCGTCATGGGCCTCATCTCTTGGCTTGACCACCAGAAACGCTGCGCAGTGATCCGCAAGATGCTGATTTCTCAACTTGATGAAGCGGACGTCGCGGTGCTTCTGGCAAAACTGCCTGTCGTCACCGAAGAGCCCGGCCTGGCTTCGGACAAGATTTCGACCATGCTGCGCTACACCCCTTACATTCGGGACCGAATGGCAGAGCAAGCCAAATCCCATGAGGTGAGTGTCCACAGCATGCTGCTCACAGCCTTGGCGTGGTGGGTGAATGTCTCGCGCCAGGTGAACGCATTGCTTGAAGCGATTATTGACCAAGGAGGAGCACTCCAAGCTCAACTGCTCGATCAACCAGCTCGATCCGCTGCCTAGGTTCTGCCACGCCTGACCTCATGGGGTAATGGCTCCAGTCACTCACTGGAGCCACCTCATGTCATCCTCCCGCTCTATCTGCCCCCGCACTCAAAGCGCCGCTCTTGCCCTCCGTCGAAACTTCGTTGTTGGCCCTTCCTATGACCAGCCAATTGTCGAGATCAACACGATCCCAGCGCGGGTAATCGATATCGCTGCACGGCAGAAATCCTCCGGTTTCGTTTGGATGGACTACGGCCAAGAGGTGCTTCAGGTCGCAACCTATGACGGCAACGGATTGGTTTGCTTGGGCAATGATATCGCTGGACCGAAAGCATCACCGGAGTCGCTGCTGGTCTACGCAGAAAGCATCTACCCAACAATGCGCGTAACGAGCACTCCTGCAGTGCCTGTAGCCGGCATCGCTTCGTTCTACCGACCTGACCCTGCTTTTCGAGGTCCGATAGTTCCTCTTGAGGTGAGCGATGACCGAATGGAAGCGCTGCTGCTCAGCAACAAGATGATTTTCTCCTATCAAAACTCTGACCACTTGTCGTCCAGCGAACTCGTTGTCCAAACGTTGCACCTCCTCAAAACCAAGCCAGAGGGATGTGGCGGGTGGGAAGCCCGGGTGGCGGCTCGAATCCAGGCGCTAGGCGATGCATTGAGCTTCTACGAAGGGGCGGTCAGGCAGGCGGTGAAAAATGATGACGAGAGTGCTCCTGGCACACCGGCAGCGGCTTGAGAATTTCGATAAATCTTACAGAGGTACTACCCCATGATTCTGCGCGTTCTCGCTGTCATCGCCTTTGTCCTACTCGCTTCCGGCCTTCAATTCTTCGTTGTGGAGTACGGACACTGGGCAGAGTCCAACATTATCGTCGGCATCTCCATTGCTGCCCTGATCTGCGCGTTCTTCGCCGGTGGACTGTCAGCCTTGAATGATCAGGCCGCCCGCAAGCGTAAAGAAGGGTAAGCGGGCATGTTCTTGTGGGGCGTGAGCCCCACACTCCCCTAATCGTTCAAGCAGGCATGACCGGGTGATTTTGGTGCTGTTGCACAAAGTCGTGATAGTCCCCCTCTCCCCCACCTAACAAGAACGTATCGTAGGCCCGGCTCATGGCAATCCGCGAGCGGTACATTCGGATCAGTGCAGCCTCAATTCCTGGGCAGCCGACTTCCTGTGCCAGCCAACCCGCACGAACCACTCCTGACCGATAAGCCGAGGTGAAGGAGCAAGCATTCTGGGCACAGAAGGAGTGTGGGTGGAGCCTCACTCTGTAGTCAGCATCCACTACTGGCAGCCGCCCTCCCGCTAGGTGCAAAAATGCGATGCTCGCAACTACGTCTTCAGCAATCGCCGCTGGATAGAGCCTGATCCAGTTCCTGGGAGCCGCACAAATGACGCTGCCATAAAAATCCAACAGTGAGCCCAGCTCCAGCGTTGGGGACTGAAAGCGCTTCACCTCCTCCCCTCCTCGGACATACACAGTCCTTAGAGCGACAGCAGGGGTTACTTTCAAAGCCGAGATCACGGCCTCGACGAACCCATCCGATACATCATCATCTGCGTCCATCTGAACAACGTGACTTCCTGACGCAGCTACAAGTGCTCTTGTGCGCGCCGCGGCCGGCCCGGTTCTAAATGCTGGCGGACAATGTACAAGACGAGGATCGCTAGGCAGCCTGGTACGTAGGTCGACACCATCATCAGACGCGAGAACGACCTCGATTTCGTTGGCGTGATCCTGGCCCAGGAGTTTGCTGATAAGCCCTGGTAGCCACTCCTCCGCCTCACATGCAGCGATCAGATAAGAAAGGCGTCGAAACACAGTATTCCCCATTCAGTTCCCGGCTTAGGCCGGCAACGGAAGTGTCCACAAACTACCTAGTTGCTACACGCCAAGTAGGTGTGCTGTTTTCCAACCTATTCGCGGTCCCGGTGTACCACTCTTCGCTTCTGCCACTCCCCTAACCCCCTGATCATGGCTAGACCAAATAGGAGCCATGACATGCAGCAAATCAGCCTCACCCTCCCCAGGGATTTGAAATCCTCCGGCGTTGTCCCAGCACTTGAATGTCCAGTCCAGCCTATGGACCACGTGATCTTCACACCTCATGACAAGTCCATGCTGAAACCGACAATTCGTGGACGAGTAATGAACACTCTGCGCACCGCCGCGGGAAACTGGCGATGCGCAATCGTCCTCCAGGGCGAGCCATTCCCCAACGGCAACAGCGTGAACGTTTACTCCCATGAAGGATGCTTTGATGTAGTCGAGGGGCACTTCAATGGTTAAGAGGACCCCAGCTCCAGGCTCCGCAGCTGAACTGATTGCACAGCAGGTATAGTGGATCCACCTTTTGAGACAGTGACTACGGGGTAGTTTAAGCTGTCGTCCTCGAAAGGATGACAGCAAATGG
>NZ_MBPN01000177.1 GCF_001695625.1 Pseudomonas defluvii
GAGCTTACATTTTCTAAGATCCTCGACTCCTTTTCCAGCCGGTCAGATTTTTTCTACACCCTTAAATGCGAAGAGCCGGTGACGCTTACCACGGGGCCGAAGATCTCTTCCTGGAACACCCGCATCGTGTTGTTGCCTTTGAGCAGGGTCGGTTGGATGTAATAACCGGTGGCCAGGCTGCCTTCGAGCTTCTCCACTTTGCCGCCGGTCAGCAGTTCGGCGCCTTCTTTCTCGGCGATCTCCAGGTAGGACAGGATCTTGTCGAATTGCTGTTCAGAGGCCTGGGCGCCGACCATGGTGTCGGTGTCCAGTGGGTCACCACGTTTAATCTGTTTGATCTTCTTCATCACTTCTTGCATGAACGCCGGGTAGATCGACTCTTGTACCAGCGCACGCGATGGGCAGGTGCAGACCTCGCCCTGGTTGAAGAATGCCAGCACCAGGCCTTCGGCGGCTTTTTCGATGAAGGCCGGTTCGGCTTGCATGATGTCTTCGAAGAAGATGTTCGGCGATTTGCCGCCCAGCTCAACAGTGGACGGAATGATGTTCTCGGCTGCACATTTCATGATGTGCGAACCAACTGGCGTGGAGCCGGTGAAGGCAATCTTGGCGATGCGCTTGCTGGTGGCGAGTGCTTCACCGGCTTCACGGCCGAAACCTTGCACCACGTTGAGTACACCGGCTGGCAGCAGGTCACCAATGACTTCCATCAGCACGGTAATGCCCAGCGGGGTTTGCTCGGCGGGTTTGAGCACGATGCAGTTACCGGCAGCCAGTGCCGGAGCCAGTTTCCAGGCCGCCATCAGGATCGGGAAGTTCCACGGGATGATCTGTCCGACCACGCCCAGCGGTTCATGGATGTGGTAGGCCACGGTGTTGCCGTCGATCTCGGCGGCGCTGCCTTCCTGGGCGCGCAGGCAACCGGCGAAGTAACGGAAGTGGTCGGCTGCCAGTGGAATATCGGCGTTCAGGGTTTCACGGACCGCTTTGCCGTTGTCCCAGGTTTCAGTGATGGCCAGCAGTTCAAGGTTCTGCTCGATACGGTCGGCGATCTTCAACAGGATCAGCGAGCGGGCTTGTACCGAGGTGCTGCCCCAGGCGTCGGCGGCGGCATGGGCGGCATCCAGGGCTTTTTCGATGTCTTCGGCAGTGGAGCGCGGGAATTCGGCGATCGGTTGGCCGTTCACTGGCGAGGTGTTGGTGAAGTACTCACCTTTGACCGGGGCGACGAACTCGCCATTGATGTAGTTCCCGTAACGGCTCTTGAAGGAAACGATTGCGCCTTCGGTACCTGGGTGTGCGTAACGCATGGTGTGTCTCCTGGCTTTTGTGCTTGTTGGGGAGGATATAGAGCGTAGAGCAAAGCGCGGGCCACTGCTGGCAGGTCTATGTAAATCAAGGGCTTGATGGGATTCTGCGGGTGCGCGCGGGCTTGGTTGTGGCATTTTCGGGACGGTGGGGGTGACACTTTGTGCCAGATGCGGGACAGCCTGTGACTCAGCGGTCGCACTGACATTGCAAAGCGTCAGCGGCTGGAGGATGCTGGGTTGTACCGCTTCCGGGGAGAACAATAAAAAGTGCAGAGCAATCATTTGAGCCGGCACGCTCGGCAAGTGCTTACGGTGACTCAGGGCAAGGCTCACTTGCAGGGGCCGGGCAGCGATCCATCCATCGCCCGTTCCTGGCTGCGTTGTCTGGAGGACTATCATCTCGATCCGGCCATGGCGATGGCGCCGACAGTGCTTGAGCATGGGCGTCTGCTGGAAAGCCGAGAGCGTCTGCAGCAGGTGCTGCAGATTGCCGGCAACGAGATGAACACGTTGCATCAACAGCTTTCCGGTGCAGGCCATGCGGTGCTGCTGACCGATGCGCGTGGGGTAATCCTCAACTGTGTGACGGCGCCGACCGAGCGCAAAATCTTCGAGCGTGCCGGGCTCTGGCTTGGCGCCGACTGGAGCGAGGCCAGTGAAGGCACCAACGGGATTGGTACCTGCCTGGTCGAGCGTCAAGCCGTCACTATTCATCAGGAAGAGCATTTTCGTGGCCGTCATACCGGCCTGACCTGCTCTGCCAGCCCGGTGTTCGACCCCCATGGCGAACTGCTTGCGGTGCTTGACGTATCGTCGGCACGCCCTGAGGTCTCGCGGCAAAGTCAGTTTCACACCATGGCGTTGGTCAACCTCTCGGCGAAGATGATCGAGAGCTGTTACTTCCTGCGCCATTTCGAAAACCAGTGGCTACTGCGCTTTCATTTGCAGGCCGAGTCGGTGGGCCTGTTCAGCGAGGGGTTGCTGGCGTTTGAGGGGGATGGACGTATCTGCGCGGCCAACCAGAGCGCCCTGAACTTGCTTGGGCATGTTCGCGGCGGCCTGCTTGGAAAGCCTGTGGAGATGTTCTTCGAGTGTTCACTGGATGAGTTGCTGGGGCGTGCTACGGCTCAGGCCAATGCCAGTTGGCCGCTGCGTACACGTGATGGTCGCCAGTTGTTTGCCAGTGTGCGCGGCCAGGTTCGGGCGCCACAACCGTCATCATCGGCCGCGGTGGCGTTGCCGCCGCCGGCACCGATTACGGGTTCGATTTGCCTGGTCGACCCTGCATTGCAGAACGATTTTCGTCGCGCCGTGCGGGTGTTCGAGCGCGATGTGCCATTGCTGCTCAATGGCGAGACCGGGTGTGGCAAGGAGGCTTTTGCCAAGGCGGTGCATCAGGCCAGTCAACGTGCGGCAAAGCCGTTCGTCGCCCTGAACTGTGCCTCGATCCCCGAGAGCCTGATCGAGAGTGAGCTGTTTGGCTATCGCGGCGGCTCGTTCACCGGTGCACGTAAGGAGGGGATGCGTGGGAAGCTGCAACAGGCCGATGGCGGCACCCTGTTGCTGGATGAAATCGGTGATATGCCGCTGGCGCTGCAAACCCGTCTGCTGCGTGTGCTTGAAGAGCGCAGGGTCGTGCCGATTGGTGGTGAACCCCAGGCCGTGGATGTCCGCATCATCAGCGCCACCCACCGCAACCTGCTGGAGCGGGTAGAGGACGGCAGTTTCCGCGAAGACCTCTACTACCGGCTAAACGGCCTGGAAGTGGCCTTGCCAGCTCTGCGTGAACGCAGTGACAAGGCTCAGTTGCTTGATTTTCTGCTGACGGAGGAAGCTGCGGGGCAGGTTGTCCGTCTGGAGGCGAAGGCGCGACATGCCTTGCTCGATTTCGCCTGGCCCGGCAACGTGCGCCAGTTGCGCAACGTCCTGCGCACATTGGTTGCGCTCGCGGAGGGCGAAGAGATTACCTTCAGCGACCTGCCGCCATTGATTCGTCGGCCGCCAGTTGCTGCGATACCCACGGTTTCCAGCGAGGCGCCTGAACATCCACTTGAGGATGCTGAGCGCAGCGCTTTGCTGGCCGTGCTGGAGCAGCAACGCTGGCACATGAGCCATGTGGCGGCGTATTTGGGCGTGAGTCGCAATACCTTGTACCGAAAACTGCGCAAGCATGGTATTGCCCGGGACGCCTGAACGAAAGGATGCGATTTTCCCCGCCCTGGGCTACCCTGCCTCGATGTTTTGCGAGGTCGACCATGCACATTCACATTCTCGGTATTTGCGGCACTTTCATGGGTTCGCTGGCGGTGTTGGCCAAGGAGCTTGGCCACCGCGTCACGGGCTCCGACGCCAACGTCTATCCACCGATGAGCACTCAGCTTCAGGCCCAGGGCATTGAGCTGACCCAAGGCTATGATGCCAGCCAGCTGGATCCGGCACCGGACCTGGTGGTCATCGGCAATGCCCTGTCGCGTGGTAATCCCGCGGTGGAGTATGTGCTGAATAAAGGCCTGCCTTATGTGTCTGGCCCGCAGTGGCTGGCCGATCATGTGCTGCAAGGGCGTTGGGTGCTGGCCGTGGCCGGAACCCATGGCAAAACCACCACCAGCAGCATGCTGGCCTGGGTGTTGGAGCATGCCGGGATGAGCCCGGGCTTCCTGATCGGCGGCGTGCCACAGAACTTCTCGGTGTCGGCGCGCTTGGGCGATACGCCGTTCTTCGTGGTTGAGGCTGATGAATATGACAGCGCCTTCTTCGACAAGCGTTCGAAGTTCGTCCACTACCGTCCGCGTACTGCCATCCTGAATAACCTTGAATTCGATCATGCGGATATTTTCCCGGATCTGGCAGCTATCGAGCGGCAGTTCCACCATCTGGTGCGCACGATCCCGAGTGAAGGCCTGATCATTCACCCCACCACTGAGCCAGCCTTGCAGCGCGTGATTGAGATGGGCTGCTGGACCCCGGTCCAGACCACGGGTGTTGGCGGTCAGTGGCAGGTCAAGCTGCTCAGTGCTGACGGTTCGCGTTTTGAAGTCAGCTTTGAAGGCGAGTCGCAAGGGGTGGTCGAGTGGGAACTGACCGGTCAGCACAACGTCGCCAACGCCTTGGCCACGTTGGCTGCTGCTCGCCATGTTGGTGTGGTGCCGTCGATGGGTATCGCCGCGCTGAGCGCCTTCAAAAGCGTGAAGCGGCGCATGGAGAAAGTCGCTGAAGTACAAGGCGTGACGATTTATGACGACTTTGCACACCATCCGACGGCGATCGCCACCACGCTGGATGGCCTGCGCAAGCGTATTGGCGATGCACCACTGATCGCCGTGATTGAACCGCGTTCGAACTCAATGAAGCTGGGCGCGCACCGCGATGGCCTGCCGGAAAGCGTACGCCAGGCCGATCAGGTGATCTGGTATGCACCGCCTAACCTGGGTTGGGATCTGGCGGCCACGGCAGCCCAGTGCCCGGTACCTGCGGTGGTGGCTGACAGCCTGGAAGCGATCATTGCCCGGGTGAAAAGCCAGGCCAAGCCCGGTACTCAAGTCGTGATCATGAGTAATGGCGGCTTTGGTGGCCTGCATGGGAAGTTGGCCGAGGCCCTGCGATGAGCGGGCCGGAACGCATCACGCTGGCCATGACCGGGGCCTCGGGGGCGCAGTACGGCCTGCGCCTGCTTGATTGCCTGGTGCGCGAAGACCGAGAGGTGCATTTCCTGATCTCCAAGGCTGCGCAGTTGGTCATGGCGACGGAAACCGATGTGCTGCTGCCGGCCAAGCCACAGGCAATGCAGGCCTTTCTGACCGAGTACACCGGCGCCGCCGCAGGGCAGATTCGTGTGTACGGCAAGGAAGACTGGATGTCGCCGGTGGCCTCAGGTTCCGGTGCACCGGCAGCGATGGTGGTCGTGCCGTGCTCCACGGGCACGCTTTCGGCCATTGCGACCGGTGCCTGTAACAACCTGATCGAGCGGGCGGCGGATGTCACCCTGAAAGAGCGTCGGCAGTTGATTCTGGTACCGCGTGAGGCGCCGTTCTCCACCATTCACCTGGAGAACATGCTCAAGCTGTCGAACATGGGCGCGGTGATTCTGCCAGCGGCTCCAGGTTTCTATCATCAGCCGCAGACCATTGACGACCTGATTGATTTTGTCGTCGCGCGCATTCTCAATGTGCTGAACATTCCTCAGGACATGTTGCCGCGTTGGGGTGAGCACCATGTCGGCGGTGAGGATTGAAACGTTCAGTTTTACTGGTGATGGTGCTGGCGCTGCTCAGTGGTTGCGCCAGCGTGCGCACGCTGGACGCGGCCAAGCCAGGTGCACCGATTGTATACTCCGGTACGCGCCTTGATCTGTATGCCATGCAGGGCGGGTGTTGCCCCATGGACCGTTTTGGTGCTGAGGCGCCGGCATATCCCGGGCTTGATCTGCCCGCGAGCGCGTTGCTCG
>NZ_MBPN01000178.1 GCF_001695625.1 Pseudomonas defluvii
CTTCGATCTCTCGTTAGCGGGAGGCGAATTCTACAGCGTTTCAACTCGCTGTCAACCACCTTTTTCACCGCTGCCGATCTATTCGACCGAAGCACTTCCAGCACCATCCTTAAACATCTAACTCATTGATTAACAAGGAGTTTTCCGTTTCGACTGCGCCGGAAGAGGTGCGCATTATAGAGAGATGAAACGGGGCGTCAAGGGTTAATTCCAACCTTTCTCAAAACAACCCAAAACGCCCCTCTATATAGAAGGGCGCAAACACTACAACACGCCAGCAGTGCGCAAGCGCTGGATCTCATCCGCTGTCAACGCCAATACCTCAGAGAGAATCTGATCAGTATGCTCACCCAGCAATGGCGGCGCATTGCGATACTCGACTGGCGTCTCCGACAGCCGAATAGGGCTCGCCACTTGCGGCACACGCCCAGCCAAGGGGTGGGCCAATTCAATGGCAAGGCCACGGGCCTTCACCTGAGGGTCCTCGAACATCTTTGCCAGGTCATTGATTGGCCCACAAGGAACACTGGCCTGCTCCAGCAAGCTGATCCATTCGGCTGTGGTCTTGAATACCGTTACTTGACGAATCAAAGGAATCAACTCGGCGCGATTCGCCACTCTTTGCTTGTTAGTCGCAAATCGTGGGTCATCCGCCCACTGAGGCTGCCCAGCCACTTCAGCGAACTTGCGAAACTGACCATCATTACCAACCGTAAGGATGAAGTCGCCATCCGCCGTGGGGAAGTCCTGATAAGGCACGATATTCGGATGCGCATTACCCAGCCGACGGGGCGCCACCCCAGTAGTCAGGTAATTCATTGCCTGATTGGCCAGGCAGGCGACCTGTACGTCGAGCAACGCCATATCAATGCGCTGCCCACCGCCACCGTGCTCACGGTGGGCGAGGGCGGCTAGTATCGCAACAGTCGAGTAAAGCCCGGTAAGGATGTCGGTGAGGGCGACCCCAACCTTCATCGGACCAGCCCCTTCGTCACCTTCAGGGCGGCCGGTCAGACTCATGAGCCCACCCAACCCCTGAATCATGAAGTCGTAACCCGCACGCTTGGCGTAAGGGCCGGTTTGACCGAAGCCAGTAATAGAACAGTAGACAAGGTTAGGATTGATCGCCTTCAGGCTTTCATAGTCGAGGCCATAAGACGCCAGCCCGCCCACCTTGAAGTTCTCGATGAGAATGTCCGATTTGGCTGCCAGTTCACGCACCAAGCGCTGACCTTCAGCCTGAGTGAAGTCTATGGTCAGCGAGCGCTTGTTGCGGTTGGCAGACAGGTAATAGGCTGCCTCACTGGTATTCTCACCCCGTGCATCCTTGAGGTAGGGCGGCCCCCAGGCGCGGGTGTCATCACCCACACCAGGGCGCTCCACCTTGATCACCTCGGCACCCAGGTCCGCAAGGATTTGCCCAGACCACGGCCCAGCCAATACTCGCGACAGATCCAGCACCCGCAGATGAGATAGCGCGCCCATGGTCTGGCTCCCTATTAGTAGAACGCCTGAATGCCGGTTTGCGCACGCCCAAGGATCAATGCATGCACGTCATGGGTCCCTTCATAGGTGTTGACCACTTCAAGGTTGACCAGATGCCGCGCAACACCGAACTCGTCGGAGATGCCATTGCCGCCCAGCATGTCGCGCGCCATACGGGCGATGTCCAAGGCCTTGCCGCAGGAGTTACGCTTCATGATCGAGGTAATCTCAACCGCAGCAGTACCTTCATCCTTCATCCGCCCCAGACGCAGGCAACCTTGCAAGGCGAGGGTGATCTCGGTCTGCATGTCGGCCAGTTTTTTCTGG
Source organism: Pseudomonas defluvii (assembly GCF_001695625.1). Lineage (GTDB taxonomy): Bacteria > Pseudomonadota > Gammaproteobacteria > Pseudomonadales > Pseudomonadaceae > Aquipseudomonas > Aquipseudomonas defluvii. Next base: position 1,813 of record NZ_MBPN01000178.1, read on the forward strand.
ATCAGCTGGTTTGCAGCCAGCGGACGACCGAACTGCTGACGGTCGAGGGTATATTGCCGCGCGGTGTGCCAGCAGGCTTCAGCGGCCCCCAGCGCACCCCAAGAGATCCCATAACGCGCAGAGTTCAAGCAGGTGAAGGGGCCCTTCAGGCCACGCACGTCGGGGAAGATGTTCTCTTCGGGAACGAACACATTGTCCATCACGATCTCGCCAGTGATCGACGCGCGCAGACCCACCTTACCGTGAATGGCCGGCGCACTCAGGCCTTTCCAGCCTTTTTCCAGGACGAAGCCTCGGATATCACCGGCATCATCCTTGGCCCAAACCACAAACACATCAGCGATAGGGCTGTTGGTGATCCACATCTTGCTGCCAGTCAGGCTGTAGCCACCCTCGACCTTGCGGGCACGGGTGATCATCGAGCCTGGGTCAGAGCCATAGTTGGGCTCAGTCAGGCCAAAACAACCAATCCATTCACCACTGGCCAGCTTGGGCAGGTACTTCTGCTTCTGGGCTTCAGTACCAAACTCGTTGATCGGCACCATCACCAGTGACGACTGCACACTCATCATCGAACGATAGCCGGAGTCGATTCGCTCCACTTCACGGGCGATCAAGCCGTAGCACACGTAGTTGAGGCCACTACCACCGTACTGCTCAGGAATGGTCGCACCGAGCAGGCCGATTTCTCCCATCTCACGGAAGATCGCAGGATCCGTCTGTTCGTGACGAAAGGCTTCCAGTACACGCGGTGCCAACTTGTCCTGAGCAAACTGGAAAGCACTGTCACGCACCATGCGCTCTTCTTCAGTGAGCTGCTGATCGAGCAACAGGGGGTCGATCCAGTTGAAGCTTGCTTTGCCAGCCATGGGCGAATCCTCAAGAAATGGGTTCAGGTTTTTTGTCCTTTGATCCTAGGCCGGAAAGCCCAGAGGGACAAACGAGGATTGCGCATAAACTTGTGATAATTTTTCACTCCGTAATGGAAAAAAGCCCATTCCTGCGTTCTATTAGTGAGATCAACGTATATGAGGCGCAAGATACCCAGCACCACGGCCCTGGTTTGCTTTGAAGCAGCCGCGCGCCACGAGAGCTTTACAAAGGCGGCCCAAGAGCTGTCCCTGACGCAGGGTGCCGTCTGTCGACAGATAGCGGGGCTGGAAGACTTCCTCAATGTCGAACTGTTTCGCCGTTCACGCCGCGGGGTAAAACTGACCGAAGCAGGGCTTTCCTATAGCCGTCGGGTAGCGACACAGTTGGATGCCGTAGAGCGCGACACGTTGTCGGTCATGGGCCAACAGGGGGCCAATGTCATTGAACTGGCCGTGGTGCCAACCTTTGGCACCCAGTGGTTGCTGCCTCGCCTGAAGGAGTTCCAGCACCGCCATCCAGAAGTCACCGTCAACTTGACCAACCGCACGCGGCCTTTTCTGTTCGCCGATACGCATTTCGACGCGGCGATCTATTTCGGCGATGCCGACTGGCCAGGTACACAGTTCCACCGCCTGATGGGCGAGAACCCGGTCCCGGTATGCAGCCCGGCACTGCTCGGCGCCCAGCAACAGCTCACGGCGAAGACCATCGCCAGCCTGCCTCTGCTGCAGCAAACCACCCGACCATATGCTTGGCGACAGTGGTTTGACAGCCTGAACATGAATGTTGCTCGCGACATGACGGGGCCACGCTATGAGCTATTCTCGATGCTTGCCCAGGCTGCGATACATGAAATGGGCATAGCACTGATACCGCCATTTCTGATTCAGCGCGAGCTGGCAGAAGGGCGCCTGGTTATCGCCAACCCCCATGCACTGTCGAGCATCAAGGCCTATTACCTGATGATTCCCGAGCGCAAAGTGGAGTCTGCGTCACTGCGCGCCTTCCGCGACTGGCTGGTAGAACAAGCCCGCAACTACATCGCCAGCCACAGCGAGAGTGTTCGAAATTAACTACGTAGTGCAATATTCTGAACACCTACAAATATACGTAAATGTCGCAATTAGTTAAAACCTGCCAACACCCTCATCAACACCCCCTAACCCTGCTGTTTACGTGGCTTTGACGCTATAAATAGGGTGCATTTTCTCTCGTACAGTGATTTCAACGGAAAATTTTCAAATTTTGCCGTAATCTCCCTGAAGCCCAAGGCTGACGGGCTGAAGGCCGATTGTTGCGACATACGGTCACAGGGTGACTTGTAGTTTGTTTATCGTCACCCTTCAAAATCTGTTGAAGCGATTCAGGATCGCCAGCAAAATGCCCAGCCCCGCCTGAATTCACGCGGGATCGTGCTGATCGGCCGCCCCAGACGCACCATCCGTAGTGCACTGGTTTACTAACAAAAGATCACGCAGGAGAAATTGACGTGCACATTGGTGTTCCTCTCGAAACGCAGACGGGCGAGACACGCGTCGCTGCAACCCCGGAAACCATCAAAAAACTGATTGGCCAGGGTCACCAGGTCACCGTTCAAAGCGGCGCTGGGGTTAACGCCAGCGTACCGGACAGTGCCTACGAAGCAGCAGGCGCCACTATTGGCAGCGCTTCCGATGCGTTTGGCGCACAACTGATTCTGAAAGTTGTGGCGCCCAACGATAGTGAACTGGGTCAGATCAAGAGCGGTTCCGTGCTGTTGGGTATGCTCAATCCCTTCAACAACGATGTCATCGCCAAGATGGCCGAGTGCGGCATTACAGCCTTTGCCCTGGAGGCGGCCCCGCGCACTTCCCGTGCGCAAAGCCTGGATGTGTTGTCGTCACAGGCCAACATCGCCGGTTACAAGGCTGTCCTGCTGGCAGCGCACTATTACCCTCGCTTCATGCCGATGCTGATGACCGCTGCCGGTACGGTAAAAGCCGCACGCGTGCTGATTCTCGGCGCAGGTGTGGCCGGGCTGCAGGCAATCGCCACAGCCAAACGCCTGGGTGCGGTGATTGAGGCTTCGGATGTACGGCCTGCCGTTAAAGAGCAGATCGAATCGCTCGGCGCCAAGTTCATTGATGTGCCGTATGAAACCGACGAGGAGCGCGAATGCGCCGAAGGCGTTGGCGGCTATGCCCGACCAATGCCGGCGAGCTGGATGCAACGCCAGGCACTGGCCGTGCATGAGCGCGCCAAACAAGCCGATATCGTCATCACCACCGCACTGATCCCCGGCCGTAAGGCACCCACGCTGCTCAGCGCCGAAACCGTTGCGCAGATGAAGCCGGGATCGGTGGTCATCGACTTGGCGGCAGCTCAAGGCGGTAACTGCCCGCTTACGGTTGCCGATCAAGTGGTTATTGAAAACGGTGTGACTATCGTCGGGCCAACCAACCTGCCAGCAATGGTCGGCGCCGATGCCTCGGCGCTTTATGCACGCAACCTGCTGGACTTCATGAAACTGCTGTTCGACAAGGATGGCCAGTTCACGATCAACCTCGAAGACGACATTGTCGCCGCGTGCCTGATGTGCCGCGACGGTCAGGTCATCCGCAAGAACGGATAAGGAGCACGACAATGGAAGACATGCTGATTTCCCATGGCGTCTACAACCTGATCATCTTCGTGCTGGCCATCTATGTCGGTTACCACGTGGTCTGGAACGTCACCCCGGCGCTGCATACCCCATTGATGGCGGTTACCAACGCCATTTCCGCCATCGTCATCGTTGGCGCAATGCTCGCCGCAGCCCTGACGGTAACCCCGCTGGGCAAGATCATGGGTACCCTCGCGGTCGCCCTGGCAGCGGTCAACGTGTTCGGCGGTTTCCTGGTCACCCGGCGCATGCTGGAGATGTTCAAGAAGAAAGCAGCGAAGGCAGAGGGGCAGAAGTAAACATGAGCATGAACCTGGTAACACTTCTCTACCTTGTCGCCTCGGTATGTTTCATCCAGGCCCTCAAAGGCCTGTCGCACCCGACCACGTCGCGCCGCGGTAATCTGTT
>NZ_MBPN01000017.1 GCF_001695625.1 Pseudomonas defluvii
TCGGTTTGTGCGTCTCGGACGGCAAGCGCTCGGGGTTGTTCATGGCAGACTCTCCGCGTGCTGTGCCGGCTCGGTCGGCAGGGTGGCCAACTGCACTTCCAGATCGGCCAACGCTTCGCGCCGACGCTCGACGAACTGACGCAGCAGGGCAAGCTGCGCGGCCGCTTCGTCGCCGTCCGCCGCATCCAGCGCCCGGCACAGCCGCGCCAGCGCGTCGAGGCCGATGCCCGCCTCGAAGGCCGCCCGCACGAAGCACAGCCGTTGCAAGGCGGCGTCATCGAACAAGCCGTAGCCGCCTGGTGTGCACGCCACCGGGCGCAGCAATCCGCGCAGCAGGTAGTCGCGCACGATATGCACGCTCACCCCGGCATCAAGAGCCAGCCGGGACACCGTGTAGGCGTTCATTGAACACCTCCTTTTTCTCACCCGGCGCAGCAGGAAAGCTGCTTCACATCCTTGTTGAAGGTCTGCGCCGCGAGCTTCAACCCCTCGACCATCGTCAGGTAGGGGAACAACTGGTCGGCCAGTTCCTGCACCGTCATGCGGTTGCGAATGGCCAGAGCCGCCGTCTGGATCAGTTCACCCGCTTCCGGCGCGACCGCCTGTACGCCGATCAGCCGATGGCTGCCTTCCTCGATAACCAACTTGATGAAGCCGCGTGTGTCGAAGTTGGCGAGCGCACGCGGCACGTTGTCCAAGGTCAAGGTGCGGCTGTCGGTCTCGATCCCGTCGTGGTGGGCTTCCGCCTCGCTGTAGCCCACGGTCGCCACTTGCGGATCGGTGAACACCACGGCCGGCATTGCGGTCAGGTCGAGCGCCGCATCGCCGCCGGTCATGTTGATCGCGGCACGGGTGCCGGCCGCTGCCGCCACATAGACGAACTGCGGCTGGTCGGTGCAGTCGCCGGCCGCGTAGATGTTCGGGTTGCTCGTGCGCATGCCTTGGTCGATGGCGATGGCACCTTGCGCATTGACAGTGACCCCCGCTGCGTCCAGCGCGAGGCTGCGCGTGTTCGGTGTCCGACCGGTGGCAACCAGCAGTTTGTCGGCGCGCAATTCACCGTGCGTGGTGGTCAGCACGAATTCACCGTCCATATGGGCGACCTGGCTGGCTTGCGTGTGCTCCAGCACCTCGATGCCCTCGGCACGGAAAGCGGCTGTCACCGCCTCGCCGATGGCCGGGTCTTCACGGAAGAACAAGGTATTGCGCGCCAGGACCGTGACCTTGCTGCCCAGCCGGGCAAAGGCTTGCGCCAGCTCCAGCGCCACCACCGACGAGCCGATTACGGCAAGGCGTTCGGGAATGGTGTCGCTCGCCAGGGCCTCGGTGGAAGTCCAGTAGGGTGACTCTTTCAAGCCCGGAATCGGCGGGACCGCCGGGCTGGCACCCGTGGCGACCAGGCAGCGGTCGAACATCACGACGCGCTCGCCACCCTCGTTCAAACGGACGGTAAGGCTCTGGTCGTCCTTGAAGCGCGCCTCACCGTGCACAACGGTGATGGCCGGATTACCGCCCAGGATGCCTTCGTACTTGGCGTGCCGCAGTTCGTCGACGCGGGCCTGCTGCTGGGCCAGCAGCTTACTGCGGTCAATCGTAGGCACAGTTGCCGCAATACCGCCATCGAACGGGCTTTCCCGGCGCAGATGGGCGATGTGGGCGGCGCGGATCATGATCTTGGACGGCACACAGCCGACATTGACGCAGGTGCCGCCGATGGTGCCGCGCTCGATCAGCGTGACCTGCGCGCCTTGCTCGACGGCTTTCAGCGCCGCCGCCATCGCGGCTCCACCGCTGCCAATGACCGCTACCTGCACCGGGGGCTCGTTGCCACTGTGCTTTTCGGCGGCGGCCATCCATCCCCGCACCTTGTCGAGCAGTCCGACGCGGTTGTCCGCCAGTGGCGCATCGGCTAGCGTTGCCTTGTAGCCCAGTCCGGCCACGGCGGCAGTCAGCGCGTCCGGCGATGTGCCCGGCACGATGGCGAGTTGCGCTGTGCCCTTCGGATAGGACACCAGCGCCGACTGCACGCCTGGCACTTTTTCCAGCGCTTCCTTGACGTGCGCCGCGCACGAGTCGCAAGTCATGCCGGTGATTTTTAGATGGGTCATGCAACAGATCCTTTATCGTTTGTGGCGCCAGACAATGACGTCCGTTGTGCTGCGGTGCCGTTTTCAGTGACTCACTGCTTGACGCTGGACGGATAGCCCGCGTCTGCGGTTGCCTTGGTCAGCTTCTGCACGCTGGTCTTGGCATCGTCGAAGGTGACGACCGCTTGGCGTGTCTCGAAAGTCACGTCAACTTTGCTGACGCCTTCGACCTTGGAAATCGCCTTCTTGACAGTGATCGGGCAGGCGGAGCAGGTCATGCCCGGTACGGACAGCGTGACGGTCTGGGTGGCGGCCCAGACGGGGGCAACAACGGCGGCGAGGGCGAGGGAGGCAAACAGTTTCTTCATGGTGAACTCCGATCAGTAGAAAAATGGCATGACGTAGGGAAATCCGAGCGCGACCAGAACCAGCGCGGCCACGATCCAGAAAATGAGCTTGTAAGTAGCTCGCACTTGGGGAATCGCGCAGACCTCACCCGGTTTGCAGGCCGCTGCCTGCCGGTAGATGCGCCGCCAGGCGAAGAACAACGCCACCAGCGCCACGCCGATAAAGATGGGGCGATAGGGTTCCAACACCGCCAAGTTGCCGATCCAAGCGCCGCTGAACCCCAAGGCGATCAGAACCAACGGCCCGAGGCAGCAAGCCGAGGCGAGGATGGCGGCAAGCCCTCCAGTGAAGAGCGCGCCGCGCCCGGTTTTTGGTTCAGACATGCGCTTGTCCTTTCGAATTGAAATTGGATAGCGTAACCTTACTTCCGTACTCATGTACGGAGTCAAGCGATATGGAAAACAATTTGGAGAACCTGACCATTGGCGTTTTCGCCAAGGCGGCCGGGGTCAATGTGGAGACCATCCGTTTCTATCAGCGCAAGGGCTTGTTGCTGGAGCCTGACAAGCCCTATGGCAGCATCCGCCGCTATGGCGAGGCGGATGTAACGCGGGTGCGCTTCGTGAAATCAGCCCAGCGGCTGGGCTTCAGCCTGGATGAGATCGCCGAGCTGCTGCGGCTGGAGGATGGCACCCATTGCGAGGAAGCCAGCAGTCTGGCCGAGCACAAGCTCAAGGACGTGCGCGAGAAAATGGCTGACCTGGCGCGCATGGAGGCCGTGCTGTCTGAGTTGGTGTGCGCCTGCCATGCGCGAAGGGGGAACGTTTCCTGCCCGCTGATCGCGTCACTACAGGGTGGAGCAAGCTTGGCAGGTTCGGCTATGCCTTAGCGTGCTTTATTTTCCGTTTTCTGAGACGACCCCCTCAAGAGTTTCGCCCACCATCTTGGTCGATAGTCGCGCCTTCATGTCCCGTAGGCGCTCGATTGCGTCATCACGATCCTTGATCTGCGTCTCGTACTTTTCTTTCAAAGATTTCTCGGCGAGATGCTTTTCAAGTTCTACCCGCTGCAAGCCGCTCTTCAATTCGTCACGTTCTTTCTCGACCGCGCCGACTGCTTCGGTAATCGCGAGCTTCTTCTCGATGACAACAGCGTCAAGCTTCGCCTTGAGTTCCTGTATCTCCGACTCCTTCGCTGCAGCGGCTTTTTGCACTTCGCTCATGAGCGTGACCTCTGCCAACTTGGATACGGCTTGCTTGTCACGCTTCGCTTGTTCCAATTCATTTGCAAGCGTGTCACGCTCTTTTTCCACCGCGCTCAAAGCCTCGGCCACGGCAAGTTGCCGCGCAACTTCGCCAGCATCAAGCCTGGCCTTCAGCTCCTGGATCTCGGCGTCCTTGGCAGACGAGGTCTTCTGCAATTCGTTGGCAATCTTGGCTTCAGCTAGTTCGACCGCATTGCGCTTTCCCTGCTCGGCCAACTCTAGCCGCTCATGCAACTGCTTCTCGAAATCGCTATCTCGAACCTGCTTCAGAATGTCCGCGTACCCAACTTCATCGATCTTGAATGCCTTCCCGCAGTGAGGGCAGATGATTTCATGCATGATTACTTACCCTCCACCTTGACAAGAATCTGCTTAAGCATTTCTGGCACCACTCCTCCCGACCGGAGTGTTGCAGTCCGGTATGCGAGTTGGTTTTTCGATAGATTTATTCCGGTATCAGCCTCAACACTATTGCAGGCAGTTATCCACTCACCCCAGTTCGCAGACAGAAACGCTTCAAGATGATCATCAAAAATGGCCGCGACGTCGGAAATGGTGGCGGATGGAAAATCTTCTTCAGGCAAGCCGAAGTACCGCATTAATCTGCAGTTCTCTACCGCATGATTGTTGCGCTCCCGATCTATGTCATCTTGCTTTTTGTTTTTGGCTTTGGCTCGCGCTTCAAATCCACCGTCTGCATCAAACAGTGCGTAGACTGGCACACCAATAGATTTCAAAATCGCATGCGCGAGGGGTATCGATGTCTTGCTGCCCACAGAAACGATAGAAATTCCTGCTGCCTCAAGGGCGCCGGGGGAAGTTCTATCTCCAATACCGTAGAACACAGCAGATTCGGTTGTCCCCTCCACAAGAAATGCGCGATTCGCGAAGAGTGCTATGGCAAGCTGGTCGGCCACGTTATGGTCGAGCCTGCGATCGACCACATCGCCATCCACTGTTCCATTCAGCCTGGCCTTCACATCCTCAACCGTGGCAAAGTGGACCGTCACCACCGGGACTTCGTCAGCGGATCTCGTCAGCCGTCTGACTTGATGGAAATGTCGAGCCTCCAGGAAGTAGGGGCTATGCGTCGCATAGGTCACCTGGATGCGCTTGCCAGCATCTTCGGCGAGCGACCTGAGCACCTTCGCAAAGGTCTGCGCCTGGATCGGGTGCTGGAAAAGTTCCGGCTCCTCGATCGCCAGGCAGATGACTCCCTCGGCCGAGGCTGCGCCCGACTGCGCCAAGAGTTGCAGAGCCGAGATCAGCAGCGTGCGCTGAAAGCCGTGTCCCTGCCGCTCCACCGCAGTCTCGGTGGTGCCGTCGAGCACGGCCACGTCGAACGTCGTGCGAGGTGCCTTGAGTTCCACCTCAGCCGGAGAAACCGTGATTGCCCGGCCTGGCGCATAGGTTGTGACGACCTCGTTGAGCTGCGTTGTGATGGCCCCAAGTTGCTCCTTGAACTTCTCTTCGTAGACTTGTTGCTGCTTTGCCCGTGACTCCGCAACGATTTCCGCGATTGCCTCATCAGCGGCAGTTCGGTCAATCGAGCGCTCAAGGATTCGCCCAATGATGCTTGCCTTGCCGTCGATGGACTCTTCACTTGCCCGAAGGTCTGCCGTAACCAGGACGAAGTCGAAGAGCCCGCTCATCTTGCCGCCGCTGTTGAAACCGAAGAAATTGGTTTGCAAAGCCTCGGGCGCATCGAGCAGTTGATCAGTGTGAGCCGCCTCCCAAGTTGTCATCGCCTGCTCGACGGCTGGACCAGTATTCGCCGCAGGAAGGTCAAGCTCCGGGCGCTCGCGCCGGAGAGTGGCATACAGCTCTTTCTTCGCAGTCGCACCGCCTGCTGCCTTGATGGCATTTAAAGCCGGAAATCCCTTTGCATTGGCGGAGAGCACATCGGTGCCATCGGGAGATCGGCGCTTCCATGCGGTGAACGTGGCAACTCCTTCCGGCGCGTACTTGCCAAGTGCCTCGCGATCCTTTTCGGTGAGGTCTGCGAAGGTGACCTGAACCTCGATGTCTTCGTCAGTCGCCCCAAAAGAGCAATCCTTCTCCGTCAGCGAGCCGGGTTTGCCGTTGAAGAACCAGTCGAGCGCACGAAGCACCGTTGACTTGCCGGCACCGTTCGGCCCGATGAAGGTCGTGACGGAATCGAACGGAATCGTCACGTCTTTCAACGTGCGAAAGTTTCGGATGCGAACGGATTGGATCTTCATTTCGGGTCTCTGCTCCTTGTGTTTTGTGTCGTCTCTCGCCGTGACAGCGACAGAACCTATCCTTTTGCCGCCTCGGTCAAAAGATCGTCAACGGAGCGCGCAACCACATACCGGGCGGGGTTCTCACCAACCGCCAGCGCAGTGAAATGCGCCTTGCCGCATTCGATCTTGGCGCTTTCCTTGTCGCGCAGGTCGTCGGTGAACAGGCTGCTCTTGGTTTCCACCACGAAGTACAGGCGCTGAGCACCGTCTTCTTCCACCAGCACGGCCCAGTCGGGGTTGTAGCTGCCCAGTGGGGTGGGCACCTTGAACCAGCCCGGCAGCTTGGCGTAGAGCTTGATGGCCTCGTTCTTCTCCAGCCCGTTGGCAAAATCCCGCTCTGGGGTCGAGTCGTACACCACGTGCTCGTAGATCGACTTCTGGGTATCCAACAGCATGTTCTTCAGATAACCGGTCAGTTCCTCCTTCTCGAACAGCTCCTGCGCATAGACATGCTGGTCGCCGAGCTTCTGGTACTTGATGCCATCGACCAGGGCCAAGCGCTTGCAACGGTTGATGGTTTCGGCGGTCAATTCGATGAACTGCTGCGGATTGCGCTTGAAGTCGTCCAGGCGGCCGCTTCCCGTCAGGATGCTGACGATGGTGCGTCGGGTGAGCTGGGTGCGATCCTGCAGGTCGGTCAGCAAATCCGGCAGCTCAATATCCGCCTCGTCCAGCACCACGGTCGCCGCGCCCGCTTTCTCCGTCGCGGCGACACCCGCCTTGCCGATAGAGATGTCGGCCTTGCGCCATTGCAGCCGTGCTTTGGCAATCACCGGGGCCTTCTGCAACGCTGCGATGCAATCCGTCACCAGCTTGGCGTTATCGAACTGCACGCGGTACGTTGTCTGGTGCTTGATGCGGTCCCACAGTGCCTTGAACTCGTCGCTCAGATAAACGACCTTGCCATCCTTACCCTTGCGCAGCGGCACTTGCCTGCGCTCATCGGCATTCTTGATGTCCAGCCGGCCCGACACCTTGCGCAGCACTTCAGCAATCTGGGCTTTCTGCGCATCAAACTCGGCCGGCAGTTCCAAGGTGCCGTTCTTCAGCGCCGTTTTCAGTGAATCCTGCACCTTGCCTTTGGCATCTATATGGCCGGCGGCTTTCAGGTGCTCCCACAGTGCCTTTGATTGCTCGATGCCCAGCGGTGCGGCGTGCCCATCAGCGCCAGTCACGGCAATGGCGGCAAATTGATGCTGCTCCACAATGCCAAAGCGGATGCCTGTGTCTTTCTCGATTTCCTTCTGCAGGTTTTCGGCAAACTGTTCGTAGTTTTCCGTGGCCACCACGGTCAGGGTGTTGACCTCGAAGCCCCGTACCCGCTCGCCATCCTGGTTGACGCACAGGCGCAGGCCGCGACCAATGGTCTGGCGGCGCTCGCGCTCGGTCTGGATGTCGCGCAAGGTGCAAATCTGGAACACGTTGGGGTTGTCCCAGCCTTCCTTGAGGGCGGAGTGGGAGAAGATGAACTTCAGCGGCGTGCTGAAGGACAGCAGCTTCTCCTTCTCTTTCATGATCAGGTTGTAGGCGCGTTCGGCATTCTCCCGGTTACCCGCATTGTTCTCGGCGGTATCAAGCCAGCCGCCCTTCTTGTCGATGGAGAAATAGCCGTTGTGCACTTCTTCGGCGGCGGACTCCAGGTCGATCTCGGCAAACAAACTCTGGTAGGCCGGCAACTTGGCGGCACGGCGATATTCTTCCTCGAACATCTGCGCATACACGCCCTTGACCGGCTGGCCGTCCGCATCGTACTGACGGTACTTGTCCACCGCGTCGATGAAGAACAGGCTCAACACCTTGATCCCCAATGGACGCAGGTGCTTTTCCTTGTCCAGATGCTCCTTGATCGTGCGGCGGATCATCTCGCGTTGCACGGCCAGCGCATCCACATCACCGTGGGCCTGACCCGGCTGCAAAAACACTTCGCCGCCGGGGTAGCGCAGCTCCATGAACGCTTCGCCCTTGGCCGTATTGATCTCGCCCACCCGAAAATCGGCGTAGATCGCACGGCCATCGGCGCTCTGCTGAAGGTCGTCGCCATCGCTGACCGTCACCTCAGTCCTTTGCACGCCAGTGGCGGTCTGTTTATCCAGCTCGACCTTGGCGCTGATGCGGCCGCGCTTGTTTTCCACCTTCACCAGGCGCACGAAAGGCTTGTTGTGCGCATCCTCCACCGTGGCCGACGCCACCTCGATCTGCTTGACCAGCTTGCGCTCATAAGCATCCACGGCATCCAGGCGGAACACCATGTGGTGCTTGTCCACATGGGTAGCGGAATAGCGCAGCGTGCAGAGCGGGTTCATGGCATCCAGCGCTTCCTTGCCGCGTCCTTCAAGGCCGCCGTCCACACTTTGCGGTTCATCCACGATGATGATCGGCCGGGTGGCCTTGATCAGGTCGATGGGCTTCTCGCCGCCCGTCTTCTCGGTCTCTTTGTAGAGGTTGTTCACATCCTTCTTGTTGATGGCGCCCACCGTCACCACCATGATCTGGATGTTGGAACTAGTGGCGAAATTGCGCACCGGCCCGGGCTTGCCCGAGTCGTACAGGAAGTAATCGAAGGGCACGCCCGCGTAGAGCCCCTTGAAGTGTTCCTCGGTGATTTGCAGGGTCTTGTAGACGCCTTCCTTGATCGCCACCGAGGGCACCACGATCACGAACTTGCTGAAACCGTAGCGCTTGTTCAGCTCGAAGATCGAGCGCAGGTATACATAGGTCTTACCGGTGCCGGTCTCCATTTCCACCGTGAAGTCGCCGGAAGTCAGCGAGCCGGAAGGCGGCAGGCCACCGCGCAACTGGATGTCCGCGAGGTTCTTGAGCAGTTCATCGTCCAGCAGGGTCAAGCGGTTGCCAACGCCAAGGTCGGACTGCGCCACACCCAGTGACATCTGCACCTCATCGGGCAGTTTCATGGTCACCGTAAATTCGGTGCGGCAGACCTCCTGACCACGGAAAAGATCGCACACGGCCTCGATGGCCTGCATCTGATAGTCGAGGTTGGGCTCGAAGTGGAGTTTCATTGCGAACCTCCCTTACAAGCTACGCACGTTCTGGATGCCGTGCTGCTCCAGAATCGCGGCGAGGTTGGTTTTGGCAACGTCGTCGGCAAAGGCGCTGTCGCGGAACACGCAGGTGCTTTCTTTTCCAGCAGGGCCAGCGGGTGCCAGCTCCTTGTGCCAGGCGATGATGCCTTGGGCCAGTGGCTCCACCTGCTCACGGGTGATTTTTTCGGCCAGGCAAGCCAACAGCACGCCGCCGCCTACGGCATGTACATCTAGCCCTTCAATGCCGCGCTTTTCGATGGGTACGCAAAGATCAAGGCCGAGCTTGAGCAGCAGTTCGTACAACACATCGGCCTCGCTGCGGCCTTCGAGCAGGTGATCCTGATGGTCGAACAGTGTGGCTTCCAGATCGTGTGGTTTGGGATTCCAGGCTCGGATATTAGAGGTGTCGAGCTTGAATACGCGGAAGCCGGTGTCGCCCTGCCAGTCGAGGTTATCGGCTTTGATCTTGGTTCCGGAACGGCGTAGGCGTTCTTTAGTGAGCTCAGCGATATTCAGCGGCCGTCCAAGGTCTCCACAGTACTTTGCAGCAATCTTTTGCTGCTTGTCGCTTGCGTCAAGCGACTCTGGAAGTTGGACAAGAATGTAACGTCTGCTCCCGTTATCCTGACTGTTCAACTGCATCGTCGCCTCGCCCGTCGTGCCGCTGCCCGCAAAAAAATCCAGCACAACGGCGTGAGGGTCATCAGACGTGGTGTAGCGGATCAGTTTCGCAATCTCGTCCAGATCCTTTGGATTGTTGAAGACTTTCTTCCCCAATAGGGTCCGGAGATATTTCACCGAAACCTGGGATTGCTTGTAGAAGTAGCTACCCCTAACCTGAGTTGCGAATTCTTCTTCATCCTCGATATCGGCTGGTTCCTCAGGCGCATCAACATCAGTCGAACTGTCCGAATCAAGCTCCTGAGGAATCGGGCGGATATGTGCCTTTCGGAAGGGCGGCTCCGTGTGGTCTTGGCGAAACTCAACAAGCCCAAGTTTTATCTGGCGTTGCATTTCATCGGAAGATGAGTATCTCCAACCGGCCTCCGGCACAACGCACGGTTGATTTGTAACGGGATGAAGGACGTCATAGCGCGGCCCACCACCGCCCGGCCAGGAGATGTCACGATCCCGCCACGGCCCGTTTTGATCCACTCGCTTGTAGCGGCTCCACTTTTTAGCGGGGTGTGCTTTGGGCAAGTCGGAATACCAAGCTTGCAGCCCCTCTTCGATCAGGTTGTCTTGGATTCCATGCTGAACGCGCAGTTCGAGGTATTTATTCCAGATATCTCGGGCACCCGGCTTTTCTTCACGCCACAGCGTTTTCTGCTCTCGAAGGTAGCTCTGCGATTTTGCGTAGACAAGAACGTACTCATGTCCATTGGAAAAAAACTTGGCATCATTTTTTCTGCCTTTTTCCCATGTAAGGCAGGATAGAAAATTTTCTTCACCGAAGGCTTCATCCATCACGGAGCGCAGGTTCGTGATCTCATGCTCGTCGATACTGAGCAGGATTACCCCATCCTCTCGCAGTAAATTCCTCGCCAGCTTCAACCTTGGATACATCATGTTCAACCAGTCGGTATGAAAGCGCCCGCTGGCCTCGGTATTGCTGCTAATCTTCTCTCCACCCTCGATCTGCCCGGTCAGCTCCAGATAGTTCTTGATGTTGTCCTGAAAATTGTCCGGATACACAAAATCCTTGCCGGTGTTGTACGGCGGGTCGATATAGATCAGCTTGACCTTGCTGGCATAGCTTTTTTGCAGCAGCTTGAGCACTTCAAGGTTGTCGCCCTCGATCATCAGGTTCTGGGTGGTATCCCAGTCCACGCTGTCTTCCGGGCAGGGGCGCAGGGTGCCCGTGCTGGGCGTGAGCGCCAATTGCCGGGCGCGGCGCTTGCCATGCCAGTTGAGGCCGTATTTCTCGTCGGCATCGGTGACGGTGGCATCGCCCACCAGCGCCTTGAGTACGTCCACATTCACGGCCACGCCGCCCGCGCCCTCGGTGATCAGCTCCGGGAACAGCGCTTTGAGCTGTTCGATATTTCCCGCCACCAGATCGGCGGATTGGGCTTCTGGGCTGGTGGTATCGATTTTTTTAATGGTCATGGTGAGACTCTCCTCAAACTCGGTATTCTTTGGCATCAGGCATCCTGCAGGTCGCCCATCTGGCGATCAAAAGACTGGCGAATCAGGCCCATGACGTAGGGAAGCTCATCCAGGCTGGACAAGCCGACTTCTACATCGCCATTGCCCCAGCGGCCAAGGTTGGTGACATCGGTGCACAGCCCTTTGGGGTCATCGATCTCGCTGAATGGCATATTCAGCGACAGGCGCAAGCGTCTGGCCTGAGGGACAACATCCACGAAATTTGTCTCTGCCTTATAGGCGACATAGAGCTTGAGGTATTCCTCGTAGATGCACGGGTCCAACTCCAAAATTTCTTTGCGCAAGGCATCAAACAGTGTGCGAATGGTGCCGCTGGTCAGGTGCGGATGATCGTCGATGCCGTAGTGTTGCCCTGCGTTGGTTGCTGAAGGGCGATAGGCATCAAGGACGCTGCTATCCAGCTGCGGTGCAGCCCATACTTTGGCGGCTTCTCTAGCAAGGCGCTCGGCACGTGTTTTGATGGCACTTTCATCCCACTTTTCTACCTCACCCAATCCTTCGTTGATGTTGAGGGCGCTGTATTTGAAGCCGATTTTCTTGCCATCGGCATTGATGACCTGATCGCGCTTGTAGGCGAATGGATAGTCGCTGTACTCGCTGTTGTATCCCGTCAAGGTGAGATTGCCCAAGGTATGCAGATACTTCTGCTGAGTCTGTTGCCAATCGGGGCCGAGTTCCGCCTGCCACGCTGATGAAAGTACTTCGTTCTGCGGCAGGATGTGCTCGATGGTGTAGTCCTCAACCACGATGCGTTCCTTGCGTCCATGGTTTTCGAGACGACGCAACCAATAGCTACGGCTGCGGAAGTTGTACAGGTCGCGTTGTTTGAGCTCGCGCTGGAACTCCTCATCGCCTGGGAAGCGGCGATAGGACGGCAACAACAGGAACGCCGCCCGCACACTCTCCAGATAACGGTCTTTTTTCAGTGTCCGGCTCAGGCCTGGGAAGGTCTTGTTCAGCGAGTTGGTGGGAATGGCGCAGATGGCGCGGCGAAACACGTAGCTTTCAACCAAGCGAACGATGCTCACCAATTCGTCCGCAGCCAACCGTGCTTGCTTGTAGTCGTGATAGACATCAAGCAGGAAGGGATAGGCTACGTCTACCTTCAGCTCACGCAGATCGTGAAAAGCTTCTTTTAGTTTCGACTCCGTTTCCGCACCAAGCGCCATGGCGCAGTAGTAGCTGGCATAGGCGTGGATATCAGCAACAAGCGCAGTGGTATCAAGCTGGCTGGCGCGAGCGAAAGCCTTGAAGGCAGCATACACTTCGCGCACGTTGGGAATCTCACCTGTTTTGGCAGTGAGATAGTGACGCATAAAGGGATCGAAGTGCGTCACGTAGGCCTTCTGGCCGAACGATTTTTCCATCGGCCGCCAGTAACTCTGGTAAAGCTCAGTCTGGAGCTTTGGCTCCAATCCCATCAGGATGTAGTTGCGAATCAGATCGGCCTGGCTGAGCTCAAGGCCGGTGGAATTCATGCTCTCGAAGATGAGCTGAGGATTGTCCTGAGTGCGATCGAGCGACACCTCGACGATGAGCAATTTGGCCAACCCTTGGCAGATGGCTTTGAGCTCGTCCTGATGCTTGTTTATCAGCGCCTGAAAGAGCGTGTAGTTCTGCTCTATGCGGGTACTGATCTCCGCAGGCATCGGTGCGGATTTGATGATGGCCAACAACGTCTTCTTATCAGTTTCCGACAGAATGAGTTTGTAGTGGCGCTCGCCGTCCTCTTCAGGATTGAGCAGGTAGTAATTGTGCAGCTTTCGCGCGGAGAAACTGTCCAGCAATTCAGGCAGCTGATTGGCTTCAAAGTGCTTGGCCAGTGCTGCAATCAACAAGGTGCACGTGGTAAGACGTTGTTGTCCGTCGATGACCAGCAGTGCTTCCTGGGTGGTGACGGTGGACAGACCACGCTCCACATAAACGATGGAACCGATGAAATGGCCATTAATCTGCTCGTCACGACCCGACCTCAGCAAATCTGACCACAGCTGTTGGCACTGGGCTTCCGTCCAGGAGTAATTGCGCTGATAGATGGGAATGACGAACTGCGGAGATTTCTTCAAGAACTTGAGCAGGTTGGTTTCTGTGGCCTTCACTTCTATTCCTCAGAGATATTGAGCGATCTGCTGACGCTCGGCCAACAGTGCTTTTAATTGGAGATTGATTTCGACTTGGCGTGCCATCTGCTTTTCCTTCGCGCCTTGTGCCCGCAGGCGGCTGATCTCGCCTTCAAGCCGCTCGCAATCGGCCAGCGCCTGCCGACGCGCCGCCGCCTGCTCCGGCGTTGCCGTGGTTCGGTAGTTTCCTGTCCGCCGCGCAGCCTGCAGGGCCTGCACGCAATCCATCCAGCCTTGATAGAGGGCGTGCAACGAGGTCTGGGGCTGGTGTGCAATCGACAGGGATTGCACGAAGGCATGCTCGGCTTCGGAGCGTGCTGCGGCATCGGTCGCCGTGGCATTGGCGGTTGCGTGGGATAGCAAGGCCAACGTAAGGCTGCCGTCGAGCACCACTTTGCTGGCCTCGTTCTGCGCCCAGCGCTTGTGGGCCAGGGACAAGGCCACCGTTTGTCCTTCAACCAACAGCAACAGCACCGGATAAGGCACCGCACGGTGCACCAGTTCAGCCAGCCGCGAGCAACTGGCGGGTTTGACGGTACCCCGCAAGGTCACAACCAGCACTGCGATCTCAAGGTACTCGCGCTGCGCGTCCCGGTAGTCAGGCACGCCGATGGTGTTGGGCTTGAGCGCGGCGAACCACTGGATTTCTTCAATGGCATCGGTGATCAAGCGTTTGTCGGACGCCGTAGGCACACCATTCTCCAACAGCAGTTTCTTGGGGACGCGCTGCTCTACCCGGCAACTGTCGGGCAGGCCCAATGCCTGGATAACGGCGTGCGCGTCGATGACCGTCATGCTGCCTCCCTTTCCGGCAGCACCACCAGGAATGCCACCACCTCAAAATCACCGCTGCCGGCGAATTCGCCTTTCATGGCGTGCGTGCCGCCGGGCGTGAATAGACTGGCCACGGCCCGTTCCTCGTGCTTGCCGGCGACGGATGCCACTGCCGCCGCGAGCAGCTTCTGGGCATGGCGCATGTCTTCGCCCCCTTTGGTGGCCTTGTCGAACCGCGCGCAGGCACTTTCATCAGGTCGTTCGCGCCCCAGCGAAAGGCGCTTGAGGCGGTCCAGGATGCGTTTGGCCTGGGGGTAAGGCAGCAATACGGTTCCGTCATCGCCGACATGCACCAGGTAGTGCGGCGCGAGCGGGTAGTCGGACGATGCGGCGGGCTTTGCTGCCGGGCCGCAGGCTTGCAAGCAGAAGATCACGCCGGGGGGAATATCGGCATCCAGTGTCGTGGTCACCGCATAGGCTCCAAGGGGCTGGGTGTCGAGCTTGCCGGGGTGCGCCTTCAGATATTGCGCCAGATCGATGCGGAAGTCGGTCAGGGTGAGGTCGGTGATCGACACGCCGGTGGACAGGTCTTCCATGTCGATGACGGTGTCCTGCAATTTGAGCAACTGCTTGCGCCGGTATTCCAGATCGTTCATGGCGTTGCCGGATTGTTGCTCGATCAGGTTTTCTTCCCCTGTGGCCGAGACATCGAGCAGCACCATGCGACCGCTGACGCGCTGTTCCAGGTTGATGTATTCCTCCAACTCCATGTTGGGCCAGAAGTTCACGAGCTGGATGCGCTGGTTGGGCGAGCCGATGCGGTCGATGCGTCCGAAGCGCTGGATGATGCGCACCGGGTTCCAGTGGATGTCGTAGTTGATCAGCCAGTCGCAGTCTTGCAGGTTCTGCCCTTCGGAAATGCAGTCGGTGGCGATCAACAAGTCAATCTCGCCTTCAGCGGCCAGTTCGGCCGGGCGCTCCTTGGCGCGCGGCGCAAATGCCGACAGCACATCGCTCATGCCTTTGCGCAGACCGGGCAAGGTGGTCTGTATGCCGGCGCTCCCGGTGACCAGCGCAGCATCGACACCCAACGTGCTTTTGGCCCAGGGAGCGAGCTGCGCATAGAGATAGTGCGCCGTATCGGAAAAAGCAGTGAACACGATGATCTTGCGGTTGCCGGGGTTGATCGGATCGTGGCACTTGCGTTGGATCAAGTCGCGCAGTGCGGTCAGCTTGGCGTCGCGGGCGGCATCGATTTGTTTGGCAGCCGCCAGCAGGGTTGCCAGGCGGTTGCGGTCTTCCAGCAGATCCTGCTTCCAGCGGATCAGATCCACGTCATCCAGCAGCACCTTGACTTTGCGCCCGACCAACAAGGACTCGAACGCGGGGTCGTCGATATCGACGTCGGCAATGTCGATTTCCTCCAGTGCATCGGCATGCGACTCAATGCGGCCCAGCGTGGCCTCCACGTCCTTGAGCTGCCTTTGCAGTGTCAGGGTGAAGGAAGAAACGGCGCTTTCCATGCGTTTGAGCACGTTCACACGCAGGAGATGAATCAGGCTTTCTTCGCGGTCCGCTTGGCGGAAGAAGCTTTCTCCGCCGCGAATCTGCGTGCTGTACTTGGCGTCGTAGGCTTCCTGTTTGTGGGGCAGGACATAGCGCAGCGGCGCATAACTGGCCAAGGTGAGTCGGCGGATTTCCTGATTGATGTCGCGGATGGCGCGGAACTCGCCCGCAAGGTCAACGTCGGCCTTGATGTTGATCGGTGGCAGGCGATCCGGGAAGCGGCCTGTCTCGCTGGTGCCGTAGTATTTCTCCACGTGCCGCCGAGAGCGGGCGATGGTGAGATGGTCCAGCAAGGTGAAGTAGTCGAAACCCAGCATCTCCACCAGCCGGGTCGGTGTTTTTTCAGCTTCGTCCAGCGCCAGCCAGCGGTTGAACTGCGCCTGCGCCTTGCGGGTCGTGGCCTCGATGCTGGCGATGCCGTGCTCCATCAGGGCGGTGTCATCGCCTTCGGTGGCAAAGGCAATCTGGTTGCGCAGGTCGGCCAGGCGGTTGTTGACCGGTGTGGCCGAGAGCATCAGCACGCGGGTCTTGACGCCTTCGCGGATGATCCGCCGCATCAGGCGGTCGTAGCGCGACTCCTTGCCTTTGTGGGTGGCCTTGTTGCGGAAGTTGTGCGATTCGTCGATCACCACCAGGTCGTAGTTGCCCCAATTCACATGCGACAGATCGATATCGCCGGATGTGCCGCCATCGCGTGACAGGTCGGTGTGGTTGAGGACGTCGTAGTTGAAACGGTCGCCTGCAAGGACGTTGCGCTTGTCGTTGGCCTTGTAAAGCGTCCAGTTATCGCGCAGGCGCTTGGGCGCCAGCACCAGCACGCGGTCGTTGCGCAGTTCGTGGTACTTGATGATGGCCAGGGCTTCGAAGGTTTTGCCTAAGCCGACACTGTCGGCAATGATGCAGCCGCCAAAGCGGTTGAGTTTGTCGATCGCGCCCACCACGCCGTCGCGCTGGAACTTGAAGAGCTTCTTCCACACCACGGTATTGCGAATGCCGGTGGCGGACTTGACGATGCGCTCTTCATCCATCTCGTCGCCACTGTCACGAAACAGGTGATGCAACATCAATGTGTAGATGGTGAACGGGTCGCGGTGCTCACCAAGGGCTCGCAGCGCTTCGAGAACGGCATCACGCCCTTTGCTCTTGTCCTCCGAATCGGTGGCAGAAACGCTTTGCAGATTTGCCCACTGGTGATCGAACCATTGGGCAAGCTGCGCGGCCTCGTCAGCAGATTCCGATGCCTGAATCAAGCTCAATGGGTTGCCTGGCGTCAGGCCAAGGCCTGATGTGCTGAAGGCGAACGACCCCAGCACCACTTGTTCAGGCGTTCCATCGAGCCTGCGCATGACTGCTGCACCTTGAGGCACTGATCTTGATGCCCGCCGCAGATCAACCTTCTCACTGATCCACTTCGCGCACTGATTGGCCAACCAGCGTGCCTGCAGACGATTGCGCGCGGCACGGTCACCTTCCGAACCAAGGAGTTCAAGCACCGCATCGTCGGGAGGCACAATCAATTGGACCCGTTCCAGGGTGGACAGAGCCTCTCGGACTTCAGCGAAGGCGTAAAGAGAGAACGAAGGCGTCACGCAACCGAGCTGATTGCCACGCTTGAGATGAGGGCGGATCAAATCGATGACGCGCTGCGAACCGGTGTTGTGGATCAGCTTCATGGTCGTTCCCGTTCAGTCGTCTATCGACGCCTCTGTACTTGGCGATGCATATCCCGGCGCCAGCACAGCATTGCGCACACCGTAGATGGCAAGGTGGTCTTTCAACCAAAGCCGGTACTCGGGGCCGCGCAGGCTATGGTCGGGGGAACAATCGACACTCCATTTGCGCAGGATGTACCCGGCCGTGGCTGCACGCAGCTTCATCCGCAGCACGCCGCCCTGCATGCCGTAGTCCATTTCGGTGATCTCTGGCCGGGGCTGGTCCGGATGGGGAACCAGTTCCAGCTCGACGATCCGTGTCCACTGAATGTCCTGATCGCTCATCTCGTGAGCCGCCACTGGCTGGCCCTTGAGCACGACAGGGCGTCTGATCCGGGTGATGACGAAATCCCGGAAATCCTGGGATTTGCGGTCGAACGCGCGAACGTGCCAGCGCAGACCGTTGTCGATCAGCGCAAACGGAACGATCTCGCGCTCCGTGCGACCGCTTGAGATGGAGTGGTACTCGATGCCGAGCGGGCACTCGTAATGAATGGCCCGAGTGACGCTCGCCAAGATTGCCAGGTCAGGGTGAGTGAGCCGGGACGGGCTCTCGCTGGCCACCCACGCCTTGATGTGCATCGGTTCACCGTCGCCAAACCCCTGGGTCAGCCACGACAACACCCGCTCGGGTGGGAAATCGAAGATCGGCTGGAAGCTCGAACCCAGGACGTAGAACTTGCCTTTGCCGTCGTAGTCGATATTGCCCGGAGCCAAGTCCTTGTACAGCGCCAGATCCCTGGACGCGGCAGCGGACTGGATACCAAAACGCGCGACCAAGTCCTGGCGGCGCATCTCCCCAATGAAGCGCAGACGCAATTCCACGAACGCGAGGCGGTCACGCTGTGGCTGGGTGAGATCGGCAAGCTGTTGGTGGGGCATCCTGACTGGCTCGTTCGGGTTAGCGAATGCTCGTGTAAATTTCTGCAGAAAGTATATGGTCTGTGTGGAAAGACGTCTATAAATCTAAGTTGATTCACTAGTTAGCTGTATTATGATAACCATTTTTGAGGCGCAAATGAGTGATCCGGCGTGGACTGGCAGGCGCTTCAGTCCAGCGCAGCGCGCCAGGAGTGACGTGGACTGGACGTGCATCCAGCAGGTCACTGCGGACGAGAGCTGGTGCGAATAGATCGCTGATACGGAACAGGAGCACGACCCATGGAACTGCGACACCTTCGCTGCTTTGTGGCTCTCGCAGAAGAGCTGCACTTCACACGGGCCGCAGAGCGCCTGCATATCGAACAGCCACCCTTGTCCCGCGCCATCAAAGAGCTTGAGGATGATCTGGGTGTGGTGCTCTTCGAGCGCAACCGCCGAGGCACGGTACTGACCGAGGCGGGAGCAACGTTCCTGCAAGATGTGCGCAGAGTGTTCGCCGTCCTCAAACAGGCTCAGGAGAACGTACAGGCGGTCGCTGCGGGCCTGAGCGGAAGCCTTCGCATTGCCGTATCCGACGGTGCAATCGATCCCAGGCTGTCGGCCCTCCTGGCCCGCTGCCGCGAGGAAGAGCCGGAGATCGAGATTCGCCTGTCCGAAGTGCCGTTGGCCGATCAGTTGCGTGGTTTGCGCTCAGGTGACTTCTCGATCGGGTTTGCGCACACGGCGGAAGTCGGCGACGACATCGTTACCGAGCCACTCTGGCACGATCCGCTGGTGGTAGCCGTGCCCGCCCGGCATCCTTTACTTTCACACAAGGCTGTTCCGCTGCATCAGCTTGCGATCTACCCACTGGTCTTATGTGACCCGCAGGCATGCGAAGGCTACCATCGTGAACTGGCGCGGCTGCTGCGGCCTTTGGAGCGTCCACCCGACGTCGCCGAGCACGTGTCGTCATTGGACATGATGCTCACCCTGGTCGGTGCCGGCTACGGGGTAGGCTTCATCACCGAAACCAGGATCGCGGCGAGCCTGCGCCCCGACGTGGTGATCCGCCCTCTGGCCATGGATTCCGCAGTCATCACGACCTACTTGCTACGGCCCGCCGGCGAGGACTCGCCGGTGTCGGTGGAACGATTCATCGCGCGCCTGCGCGCGCACTCGGACGATTGATCCGCAGCGGCCAGGACTGGCTGCCTGAAGCCTGCCAGTGCGGTATCCGGAGGAGAAGTCTCGTCAATAATGTTCACTGGTGGTAAAATTCCAGGGTACTTACGCTCGTCGCAACCCGTGAGAAAGCAAGCGCCATGAATGTTGGACAAGCCATTCGACTGTGCCGAACGCAACGGGGCGTCTCTCAAAGCACCATTGCGAACCGAGCCAATTGCTCCGTGTCGTACTTGTCGATGCTTGAGAACAATAAGCGCGACCCGACACTTTCGACGGTTACAAGAATTGCCGAGGCATTGCATGTGCCTGTCGGCCTGCTGTTCGTTCTGGCTGCCGACCAAAGCGAACTGGGTGCGATAGACGAGCACGTCGCCGATCAGTTAATGCAGTCTGCGCTGGCATCACTGGGAGCATCGGCCAACATGACAGCGCAGGTGGGAGGCCACTATGGCTAATGCCGAACAACTCAAGGCGTTGGTGAAATCCCATATCGAGCGGGATGACCAGCACTTCTATTCCGTCGCCATGCAGGTCGCGGCTCGTGAAGCCAAGGTGGGGCATGGCAAGCTTGCCGAAGAACTGCGCGACATGATCGACGCGGCGAAAGCCCGTGTCTCATCGCATGGCACCGAGGGCAAACTGGTGCCATTGGCCCGTCCACGCGGTGAACTGGCGAACTTGCTGACGGTGTCCTACCCAAAGAATCGACTGTCGGACATGGTGCTCGATGCGGAGATGGCCGAACAGCTTGGCCGCATCATGAAGGAACAGAAGCACCATTCGCGTATCCGCGAGCATGGCCTGTCGCCGAGACGTAAATTGTTGCTGGTCGGCCCGCCTGGCACCGGCAAAACGATGACGGCCTCTGTGCTGGCCGGTGAACTGGGTATCCCGCTGTTTTCTGTTCGGCTGGATGCCCTGATTACCAAGTTCATGGGAGAGACCGCCGCCAAGCTGCGTCAAATATTCGATGCCATCAATGATGTGCGGGGTGTTTACTTCTTTGATGAGTTCGATGCCATCGGCTCGCAAAGAGGGCTGGCCAATGACGTGGGTGAGATTCGGCGGGTACTGAACAGCTTTCTGCAAATGATTGAAAGCGATCAATCCCATAGCCTGATCGTCGCAGCGACGAACCATGTGGAGATCCTTGACTACGCACTTTTCCGCCGGTTTGATGATGTGATCGAGTATCGGTTTCCAGGTGCGCCGCAAGCCGCCAGGCTGATCCAGTCGCGGCTTGGGAAGTTCGCGCCCAAACCTTTTCCACTCAAGGCGCTTACAAGCAGAGCGGAGGGTTTGAGCTACGCAGAGATTAAACGTGCAGTGGATGAGTCCATCAAGGAAGCGGTGATGCACGACGAGGCGTGTGTGAAGGTGGATATGCTGACACGCGCTCTCGATGAGCGCCGCAAATTAAGCTTCAGAATGAATCACAAGAAGGCCGTACCGAACCATGCCGGATCAGCCACAAGCTAAACGCCCACACTTCATTCTTCGAAATACATCAAAGACCGTCGGGTTTACCGCACATTCTCCGGGCGGTGGCCCAACGCAAAACGTACCGGCCTTGCCTCGGCCGCAACAGAGTGCGTCCCTCCGAGCACAAATCGAGATCTTGAAGCCTGCTGTGGCAGAGGCGGTGCGAGTTCAAGGGGAACTGCAACTGGAAAGTGGCCTTGGCTTGCAAATCCAGTTTTCCAGTCAACCGGATGTTGAGCTGGCGTTCGAGAGCTTGGCGGATGCTCGCAAGAGGATTGAGCTTCTCAGTGTTCGTCACGAGGGCAACCGGACCTTCGCCAATGTCTTTGTCCCTGATGGAAAGCTGGCGCATTTCGAGAAATACATTTCCGACTACCTCGAAGAGAAAAAGGATCGTAACGGCAAGGCGCGAGATCACCGCAAGCTGATCGATGCCATCGAATCCATCCGGGCAGCAGAAATCAGGGCTCTGTGGACTGACGCCCCCGAATTGCTGCCTGACGATCTCGCGACCGCCTTCTGGTGGGAGGTCTGGCTTCCGGTTCGAGGGGCGGGACAGCGGCAAATCGTTGTAGAGGACTTCAAGAAACTTGCTCGATTGGCGGAATGTGTCGTCAGTGACAAGCAGGTCAATTTCCCCGAACGCACGGTGCTGTTGATGTATGGATCGCAGCAGCAGTTCTCGCGGTCGGTGATGACGCTGAACTGTGTGGCTGAACTTCGCTATGCCAAGGAGACTGCTGAGTTCTTCGATGGCATGGGCGTACGCGAGCAGCAGGCGTGGGCGGACGACTTGCTGCGTCGTGCCCGGTTGCAGCCGTCGGACGATACGGCTCCCCGCGTCTGCCTGTTGGATTCCGGAGTGACTCGTGCGCATCCGCTCTTGGCGCCTTTGATGGATGCGAGCGATTTGCATACCGTGGAGCCGGCCTGGGGCGTGGATGATGAGGCTGATCATGGCACCGGCCTGGCGGGCTTGGCTGCCTATGGCGATCTCACGGATGCTCTGGCCTCTGCTGATTCAATCAATGTCCCTCATCGACTGGAGTCGGTGAAGCTGATACCGGCGGAAGGTGCGAATGAAGGTGATGCGCGCCACCACGCTTATCTTTTCACGGAAGGCGTCGCGCGGCCTGAAATCTCTGCGCCGAATCGGTCGCGCGTGTTTGCTTCGGCGGTGACGGCTTCGGACTACCGTGACCGTGGCCGTCCTTCCTCGTGGTCTGCTGCTGTCGATGGCCTTGCTGCGGATACCGATGGGGCTGGTGAAAGTCCGCGCCTGTTCGTGCTGTCCGCCGGCAACACGCGCGACCCCAATGCGTGGGCTGGATATCCCGATAGCCTTTCCACCAATCTCGTGCATGACCCCGGCCAGGCATGGAACGCAATCACGGTGGGTGCTTGTACTGACAAGATCGACACGGAAGGTCATCCTTCCTTGAGCCCCGTCGCCGAAGCCGGCGGCCTCAGCCCCTTCACGACGACAACCAGAACGTGGGATCGGGCATGGCCGTTGAAGCCCGAGGTTGTGCTGGAAGGAGGCAATACGGCCAAGGATGAACTGGGTGCGGTCGGTATGGCCAGCCTGAACTTGCTGACGACCCACAACCAGCCGCTGGATCGCCTGTTCACCACCAGCAACGCCACCAGTGCCGCGTCGGCATTGTGTGCGGGAATGGTGGCTCAGATCATGGCGGCCTATCCGCACCTCCGGCCGGAAACCGTGCGTGCGTTGCTGGTGCATTCTGCGCAATGGAGCGAGGCCATGCGCGGGATGTTCCTGCCCGTGGTGCCGAACAAGGACGATTACGTTCACTTGATTCGCCATTGCGGCTGGGGAGTCCCGGATTTGAACCGGGCACTATGGAGCGCGGGAGACTCGCTGACCTTGCTGGTTGAGGACGTGGTACAGCCTTACGCGAAGGTTTCAGGCAAGGTCGTGACGCGCGACATGAATTTGCATTCCTTGCCTTGGCCGAAGGATGAGTTGGAGGCATTGCAGGACACGCCCGTCGAGATGCGTGTCACGCTCTCCTACTTCATCGAACCCAATCCTTCGGCACGTGGTGTGGCCTCGAAGTATCACTACCCTTCGCATCGCCTGCGATTCGATGTGCAGCGTCCGCTGGATGCATCCACCGAGCATTTTGTCGCACGGGTGAATGCGGCAGCGCAGCGCGAGGATGAGGGTGACCCTGTGAACCCCTCAGATCCCAATTGGCTGTTGGGCGAACGGCAGCGGCATCGTGGTTCGCTGCATCAGGATGTCTGGAAAGGTACGGCGGCTGACTTGGCCAGCCGTGGCTTCATTGCTGTGTATCCTTCGGCTGGGTGGTGGCGGACACGGCCTGCGCTGGAACGTTATGGCCTGCCGGCGCGATATAGCTTGGTGGTATCCATTCAGACCCAGCAGACGGACGTTGATCTTTACGCTGCTATTTCCCAGAAAATCCCTGTGGCTAATGTTGTGGTTGTCGATACGTAAGAGGCATTCCAGTGTTCCGCTGTCGGGCTAAGCACCCGCCCGGCGCCGTTGGCTGCGACAGCTTGCGCTGCCAATATCCGAAAAGACACTTACGACCGCTATGCCGAATCTTGCGGCTCACTGCCCGCGCTGAGGTTCTTTTCAGTCGCGGCCATCAATTCGCTGGCGCTTATCCCGAGTGCGGCAGCGATTTTCAGTATCAAAGGCAGCGTCGGCACATGCTCCCCGCGTTCGATCTTGCCCATGTGCGAACGCGATATTCCCGCCTGATACGCAAAATCGTCTTGAGCGACCCCCTGCGCGACGCGAGCGGCACGCACGGCCCGCCCGAAAGCTAATGCTGGTTCGGATTCATATGTGGGTGTGCCAGGTGGACGACCTGGCTGAATAGTAAGCTTCTGCATCAACAGAAGCGTCAAACAATCCTCTTAAATTAACCACGTTAAACATATAGACGTTAAACTTCTCTCTTTACTATGATGCTGGTTTGCCCTTGACCTGCTTCGTCGCTTCTGTAGGTTCTCCGTGGACAACATCACCAGCCAACCCGCCCACCTCAGGCTTGCGATTGCGCCAGGCGTATCGTCATCTCAGCTCTCGGCGCTGCTCGCGCTGCAACGAGCGGAAGAACCCGAGGTCAGCATCACGTTCTTTGAAGTGGCAGGTGACGAGCTGCTTGATGGGCTTCGTGAAGGCCGCTACGACGTGGGAATGTCGCTTCAAGGAGCGAGCGATCCGGCCCTGGAAACCCAGCCCTTGTGGATTGAGCACATGGCCGTTGCGATACCGCTGAGGCTTCCCTTGCTTGAGCAGGCATCGCTCACCATCGCCGACCTCCAGAACTATCCGATCTTTCGCTGGGAGGCTGAGACCTGTTCTTCGCTGGATCGTCGGCTGCTCGCGCGTCTGCCTGCTGACCCGCAGAACCTTCAGTACGTGACTTCCTTCGAGATGATGGCGCTATGGGTTTCTGCCGGCTACGGTGTCGGGGTATCCGCACAATCGCGTATCAAGCACGCCCCTGGATGGGGAGTCAGCATGCGACCACTGGACGACGGCCCCTACGAAATCGTGGCGCACCTGCATAGGCCCCAGGGGCAAGCGAACCCTGTTTCCGAACGGTTCGAGCGCAGGGCACTGCAGATCGCAAAAGCGCTCCCTTCCTGATCGCAGTGGCTGTCGGTAGCTGCCAGCAGAAGGCGGTGGATTTATGCCTTTCGCCAAGAGGGGTGATGTGGTACATTCAGAGGCCACTTCTGGTTTTAATAACCAGAAAAAATCTTTATTAATCAATGGGTTGGCTGCCTTGGGTGATTCCCTTCACCCGCTCCACTTCTTGCTCTCCCTCCTTTAGCATCCCCCTCTCTCCATACCGCATCTACCCTCAAGCCATTGCCTCTCGCCTGACTCAAAACAACGCCAGTCGCTTTACTGTCGAAATTTCTTGCAACGTTTCTGCAATCGGGTACAAACAGTTCATCTCGCTGCACCCTGACCAGGCGCCCTGCCCGCCGCAGTGTTTCGGCGCTCGGGAATGAACGCGGCGTTGTTCTGAAACAGTCGAAAGGACCCGTTCATGTTTCTCTCCCGCTGGCTTCCGGGCCTGGCCAATTTGCTGCATTACCGCGCCGAGTGGTTTCGCCACGATCTTCAGGCCGGGCTGTCTGTGGCCGCGATTCAGATCCCTATCGCCATTGCCTATGCGCAAATTGTCGGCCTGCCGCCCCATGTGGGCTTGTATGCCTGCATCTTGCCAATGATTGTCTATGCCTTGGTCGGCAGTTCGCGGCAGTTGATGGTCGGGCCGGATGCCGCCACCTGCGCGATGGTTGCCGGGGCAATTGCGCCACTGGCGATGGGCGATCCGCAGCGGCTGGCGCAGTTGTCGGTGATTGTCACGGTACTGGTGGGGCTGATGTTGATCGCCGCCGGGGCGGCACGTGCCGGGTTTATCGCCAGCTTTTTCTCGCGACCTATTCTGATCGGCTACCTGAACGGGATCGGCCTGAGCCTGCTGGCCGGGCAGTTGGGCAAAGTGCTCGGCTTTCAGATCGAGGGGGATGGTTTCATTCTCAGCCTGATCAACATGCTGCAGCGCCTGAATGAAATCCATTGGCCGACGTTGGCCATTGGGGTTGCCGGGCTGATTGCACTGATCTGGTTGCCCCGGCACTTCCAACGCTTGCCGGCGGCACTGGTGACTGTGGCCATCGCCACGCTGGCGGTTGGCGTGCTGCGGCTAGACCGCTTCGGCGTTGCCATTCTGGGCGCGGTGCCCGCCGGGATGCCGGAACTGGCCTGGCCGCAAACCAACCTGGCAGAAATGAAAAGCCTGATGCGTGACGCCTTGGGTATCGCGACCGTGAGCTTCTGTAGTGCGATGCTCACCGCCCGCAGTTTCGCCGCGCGCCACGGTTACGCGATCAATGCCAACCACGAGTTTCTTGCACTGGGTGTGTCGAACCTCGCTGCCGGGGTTTCCCAGGGCTTTGCCATCAGCGGTGCCGACTCGCGTACGGCGGTCAACGATATGGTCGGCGGCAAGAGCCAACTGGTGGGTATTATTGCCGCGCTGGTGATCGCGGCGATCCTGATGTTCTTCACCGCACCACTGGCCTGGATTCCCCAAGCCGCCTTGGGCGCGGTGTTGCTGATGGCCGGCTGGGGGCTGATTGATGTGCAGTCACTGCGCAAGATCCGTGCACTCAGTCGCTTCGAGTTCTGGCTTTGCGTGTTCACCACCGTCGGCGTGCTCGGGGCGGGCGTGCTGCCGGGCATTATCATTGCCGTGACCCTGGCCATCCTGCGCCTGCTGTACAGCATCTACCAGCCAACCGATGCCGTACTCGGCTGGCTACCCGGCGTCGAAGGCCAGGTGGACATTCGTCACCACGAAGATGCCCGCACCGTACCGGGTTTAGTGGTGTACCGCTTCGATGATGCGATTCTGTTCTTCAACGCCGACTACTTCAAAATGCGCCTGCTCGATGCCGTACAACGTGAACACCAGCCCCGTGCGGTGCTGTTCGACGCTGAAGCGGTGAGCACCATCGACGTCAGCGGTATCGCGGCCTTGCGTGAAGTGCGGGACACCCTCAAAGCACAAGGCATTCTGTTCGGCATTGCCCGTGCCCGCGGCAAGTTCTTGCGCATGCTGGTGCGCTCGGGGATCGCGCGGGAACTGGAGGATCGCTTGCTGTTCGGCTCGGTACGGGCCGGCATTCGCGCCTACCGCGTATGGCGCAATCGGAACAAAGAGCTGTTTGCTTCGGAGTAAGCGAAACTTCCTACATAACCTTGGGAACTGCTGACCTTGTTGCACAACGGCATGCCCACTAGCCTTCGGGGGTCGCTGCATATTCAGCGACCAGATGTGGAAGTCTGGACCCTCTATAGGCGTGTATTCCCTGACAGGTGAATGCTGGCGTACTTTTATGCCTGTATGATTTGTTATGGCGGCTACGCGCAGGGCACCCTTTGGGGTGCGCCGGATTCCTATAGACCGGTCTTCCACCCTGCGTGTGGCTGCCACCCTCATGTGGAAGTGAGTCAGGGCAGCTCCTCTATGTCTATAGGAGCTTTACCATGATGAAGATTGTTCCCGACCCACCACGTTGTGCGCCGTATAAAACGGCCTCGCTGCCTTTTGGCTCCTGCGACGCAGGGCACCCGCCATTGTTTTCCGTTAACGAAGGCATTAGTGCCGAAGACGCGCTGGTGCATGCCTCCTTGCAACTGAAGGCAGGCATTGATGCCGTCAACCAGACCTGCTTCTGCCACGAGCGCACCCCGGAAGGCTTGCGCTGGGCCTCGCTGCACGCGATGGAGGCGGCCAAAGCGTTGATTGACGCCCTGCTCGACGGGTTCGAGGCGCAGGCCATGAAGCGCTAATACCTTCACTGACGCCATCGCAGGCAAGCCTGCATCCCACGCGGTT
Organism: Pseudomonas defluvii; assembly: GCF_001695625.1. Lineage (GTDB taxonomy): Bacteria > Pseudomonadota > Gammaproteobacteria > Pseudomonadales > Pseudomonadaceae > Aquipseudomonas > Aquipseudomonas defluvii. The sequence continues at coordinate 27,302 of NZ_MBPN01000017.1, forward strand.
TGATCGGGGCCGGGTGGGAGCAGGTCTTGCCTGCGATTGGGGCCACACGATCAACCCGCCAGCAACCCCGGCAAGGCATGCACCAGCGCATTGATTGCGAAACCAATGAACATCAACCCGCAGGCCCGGGTGATCCACAGTTCATAGCGCACATATAACGTACGGACCTGGCGCGCGCCCACCAGCGCCACCAGAGTCGCATAGGCCAGCAAGCCACCCACAAAGCTGAGCACGATCAACAAGGGCAGCATCGACCAGGTCAGTGCTTCGGCGCGGCTGGATAACAATGCCGTAAAGGTGGCAACGGCCACCGGGTAGGCCTTGGGATTGGTCAGGCCAAACACCACGCCATGCCAGAACGGCTGACGCACCGGCCCCTGCTGCCCGTCTTCAGCAGACGGGCGACTGCGCAAGGCGCGCAGGCCCAGCCAGAACAGGTACACGCCGCTGATTACGCCCAGGCCATCAAACAACAGGCTGCCAACCTGGCGCGCGCCGACGATGGCCACCAACGCAGTGCCACACCAGAGCACATCACCCAGCAGGTGCCCACAAAGAAACCCCGCCCCCGCCTTACGCCCACGTGCCGCGCCAATACCGAGCACCGCCAGGACACCGGGGCCCGGGGTAATGCCATAGATAAAGCCGGAGGCGAGCACAGCAAACACAAGCGAAAACGTCATCGGAACACGGGGCCTGAACAGAGCAAGGCACGAGAGTCTACGCGGGCTTCCAAAAGCCAGCCAGCCACACAGCCGATGGCCTGCGCTGATGACAAGCAGGACGTGCGTGATACAGTCGCGCCCATTCCTTTGCATTACCTGTCTGTGAGCCCTGCATGCCCTCTGCCAACTTCGACGCCACCCTCGCCGCTTGGCCTGAACTGGTCTCCCGCCGTCCTTGCAGCGGCTTGCTGCTGGGCAACGGCGCCAGCCGCACTGTGTGGCGCCCGTTCGCCTATTTCTCATTGTTCGAACTGGCCCAGCGGGTACGCCACAAACCCTTGGGGCTTACCGATCAGGCCTTGTTCAAGTCCATGGGCACGGAGGTGTTCGAGCCGGTGCTCACGGCACTGAACACCACGGTACGGGTCAATGCCGCCCTGGCCATCAGTTCGTCGGCGCCGCTGAACCGCTATTACGCAATCAAGGAAGCGCTGATTCATGCCGTGCGCAGCGTGCATATCCCGTGGAAGCTGCTGCCTGCCTCGACCCTGCACACCCTCAACCAGGAGCTGCGCAATTACCGCAGCATCTATTCGAGCAACTACGACCTGCTCACCCATTGGGCGGTGAGCTACGCGCCTGAAGGCTTTCAGGTGCTGTTCGATGAGGAGGGCGTGTTTGACGTACGCCGCAGCCGCGGTGACGGCCATCGCCTGCTTTACCTGCACGGTGGCTTGCACCTGCTCAAGCAACAGGACGGCAGCACCCGCCAACGCAGTGCCCGCGAAAGCGCACTGCTCGACGGCTTTGCGGTGAACACCCCAGGCGATGTGCCGCTGTTCATCAATGAAAGCAGCAGCGACGACAAACTGCGCGCTATCCGTACCTCGGACTACCTGAGCTGGTGCCACGGCGAACTGGCCAGCCATGACGGTGGCCTGTGTATTTTCGGGCACCGCCTGGACAGCTCCGACCGGCATCTGGTGGAGGCCATCAAACAGGCCAGCCCCGGCCACCTCGCGATTGCGGTACACCCACTGAGCGAAGCAGCGATCATCGGCCAGAAGCAGCACTATGCGGCGTTGTTTGCCGAGCGCCCGGACATCGAACTGTGTTTCTTCGATGCCAGCAGCCACCCGTTTGGGCAGGCTGAATTGGCGGTGGCGGTTCCCCCTGCCAGCAAACGTCGCCGCTAAACGCTGTCCAGGGACTGTATCCGTCGTTTTGTATGCAACTGTTACAAGACCGCACCCAACGCCTGTGGCTCAATGGACCGACTTATCTGCCCAAGGCGCTCCCGCATGTCTACCCGCGAAAACACCGGCATGGCCCTCGGCCTGCTCGGCGTGGTCATTTTCAGCCTGACCCTGCCCATGACCCGTATCGTCGTGCAGGAACTGCACCCACTGCTCAATGGGCTGGGCCGGGCGCTGGTCGCAGCCATTCCCGCCGCCGCGCTGTTGCTCTGGCGCCGCGAAAAATGGCCGACCTGGCAGCAAATAAAAGGGCTGAGCCTGGTAGCGCTGGGGGTCATTCTGGGGTTCCCGGTGTTTTCCGCGTGGGCCATGCAAACCGTACCGGCCTCCCACGGGGCTCTGGTCAACGGCCTGCAACCGCTGTGCGTAGCGGTGTACGCGGCCTGGTTGTCCCACGAGCGCCCGTCAAAAGCCTTCTGGGCCTGCGCCGCGCTGGGCAGCGTTTTAGTGCTGTCCTACGCCATGATCATGGGTGCCGGGCAGATCCAGGCCGGCGACCTGCTGATGCTCGCCGCCATTGCGGTGGGTGGCCTGGGGTATGCCGAAGGTGGGCGACTGGCCCGTGAAATGGGCGGTTGGCAGGTGATCTGCTGGGCGCTGGTACTGGCCAGCCCGTTGCTGCTAGGGCCGGTGGTGTACCTGGCGCTGCAGCATCAGGGCGAGGTCAGCAGCAAAACCTGGTGGGCCTTCGGTTATGTTTCGCTGTTCTCGCAGTTCATCGGTTTCTTTGCCTGGTACGCCGGCTTGGCGCTGGGCGGCATCGCCCGGGTGAGTCAGGTGCAGTTGCTGCAGATCTTCTTCACTATCGCCTTTTCCGCCCTGTTCTTTGGCGAGCAGGTCGAGCCGATTACCTGGGTGTTTGCCACCGGGGTGATTCTGACTGTGGTACTGGGCCGGCGCACACGGGTGCATCCGGCCCAGCGCCCAGCCAAGGTTTAGGCCGCGAGCAAACCGTCAGCCCGCAGCAAGGTCTCCAGGCAGTGCTCCTGAACCCCATAGAACGCTTTGAGCTCCTGGATTCTGGCCATCAACACGCTCGCATCGACCGGATCGCGACGCTTGATCGCCAGGATCATCTTGTTCTTGTTGGTGTGTTCAAGGGAAATGAACTCGAACACCTTGGTCTCATAGCCGCAGGCTTCCAGGTACAGCGCGCGCAAGCTGTCGGTCAGCATTTCAGCCTGCTGGCCCAAATGCAGGCCATATTGCAGCATCGGCTTGAGCAGGCCCGGGGTGTGCATTTGCGGGCGAATCTGTTTGTGGCAGCACGGCGAGCACATGATGATGGCTGCACCACAGCGGATACCGGTGTGGATGGCATAGTCGGTGGCGATGTCGCAGGCATGCAGGGCAATCATCACGTCGATGGCGCTGGGCACAACGGTGCGCACGTCGCCATGTTCGAAATGCAGGCCTGGGTGCTCCAACTGAGCCGCAGCCTTGTTACACAGCTCGACCATGTCCTGGCGCAGCTCGACGCCGGTGACCTGGGCCTCACGCTGCAGGGTGTTGCGCAGGTAATCATGGATGGCGAAGGTCAGGTAACCCTTGCCCGAGCCGAAATCCGCGACACGCAGTGGCTGCTCTGCGCCCAGGGTCGAGCTGCCGAGGGCATGGGAAAACACCTCGATGAACTTGTTGATCTGTTTCCACTTGCGCGACATGGCCGGAATCAGCGCATGCTGCTTGTCGGTGACACCCAGGTCGACCAGAAACGGTCGGCTCAGTTCCAGGTAGCGTTTCTTCTCCCGGTCATGCTCGCCCGCCGGCGCCTGACGTGCCTGCTGTGCTGCGCTGTGGTGCAGCATCGGCTTGCCTTTCTTGCTGAACTCCAACTGGGCTTCATCGCTGAGGCTCTGCAGGTGGGCGTTGCGAAAACTGCCTGGCAGCAGTTCAGCCACCAGTGCCAGGGCTTCGTCGACCGGCAGATTGCGGGTGATGTCGCGGGTTTGGTAGCGGTAGACAAACGACAGGCAAGCCTGGCCCTTGACGGTCAGCGGCTTGGCGATCACCCGTTGCAGGGCTTCTTCGGTGCCGACATGGCGCGCCAGCACCAGTTTGATCAGGGCATTCTGCTGCAGGCAGGTGGCGAGCAGGGCCAGAAACTGCGCACGCGCATCCGGCGCGGCCTGGGCGGTAGGGGTATCGGACATCAGGAGTGGGTGCCTCGGAGTGCGGGGACGCGCCAGTCGGCGCCAGTGCCGGGCATTTTACGTGGATGACCGGCGCAGGCACAGCTTTTGTCGATGATTGCCCTGCCCTTACGGCAATATCACCAGGCGATTGGGCAATTCATTACGGGCCTGCGTCAGTGGCACATGGGCACTCAACAGTTCGCCACACGCCTGAATACAGTCGAGAAAACCCTGCAAGGTCTGGCCTTGCCCGACCTGCCCGGTGAAGCGCTGCACAATGCTGTCCCAGACCTGATTGTCCAAATGCCGGGAAATGCCTTCGTCGACCAGAATCTCCACATAGCGCTCGGCTTCGCTGACAAAGATCAGCATGCCGGTGCTGCCCACCGTGCGGTGCAGGTTCTGTTCAAGGAACTGCCGCCGAGCCAGGTTCGAGGCCCGCCAATGGCGCACAGCGCGCGGAATCAAGCGGGTGGTCAGGCGCGGCACACGAAACACCAGACTGAACACAATGAAGGTCAACCATTGCGCGATCAGCAGCCCATGCCCACCCGGCCAGCCGCTGAGGTAATAGATGATGCCCGGCAGCACCAGTGCCAGCAGGCTGGCCCAGAGCAGCGGGATATAGGTGTAGTCGTCAGCCCGAGCGGCCAACACCGTGACCAGTTCCGCGTCGGTGTTGCGCTCGACCTGGGCAATCGCCTCGGCGACCTGCCGTTGTTCAAATTCACTGAGCAATGCCATGCACTGTGGCTCTTGTTGATAAGTTGTCTACCAGCCGCCCGATGAGCCGCCACCGCCAAAACTGCCGCCACCGCCACTGAAGCCGCCCCCACCCGAACCGCCACCGAAGCCGCCAAGGCCGCCACCAAAACCGCCGCCGCGCCCGCCTCGCCCACCGCTCAAGCCCAAGCCTTGCAAGGTGAAGGCGAGTACCACCAGCAAGATGAACAAGCCGATGGTCCAGCCACGCGAGCCGCCTTCGGCCTCCGCGCCCGTCGCCTGGGCCGGTTCGGCCAAGGGGTTGCCCCCCAATACCTGAATAATCGCCGCCGTGCCCTGAACGATACCTTGGCTGAACTCGCCGCGCCGAAACGCCGGGGTAATGATGCTGTTGATGATGACGGAGGCCTGGGCATCGGTCAGGCGCTCTTCCAGCCCGTAGCCGACCTCGATACGCAGCTTGCGCGCCTGCGGCGCGACGATCAGCAATGCGCCATTGTCCTTGCCGCGCTGGCCGATCCCCCAGTGCCGTCCTAGCTGGTAGCCGTAGTCTTCAATGCTCATGCCTTGCAGGTCAGGCAAGGTGACCACCACCACCTGCTCACCACCGCTGGCCTGCTCATGGGCCGCCAACATCTGGCTGAGCTGGGCAATACTGGCCGCATCGAGCAAATGAGCCTCGTCCACCACGCGCCCGGTCAGGGCCGGGAAGCTCGGTTCAGCGCGCAGCGTCAAGGCTGCACAGAGCAGTGCCAGCAGCACAGCAGCCTTGAGCAGGCGCATCAGAATTTCACTTCAGGGGCTTTGTCGGCATCGGCACTGGTCGCCTCGAAGGTCTCACGCAGCGGCATGTCGCTGTACATCAAGCTGTGCCAGATACGCCCGGGAAAGGTGCGGATCTCGGTGTTGTAACGCTGGACGGCGGCGATGAAATCCTTGCGCGCCACGGCAATCCGGTTTTCCGTGCCTTCGAGTTGCGACTGCAGGGCCAGAAAATTCTGGTTCGACTTCAGCTCCGGGTAACGCTCGGAAACCGCCATCAGCCGGCTCAAGGCCCCGCTGAGTTGAGCTTGTGCCGCCTGGAACTGGCGCAATTTTTCCGGGTCGTCCAAGGTACTGGCGTCGACCTGAATCGAGGTGGCCTTGGCCCGGGCCTCGACAACGGCGGTCAGGGTGGTCTGCTCTTGCTTGGCATAGCCTTTTACCGTTTCCACCAGGTTGGGAATCAGGTCGGCGCGCCGCTGGTACTGGTTCTGCACTTGCGCCCAGGCCGCCTTGACCTGTTCGTCATACTGAGGAATGTTGTTGATCCCACAGCCGGCCAGCAGGCTGGACAGCATCAACACGACCCAGAGCCGTATCGCTTTGGCATGAAGTACCTGCATCGTCATCGTGCTCCTTGATTACCCGTAAAAGTCCGGACTTCAGGCATAATCGCCGGCCATCGCTGGAACGCGATGGCACAATCGGCTAAAAGATCCCAGCCCATTACAACAATAGCTGCTCCCCCAATTTCGGCTGTGCAGTCTCCCTGGTGAATACTGCTCTGAGCCTTGAGAACGAATAGTCATGAACAAACTCTGTTTGCTGGGCCTGCTTGTCAGCCTGGCCAGCCATACCGCCTTTGCCGATACCACTACCGAGCCGCAGAAGAACAAGCAGGCGTTTATTGCCGACCTGATGCAGCAAATGACGCTCGAGGAAAAAATCGGCCAGTTGCGCCTGATCAGCATCGGCCCCGATATGCCCCAACCGCAGATCCTCAAGGAGATCGCCGCGGGCAATATCGGCGGTACGTTCAACTCCATCACCCGTAGCGAGAACCGTCCGCTGCAGGATGCGGCAGTGAAGAACAGCCGGCTGAAGATCCCGATGTTCTTCGCCTATGACGTGATCCACGGCCACCGCACCATTTTCCCGATCAGCCTGGCGCTGGCCTCCAGTTGGGACATGGACGCCATCCACACGGTCGCCCGTACCTCGGCAGTGGAGGCCAGTGCCGACGGTATCGACATGACCTTCGCGCCCATGGTCGATATCGCCCGTGACCCGCGCTGGGGCCGCAGCAGTGAAGGCTTCGGTGAAGACACCTACCTGGTTTCGCGGATCTCCAAGGTGATGGTCGAGGGCTTTCAGGACAACAACCCGGCATCGGCGACCAGCCTGATGGCGAGCGTGAAGCACTTCGCCTTATATGGTGCAGTGGAAGGCGGGCGCGACTACAACACCGTCGATATGAGCCCGATCAAGATGTACAACGACTACCTCCCGCCTTACCGCGCCGCTGTCGATGCGGGTGCAGGCGGGGTGATGGTGGCGCTCAACTCGATCAACGGTGTACCGGCGACGGCCAACACCTGGTTGATGAATGACCTGCTGCGCAAGGAGTGGGGGTTCAAGGGCGTCACGGTCAGCGACCATGGTGCGATCTTTGAACTGATCAAGCACGGCATCGCCCGTGATGGTCGCGAAGCGGCGAAGCTGTCGATCAAGGCCGGCATCGACCTGAGCATGAACGACTCGCTGTACGGCCAGGAACTGCCGGGCCTGCTCAAGTCCGGCGAGATCAATCAGGCGGATATCGACAATGCCGTGCGTGAAGTGCTGGGCGCCAAGTACGACATGGGCCTGTTCGAAAACCCGTACCGACGCATCGGTATCGCCAGCGAAGACCCGGCCGACACCTACGCCGAAGGACGCCTGCACCGCGATGCCGCCCGTGATGTAGCGCGCCGCAGCATGGTATTGCTGGAAAACCGCAACCAGACCCTGCCCTTGAAGAAGCAGGGCACCATCGCTCTGGTCGGGCCGCTGGCCGATGCCCCTATCGACATGATGGGCAGTTGGGCCGCGGCAGGCCGCCCGCGTCACTCCGTGACCGTGCATGACGGTATGCGCCGTGTGCTGGGCGAACGCGCCCGCGTGATCTACGCCAAGGGTGCAAACATTACCCACGACAAGGCGATCCTCGATTACCTGAACTTCCTCAACTTCGATGCACCGGAAATCGTCGACGACCCACGCCCTGCGGCAGTGATGATCGATGAAGCGGTCAAGGCTGCGCAGCAAGCAGATGTCGTGGTTGCCGTGGTTGGCGAATCGCGGGGCATGTCCCATGAGTCGTCCAGCCGCACCACGCTGGAAGTCCCCGCCAGCCAACGCGCCCTGATCAAGGCCTTGAAAGCCACCGGCAAACCGCTGGTGCTGGTGCTGATGAACGGCCGACCATTGTCGCTGACCTGGGAACGCGAACAGGCCGATGCCATGCTCGAAACCTGGTTCAGCGGTACTGAAGGCGGCAACGCCATCGCGGACGTACTGTTCGGCGACTACAACCCGTCCGGCAAACTGCCAATGACCTTCCCGCGTTCGGTCGGACAGGTGCCGATGTACTACAACCACCTGAGCATTGGTCGCCCATACACACCGGGCAAACCGGGCAACTACACCTCGCAGTACTTCGAGGAACCCAACGGCCCGCTCTACCCGTTCGGCTATGGCCTGAGCTACAGCGAGTTCAGCCTGTCGGAGCTGACGCTGTCCCGCAAGACCCTGAAGCCTGGGCAAACCCTCGATGCCAGCATCCGGGTGAAAAACACCAGCAAGCGTGACGGTGAAACCGTGGTTCAGTTGTACGTTCGCGACGTCGCGGCGTCGATTAGCCGGCCCATCAAGGAGCTGAAGAACTTCCAGAAAATCAGCCTCAAGGCGGGCGAAGAACGCATCGTTCATTTCACCCTCAGCGAAGACGACCTGAAGTTCTACAACGCTCAATTGAAGTACGCTGCAGAGCCTGGCGAGTTCAACGTGCAGGTCGGGCTGGACTCAGAGGCTGTGAAACAGCAGAGTTTCGAGCTGCTGTAAGCGGTCGCCGCGATGTCCAAGGGGAAGTGCCGAGATGCCTTCCCCGTTGCCGGGATTCTGTTTGCCATGCCTATTTCCTTTCGCGCCATGCGCTTGGGCCTGATGCTGTTCCTGATGCTCACAGGCATGCTCTTGAGCACGGCGTGGGCCTGGCAGCACGCCCAGCGCCAGGCCTTGCTGGAAGATGCCTCCAGGGCGAGCCAGCAACTGGGGCTGTACGCCAATTCGCTACACACCCTGATCGAACGCTACCGCGCCTTGCCCGCGGTGCTGGCCCTCGACCCGGAACTGATCGCAGCCCTCAGCGGCCCGGTTACAGCCGAGGTTCAAGAGGCGCTCAACCACAAGCTGGAGCGTATCAACGGCGCGGCCAATTCCTCGACCCTGGAACTGCTGGACCACACGGGCCTGGCCGTCGCCGCCAGCAACTGGCGTTTGCCCAGCACTTACGTTGGGCAGAACTATGCGTTCCGCCCCTACTTCAAACAGACCATGAACCAGGGCAGTGGGCGTTTCTACGCCGTAGGGGTCACCAGCGGCATCCCTGGCTACTTCCTCTCCAGTGCGGTCAAGGACAGTAACGGGCGCTTTCTCGGGGCGATGGTGGTCAAACTGGAGTTTCCGGAGCTGGAGCGGGAGTGGCGCCAGGGCAACGATATCCTGCTGGTCAGTGATGCCCGCGGCATTATCTTCATCGCTAACCAGGACGGCTGGCGCTACCGCGAACTGCAACCGCTTGGCGCCGAAGACCGCAAGGAGCTGGAGCAAACCCGGCAATACGACAAACAGCCGCTGGTACCTCTGAAACATCATCCACTGAACCGCTTTGATGACAACAGCCAACTGGTCAGTGTCCAGGGGCCAGCAGGCACCAGGGACTACCTGTGGGAAAGCCTGCCGCTGGGCACTGAAGGCTGGACACTGCACCTGTTGCGCTCGCCCCAGGTGACTGAAGACGGGCGCAACGCAGCCCTGGCGGCTGCCGCGTTATGGCTAAGCCTGTTCTTTGCGCTGCTGTTCATCAGCCAGCGCCTGCGCATGGCACGCCTGCGCCAACGTAGCCGCCAGGAGCTGGAGTGTTTGGTCGAAGCCCGCACCCGCGACCTGCGTACCGCTCAGGAAGGCTTGGTGCAGTCCGCCAAACTGGCCGCCCTGGGGCAGATGTCGGCCGCCCTGGCCCACGAGATCAACCAGCCGCTGACCACCCAGCGCATGCAACTGGCTACCTTGCGCCTGCTCCTCGACAATGAACGCCTCGACGAAGCGCGTAAGGCACTGGAACCACTGGAACAGATGCTGACCCGCATGGCGGCCCTGACCGGGCACTTGAAAACGTTCGCCCGCAACAGCCCCAGCGGCCTGCGCGAACGCCTGGACCTGGCCACGGTGGTGGATCAGGCCATGCAGTTGCTAGATCCGCGTATCCGCGCCGAGGGTGTCAGTACGGCGCTGTACCTGGCCCGACCAGCCTGGGTGCGTGGCGATGCGATCCGCCTTGAACAGGTGCTGATCAACCTGCTGCGCAATGCCCTCGACGCCATGCTCGACAAGCCCTACAAACGCCTGGAAGTGCGCATTGAGGTCGACCAGCACGATTGGAAGCTGAGCATACTGGACAGCGGTGGCGGTATTGCCGACGAACACTTGGGCAACGTTTTCGACCCGTTTTTCACCACCAAACCTGTGGGTGAAGGGCTTGGCCTGGGTCTTGCTATCTCCTACGGTATCGTCCATGAAATCGGTGGTCGCCTGCAGGTTGAAAACCTGCCGGGTGGCGCCCGCTTCACCCTGACCTTGCCCAGCGATACGGAGCCAGCATGTTGAATTCGGTGATCGTCGTTGATGACGAAGCCAGCATCCTTACTGCGGTGGAGCAGTGGCTGACGCTGTCGGGCTTCAGCGTTCAGTTGCACAACCGTGCCGAGGCGTGCCTGGCACAATTGCCCGAGCACTTCCCCGGTGTGGTGGTGAGCGATGTGCGCATGCCCGGCATGGATGGCCTGCAACTGCTGGAACAGCTGCAAGCACGCGATGCCGACCTGCCGGTGATCCTGCTGACCGGCCATGGCGATGTGCCGATGGCCGTACAGGCCATGCGCAAGGGGGCCTACGACTTTCTGGAAAAGCCGTTCAGCCCCGAAGACCTGCTCAGCAGCCTGCGCCGCGCTTTGGAAAAGCGCCAATTGGTGCTGGAAAACCGCTCGCTACATGAGCAGGCCGACCTCAAGGCGCGGCTGGAGTCCACGTTGCTTGGCATGTCCCAAGGCATGCAGCAGTTACGCCGTCAGGTACTGGAGCTCGCCGCGCTACCGGTCAATGTCCTGATACGTGGCGAAACCGGTAGCGGCAAGGAGCAGGTTGCCCGTTGCCTGCACGATTTCGGCCCGCGTGCGAACAAACCTTTTGTCGCGCTTAACTGCGCGGCGATCCCCGAGCAGTTGTTTGAAGCTGAGCTGTTCGGCCACGAAAGCGGTGCCTTCACCGGTGCTCAGGGCAAACGTATTGGCAAGCTGGAATACGCCAACGGCGGCACGGTGTTCCTCGACGAAATCGAGAGCATGCCCTTGGCTCAACAGGCCAAGCTGCTGCGCGTCTTGCAGGAACAGAAGCTGGAACGCCTGGGGGCCAACCAGAGCATCGCCATCGACCTGCGGATCATTGCCGCGACCAAACCCGATCTGCTTGAAGAGGCCCGCGCCGGGCGCTTTCGTGAAGACCTTGCCTACCGCTTGAACGTCGCCGAACTGCACTTGGCGCCGTTACGCGAGCGCCGCGAAGACATCCCCTTGCTGTTCCAGCATTTCGCCCGCACCGCCGCCGCACGACTGGCCCGTACCCCGCCCGTTTTAAGCGGCGCACAACTGGGCAACCTGCTCAGCCACGATTGGCCAGGCAACGTGCGCGAACTGGCTAACGCTGCTGAGCGCCACGTTCTGGGCCTGACACCCCCTCAAACGCTGGCGGTAGAAGGTGGGCAGTCGCTGAGCGCCCAGACAGAGGCCTTTGAGGCCCAATGCCTGCGTGCGGCACTTACCCGCAACAAGGGCGATATCAAGGCAGTGCTCGAGGAGCTGCAACTGCCCCGGCGCACCCTCAACGAAAAGATGCAGCGCCACGGCCTGCAGCGTGAAGACTTTCTCGACCGGCCCTGAGCCAATAAGCGGATTCTTGCTGATCACCCCCTGACCGATAAGCGAATTTCCGCTCACCAGAGAGGCTAAACCCTTCTAGAACAGGCCTCTGGCATCTGGCACAGCTCCTGCTATGGCACAGGCAAGCTGCGTTTCGGCGCGCTCCACAAAAACAACGAGAAGGATCCATCATGGATAATTCAAGCACCCTGTCTGTCGGGGCGGCCATCGCGCCTGCCGCAGAAAAAAACACTGCCAGCCGGCTCAAGTCGATCTTCAGTGGCTCCATCGGCAACATGGTCGAATGGTACGACTGGTACGTCTACGCCGCATTCTCGCTGTATTTCGCCAAGGCTTTCTTCCCAGCAGGCGACTCCACCGCACAACTGCTCAACACCGCCGCGATCTTCGCCGTGGGCTTCCTGATGCGCCCTATCGGCGGCTGGCTGATGGGCCTGTACGCCGACCGCAAGGGACGCAAGGCTGCGCTGATGGCCTCGGTGCTGTTGATGTGTGCCGGCTCGCTGCTCATCGCCCTGACTCCCGGCTATGAAACCATCGGGGTTGCAGCCCCTGTATTGCTGGTGATCGCCCGCTTGATGCAGGGCCTGTCCGTGGGCGGTGAATACGGTACTTCGGCTACCTACCTCAGCGAGATGGCCAGCAAGGAGCGCCGTGGTTTCTTCTCCAGCTTCCAGTACGTGACGCTGATCTCCGGCCAGCTCATCGCCCTGGCTGTGTTGATCGTCCTGCAACAGACACTGACCACCGAAGAGCTCTACGCCTGGGGCTGGCGCGTACCGTTCGTGATCGGCGCGCTGTGTGCAGTGGTTGCGCTGTACCTGCGCCGTGGCATGGAAGAGACCAGCTCGTTCACCAAGAAGGAGAAGTCCAAGGAAAGCCTGATGCGCACACTGATACGTCATCCCAAGGAGCTGATGACGGTAGTTGGCCTGACCATGGGCGGTACCCTGGCCTTCTACACCTACACCACCTACATGCAGAAGTACCTGGTAAACACGGTGGGCATGACCATCAGCGACTCGACCACCATTTCAGCGGCCACAATGTTCCTGTTCATGTGCCTGCAGCCAGTGATCGGCGGCCTGTCCGACAAAATTGGCCGTCGTCCGATCCTGATTGCCTTTGGTGTTTTGGGAACACTGTTCACCGTACCGATCCTCAGCACCCTGCACACCATCCAGACCTGGTGGGGTGCGTTCTTCCTGATCATGGCTGCACTGATCATCGTCAGTGGCTACACCTCGATCAACGCCGTGGTCAAAGCCGAGCTGTTCCCTACCGAGATCCGCGCCCTGGGCGTTGGCCTGCCCTATGCACTGACCGTATCGATTTTCGGCGGTACCGCCGAATACGTGGCGCTGTGGTTCAAGAGCAATGGCATGGAAGCCGGCTTCTACTGGTACGTCACCGCCTGCATCGCCTGTTCGCTGTTGGTGTATGTATTCATGAAGGACACCCGCCAGCATTCTCGAATCGTCACCGACTGATACAGCAGTCTTTTTGGGATGCAGGTTTGCCTGCGATGGCGTCGGCGCAGGGATCAGCGCCCAAATACAAAAAAGGGGGCCAGTAATGGCCCCCTTTTTTGCTGTTCAGTGCCTCACGAAAGTTCGGCGGCGACTGGCCGTTGCTCACGTCCTTGGTAGTACGAAGCTGCGACAATCAGCACCAACAGCACACCACCCAGCACCAGCGATGAACCGACGGTGCCGAAATCCAGCCCGCCCTTTTCGTGCGGCTTGGTCAGGAAGTCGCCCAAGGTGGCGCCGAATGGCCGAGTCAGCACAAACGCTACCCAGAACAGCAACACACCCGACAACCGCGTCCAGTAGCGCGCCAACACCACCACGCCAATGGCCGAACCGATCAGCAACGCACCACCGGCAAAGCCCAGGCCGGAGTCGTCGGCCAGGTAGTCGCCCAACGCGGTACCCAGGGTGTTGGAGAACAGAATCGCGGCCCAGTAGAACAGCTCGCCACGCCGCGTTTGAACATGGCTGACGTTGAGCGAGTCACCGCTGAAGCGCCACGCAACAAAAATCACCGCCAGAATGCCGATCAGGATCATCGAACCACTGGCATAGCCCAAGCCCAGTGTGCGGTCCATGAAATCGGACATCGTCGTACCGGCGGTACTGGTCGACAGAATCACCAACCAGTACAGCACCGGGCTGTAGGTACGGGAAAACAGCTGGGTAACCAGGGTCGCCAGGAAAATGCTGATCAGAATGACCGAACTGAGGGCATAGCCAACGTTCAGGGTCATTGAAAGCAAGTCACCGGCGGTTTCGCCCAAGGTGGTTGCACAGATCTTCATGACCCAGAACGCCAGGGTTATCTGAGGAAGTTTATTCACGCGTTCACCGCTCCAGGAAAAAGTGCGGCAAGGCTGCGTAAAGGCGGATGAAAAACCAGTCGAGCAGAGATGAAAAATTCGTTGGATTTTTTTGTTTCGCCATATGTATCGAATTAACTGATTTATACGCGTTATTTTTTGCGCTTTTTTATCAATTTAACGAGCGTAACATTGAACCCATAGCAACACACAACCCCTCACTACCCCGGAGCAACCACCATGAAAAGCAAACTGATCCTGACCCTCGCCTTCTCGGTTCTGGCTGCAAACGCATTCGCTGAAGATGGCTTTGAACGTACCCATGCTCACAGCTTTACCAGCGAGCACAGCCAATCAGCCGGCTATGTCGAAGACGGTTTTGATCGGACGGGGGCTGGCAAATTTGCTGAAGACGGCTTTGACCGCACCGGCGCTGGCAAATTTGCCGAAGACGGCTTTGACCGCACCGGCGCTGCCAAGTTTGCCGCAGATGGTTTCGACCGCACCCAGGCCCACCGCTTCAGCTAATACAACGGCAACGACATGCTCAACGCCCGGCTTCGGCCGGGCTTGGTCGTTTTCAACGACGATGGACCTTGGCACACTAGCAGGCCGTAAAATTGCTAGCAGACCCTCGATGTACTACTACGAACCCGCAGAAGGCCATGGCCTGCCCCACGATCCCTTCAACGCTATCGTCGGCCCACGACCGATTGGCTGGATCTCTAGCCAGGACGCAGAAGGTCGCCTGAACCTCGCGCCGTACAGCTTTTTCAACGCGTTCAATTACATCCCACCGATCATCGGCTTCTGCAGCGTCGGGCGCAAAGACAGCCTGAACAACATCGAGCAGACCGGCGAGTTCGCCTGGAACCTGGCTACCCGTCCCTTGGCCGAAGCCATGAACCAGAGCTGCGCAGCAGTGGCGTCGCACGTCGATGAGTTCGCCTTGAGCGGGCTGACACCCGCCGCCTCGAAGGTAATCGCCGTACCACGCGTGCAGGAAAGCCCGGTGTCATTTGAATGCAAGGTGACGCAGATCGTCCAACTGCAACGTGCCGACCAGGCGCTGGTACCGAGTTGGCTGATTCTGGGTGAAGTGGTGGCCGTGCATATCGCCGAGCATCTGCTCAAAGAGGGTATCTACGACACGGCGGCCGCCGAGCCGATCCTTCGTGGTGGCGGCCCGGCGGACTACTTTGAACTGGGCAACCTGTTCAAGATGCCCCGTCCACAGGTGTGAGTTACCAGCGCAGTTCGGCGTCCTCGCTGATCCCGACCAAGCGCTCTAGTTCGCCACACGCCGCGACGTCAGCTTCGTGAGCAGTCTTGAAGGTCTGGCCCGGCAGCACTTTGTGGAAGCGTGGTGCACCACCGGCGCCCAGACCTTTTACCGCGATGGCGGCACTGTAACCGCCCTCTCCCGGAACCACGGCCGAAACGGCCTCGTACTGTGCAAACTCTCTGCGTGCCATGGAGTTGAAACCTGCCTCGGTGACTGGAAAGCCAGCATTCTAACCTGTGTGCGCCTCGCCGAATGTCTGTACGTCGAGGCTGTCGAGTAGCTGCGCCTGAAGCAAGTCACCGAACAGCATCAAGGTTGGCGAGGCGAAATAGTCTGCCATCGCAGCCGAATTGCGCCAGGAGCCGCTGAGCAGCCAAAGCTGCGTATCGCTGGTAGAGCGTTGCAGGCTGAAGCTCAGGCAACCGGGTGCCTGTCGAGAAGGCTCAAGCAACTGCTGCAGGCGTTCGCCCAGCTCTGCCGAACGCCCGGAACTGGCACGAACGAACGCAAGATGGCTGACCGGTTACGGTGAAATCATGGGCGGTTCTCCTGAAAGCGGCCAGAGGGGGAAATTGCCAGGTTGCACAGCGTAGAACCGCAGACACGCGTGGCGATAGGCAATTCCTGCCGATGACTTGCCTGATTCTGCACCGGGTCATTGCCAGCGAAAGCCCAGCCTGACGCGAGGCCTCGCCCATGCCGATGGATTTCAGGCAAGCACTCAGCACCATCGTGCCCTCATGAGAGACTGCTTACGCAGGATCAGGCAAGAACCCGGCAGCATCGGACTAGCGTCACCACTTGCACAAACCTATGCTTTATCCGGTCACCTCTGGAAGCTGTCGCATGTCATCCGAAGCCCCCGCCGCCCTTCAACTGGAACCTGCTTTCGAGCAGCAACGACTGGAACTGGCCGACCTGATCAAGCGACACACGACCAGCCAGATTGGCGTTGCATCGGCCATCGACGACCTGTACCTGGTGCGCTATGAAGAGCGGGTGCGCTCGATGCCTACACTGGCGCAACCAGCGCTGTGCATCATGGCCCATGGCAGCAAGGAAGTCCGATTGGGCGATGAGTGCTACACCTACGATCCACTGCACTACATGGTCGTATCGGTGGCCCTGCCGATCAGTGGTGTACTGCTGGATGCGAGCCCTGAAAACCCGACACTTGGCGTGCGCCTGGATATCGACCCAGCTGAAATCCATAGCCTGATTGCCGAAGCCGGCCCAATGAGCGTGCCATCCCCACGCTCAGGGCGCGGTCTGTTTATCGAACGCATCGACAGCGAGCTGCTCGATGCCTTGCTGCGCCTGGTCCGCCTGCTCGACACCCCCAGAGACATTGCCGTACTGGCACCGCTGGTACGCCGCGAGATTCTGTACCGGCTACTGCGCGGGCAGCAGGGTTACCGGCTTTACGAGATAGCCATGGCCAACAGCCAGACACACCGTGTCTGTCAGGCCGTTCAATGGCTGAACGAGCATTTCCACCACCCGTTGCGCATTGACGAACTGGCCCGGGCGGTGAACCTCAGCACGTCAACACTGCACCACCGCTTCAAGGCCGTGACCTCGATGAGCCCCCTGCAGTACCAAAAACAACTGCGTCTGCAGGAGGCCAGGCGGTTGATGCTCAACGATGGGCTGGAGGCTTCGGTGGCGGCCTATCGCGTCGGCTATGAGAGCCCGTCACAGTTCAGCCGCGAGTACAGCCGCCTGTACGGGGCACCGCCGCTGCGAGACCTGGCCCGGCTACGCAGCGCCTTATAGGTCGCCCTTGCCGGCGCCCACGGTGAAACGCTGGCGAGAATGGGCTGGTTTCTCTACCTCGTCGAGCATGGCAATGGCGTAGTCGGCAAAGGTGATCCAGCTTCTGCCGTCAGCGCCAATCAGCAAGTGATCCTTGCCCAGCGTGTACACGCCAGTACGCGCGCCCTCAACAAACTCGGCCGAGGGTGAAAGGAAGGTCCAGTCCAGTTCGTGCTCCTGGCGCAAGGTGTCCAGGTAATGGCCGCCTGCTGTAGCCTCAGCCTTATAGGCTTCCGGGAAGTCCGGGCTGTCGATCACTTTGTGCCCGGATGGCAGCAGCAGGCTACCGGCGCCTCCGACGACCAGCAGACGCTTGACCCCGGCCCGCTTCACCGGCTCGATGATCGCCTGCGGCTTGATCCCGGAGAAATGTGCCGCACTGAGCACCACGTCATGGCCGACCAGGGCCTGCTCTAGCGCGGCAGCATCAGTGACATCCAGCTGACGTGTGGTCACGCCCGAGCGTCCGGCCAGGGAGGCCGTATTGCGGGCAATGGCCGTGACGCTGTGACCACGGCGCAAGGCTTCTTCCAACAACTGGCTACCAGCACGGCCAGTAGCACCGATAATTGCGATCTTGCTCATGGAAACCTCCGATCTGAGTTGCACTGAAGTCATCAATGAGGAACAGCTTAGTTGCATGAACCGTCGCAAAAAATGCGATGCTTGGACATAGTTTGTTTCTGAAATCGGGCAAATCATGGACCGTCTGACTGCAATGCGGGTGTTTGTGACCGTGGTTGACCTCGGCAGCCAATCGGCTGCCGCCGACCACCTGGAGCTTTCACGCCCGGTCGTTTCGCGCTACCTGGCAGAGCTCGAGGACTGGGTCGGTGCACGGCTGATGCAACGCACTACGCGCAAACTGAGCCTGACCGCAGCCGGCAACGAAACGCTGCCGCGCTGCCGACAAATGCTGGAAATGGCCGGCGACCTGCAAGCGGCGGTCAGGCGGCCGGATGATGCGCCACACGGTGAACTGCGCATCAGTGTCAGCACCTCGTTCGCTCATGCGCAGTTGGTCGAAGCTGTCGCCGACTATGTGAAGCGCTATCCAGACGTGAAGGTCGACCTGCAGATGCTCGACCGTACCGTCAACCTGGTGGACGAACGCATTGATCTGGCGATCCGGACCAGCAATGACCTTGATCCCAACCTGATTGCACGGCGCCTGACTGTCTGTCGTTCAGTGATCTGCGCGTCACCCGCGTACCTGCGCGAGCACCCGGCACCACAAAGGGTCGAGGACCTGGCCCGGCACAACTGCCTGACCCACTCCTACTTTGGCCACAGCCTCTGGCATTTCGAGCTTCACGGCGAGGCCGTCTCGGTTCCGGTGCAAGGCTCTATCAGCGCCAATGAGGCACTGACGCTGCAACGGGCTACCTTGGCCGGGGCCGGTATCGCAATGCTGCCAACCTACCTGGCGGCCGAGTCGCTGCGCAGCAAAGAGCTGATCCGGTTGCTGCCGGATGCCAAGCCACGCGAGCTGAACCTGAATGCGGTGTACACCTCACGCAAGCATATGCCCGCGACCTTGCGCAGCATGCTCGACTTTCTCGCGGAGCGCTTCAACGCCGAACCGGCATGGGACATCGGCCTTTAGCTCGTTACGCCTCTGGCGGATTAGAAAAGTCGACGCACGCAGGTAAACTGGCCACTCACTTTTCTCCAAGGTTTGTCCGTGAACGCTCCTTTGCCCCCAACCGTCCTGCGTAGCGTATTGGTCGCCCTGATGCTGGCAATTTTCCTTGGCGCACTGGACCAGACCATCGTCGCCGTGTCGATGCCAGCCATTTCGACCCAGTTCAACAATGTCAGCCTGTTGGCCTGGGTGATATCCGGTTACATGGTGGCGATGACGGTGGCCGTGCCGATCTACGGCAAACTGGGCGATCTGTATGGGCGTCGGCGGATGATTCTGTTCGGAATCGGCCTGTTTACCCTGGCCTCGGTATTCTGTGCCCTGTCGCAGAGTATGGAGCAACTGGTAGTCGCCAGGGTACTGCAGGGCATCGGTGCTGGCGGGATGATCTCGGTCAGCCAGGCAATCATTGGCGACATCATTGCACCGCGCGACCGTGGTCGCTATCAGGGCTATTTCAGCAGTATGTATGCCTTGGCCAGCGTCACTGGGCCCGTGTTTGGTGGTTACCTCACCGAATACCTGTCCTGGCATTGGGTGTTCTGGTTGAACCTGCCTCTGGGTCTGCTCGCCTGGTGGATCGCTCGACGCACCTTGCGCGTGCTGGTCATCCCTCAGCGGACGGCGGTGATCGATTACCTGGGTAGCGTGCTGCTGGTGGCCGGGCTCGGTACCCTGCTGATGGCCATTACCCTGATCGGCCAAGGCTACGCCTGGAACAGCCAGGAAATGCTCGGTTTACTGAGTACTGCCGTGGTCGGGCTGGTGCTGTTCGTGGCCCACCAGCGGCGAACACCCGAGCCCTTGTTGCCATTGAAGCTGTTCAGCAATCGCACAGCAGTACTGTGCTGGTGCACTATTTTCATGACCAGTTTCCAGGCCATTTCGCTGTCTATGCTGATGCCCCTGCGCTTTCAAAGCATCACCGGTGCGGGTGCCGATAGCGCAGCGCTTTACCTGATGCCGCTGGCCATCGGCCTGCCCATCGGGGCCTACACGGGCGGGCGGCTGACTGCCCGCAGCGGTCGCTTCAAGCCGCAGATCCTGACCGGTGCGCTGTGCATGCCGCTGGCAATCATCGGTATGGCGTTGACCCCGCCAGACGCATGGCTGACCAGTGCGACCTTCATGCTGCTGACCGGCATTGCCTCAGGCCTTCAGTTTCCAACCTCGCTGGTCGCCGCGCAGAGTTCTGTTGAACCACGTGATATTGGCGTCGCCACCAGCACCACCAACCTGTTCCGCGCACTCGGCGGCGCAATTGGTGTGGCCAGCATGTCAGCGCTACTGCTGGCAATGCTGGGGCATACAGGCCCGATTCAGCCTGGCATGAGTGAACACGGCCTTACCAGCAACATCCTGCTCGACAGCCTGAACACCGTGGATGGCCAAGCATTGCAAGCCTTGCGCAGTGCATTGAGCCTGACCTTCCGCGACGTCCTGCTGGGCAGCGCCTTGATCTCGCTGCTTGGCCTGGGTGCCGCTCTCAGGCTGCCCAATCAACAACTGCGTGGGCGCACTTAGGCGCCCCGGCGTTGAACCCAGGCTACCGCCAGCCCGCTGACGCAGATGATGGTAATGCCAACCACACCGAACAGGTCCGGCGTGTGGTTGAAGACCAGGTAGCCAAACATCCCGGCAAACAGGATCTGCCCATAACTGAACGGCGCCAGCATCGCTGGAGCGGCATGCCGAAATGCCTGGGTCAGCAACATGTGGCCCAGCATACCGCAGGTCCCAAGGCCAATCATGAACAGGCCGTGGGTCAGGGTAGGCACTGTCCAGAAAAACGGCACCAGTGCGGTCATGATCAGGCTGTTGAGAATACCGGTGAGAAAGTTACTGGTGGTTGGGCTATCAAAGCCGCTGAGCTTGCGCGTCAGCAACTGGTAGCCACCGAAACAGAGCGCCGAACACAACGGCAGGATAATCGCCGGGGTGAACAGCGCGCCCCCCGGGCGCACCACAATCAACACCCCGACAAAACCACCGAGCACCGCCAGCCACTGGCTGCGACTGACCTTCTCGCCCAGCAGCGGCACCGACAGTGCCGTCACCAGCAAGGGGGCCAGGAAGTTGACCGCCGTGGCTTCGGCCAGTGGGATGTAACGCAGGCCAGTGGTGAAGAACAGGCTGGTACCAATCAGACACAAGGCCCGTGCCAGTTGCAGCCCCGGGCGCCGGGTACGCACCACTGCCGAAAACCCCGCACGCGGCACAAAAACCGCAAGCATCAGCAGTGTATGCACCACATAACGCGCCCAAACCACCATCACAATGGCATAGAAACCAGACAGGTATTTGGACAAGGCGTCATGGCTGGCAAACAACAGCACCGCCAGGCAGATCAAGGCAATACCTTTGAGCGGCCGTTCGGCACCACCAAGCTTCGGGTTCAGGGCTCTCATGGTAGGACTCGATGAAAAATAATTAATTAGCCTGCTAACTACCAGAGCGCAGACACTCCGTGAGAACGGAACCTGTCGACTTCACCTGAACGAGGCCTTGGGCACAACTGGACCTTGGAAACAAATAGACGCAGTTACTCACAATCCTTCACAAACTCTTATTTGCGCAAGGCTGGGCTCAAGCGCAGCATATCAAGGCCGGTGTCCACCCACAGTTCGGCATCCTTGAACAAGTCGAAGCTCTCGGGTAACAGCAACCAGCGTTTGATGATGCCGTCTATGTAAGCATGTATTGCAATGGCGGCTCGCTCTGGGTCTACATTGGCGGGGAGTTGGCCTCGCCTTATGGCATTGGCCAACGACAACGTGATGTGTGCATGGCAGTCAATGGTCGAATTCTGGCGCTGCTGGCGAATGTCACACATGTCATCGGTGAACTCACACTTGTGATGCAGGATTTCATTGATGCGCCGCGTCTTAGGGTCGAGTACCAAGTGCTGCATGAGTTGAATGAGCAGTTTGCGCATGCACCCCAACGGGTCGGCTTCCTCCTCGCTCTCACTCGCCCTTGCCAGCTCATCAAGCGGTTCGCGCAAAGTATCGAGCATGGCCTGAACCAGCTCGGCCTTGTTGTTGAAATGCCAGTAAATGGCCCCCCGGGTCACCCCTGCCAGCTCTGCAATATCGGCCAGGGTGGTGCGCGCCACCCCGCGTTTGTAGAAGGCTTTCTCCGCAGCCTCGAGAATCTGGCTACGGGTTTCCTGGGCTTCCTCTTTGGTTCGACGGACCATGGCAGTACAACCTCATCAAGGGGCCGGGCGCGCCGTGGGCGCTCGGGTTCGGTGCCGGGCAAGTGTCTACTGAGCCAGTTCCCGGGGGTTAATTCAGGTCTCGCTGCAGTCGGGTAGACCGAACGAGAGGTGTTTACAAACAGCCGTGAATGTAAGTATATTCGTTAGTAAGCTACTTATCCACTCGACGCCATTTTTTCTCTCATTCAATTTCCACTACTCTTGAGCGTCTTCAGCTCTCAGCGACCCGAGGATCTCCATGCACTTCAAACCAGCTGTTACTGCTCTGGTTTCCGCCGTCGCCCTGGCAACACTGCTCAGCGGCTGTAAGAAGGAAGCGGCGGCGCCTGTCGCACAGGCCCCCCAGGTGGGTGTAGTCACCCTTCAACCTCAAGCCTATACCCTGACCACGGAACTGCCGGGACGTACCACCGCGTACCGGGTCGCAGAAGTTCGCCCCCAGGTTAACGGCATCATTCTCAAGCGTCTTTTCACTGAAGGCAGCGAGGTCAAGCTCGGCCAGCAGCTGTACCAGATTGACCCATCGGTGTATGAGTCGACCCTGGCCAGTGCCCAGGCCAACCTGCAATCAACCCGTGCGCTGGCTGAGCGCTACAAGCAGTTGGTTGCCGAACAGGCTGTGAGCCGTCAGGAATACGACGACGCGCAAGCCAAACGTTTGCAGGCTGAGGCCACCCTAAAAAGCGCCCAGATCGACCTGCGCTACACCAAGGTACTGGCACCGATCTCCGGCCGCATTGGCCGCTCGTCAGTCACCGAAGGTGCGCTGGTGAACAATGGCCAGGCCGATGCCATGGCCGTCATCCAGCAGCTCGATCCGATCTATGTTGACGTCACCCAGTCCTCGGTCGAGCTGCTCACGCTGCGCCGCGAACTGGAAAGCGGTCAGTTGGAAAAGGTCGGCAGCAATGCCGCCAAGGTTCAACTGACCCTTGAAGATGGCAGCAGCTATGCCCATGCCGGGCGCCTGGAGTTCTCCGAAGTCTCGGTCGACCCCACCACCGGCTCGGTGACACTGCGCGCGGTGTTCCCTAACCCTGACCACAACCTGTTGCCAGGCATGTTCGTGCATGCCCAGCTCAAGGCGGGCGTCAAGAACGCAGCGATCCTGGCTCCTCAACAGGGCGTGACCCGCGACCTGAAAGGTGCTCCAACCGCATTGGTCGTCAATCAGGACAACAAGGTCGAACTTCGCCAGCTCAAGGCAAACCGTACCGTCGGCAACCAGTGGCTGATCGAGGAAGGCCTGAACCCGGGCGACCGCCTGATCACCGAAGGCCTGCAGTTCGTCAAACCGGGCATCGAGGTCAAGGCACGCGAAGCCACCAACGTCCAGTCGGCCCAGCCAGCCAAGCCAGCCCAGGCCAATGCAGCGACTGCAGAGGCCAAAGGGGAGTAAACCATGTCGAGATTCTTTATCGATCGCCCGATCTTCGCTTGGGTGATCGCCTTGGTGATCATGCTGGTCGGCGCACTGTCGATCCTCAAGTTGCCAATCAACCAGTATCCAAGCATCGCTCCACCGGCCATTGCCATCGCCGTGACCTACCCAGGTGCTTCGGCGCAGACGGTGCAGGACACCGTGGTCCAGGTGATCGAGCAGCAGCTCAACGGGATCGACAACCTGCGTTATGTGTCCTCGGAAAGTAACTCCGATGGCAGCATGACCATCACGGCGACCTTCGAGCAGGGTACCAACCCCGATACCGCGCAGGTCCAGGTGCAGAACAAACTGAACCTGGCCACCCCGCTGCTGCCGCAAGAAGTGCAGCAACAGGGTATCCGCGTTACCAAGGCAGTGAAAAACTTCCTCATGGTAATCGGCCTGGTGTCCGAAGACGGCAGCATGAGCAAGGACGACCTGGCCAACTACATCGTCTCGAACATGCAGGACCCGATCTCGCGTACCGCCGGTGTCGGTGACTTCCAGGTATTCGGTGCCCAGTACGCGATGCGTATCTGGCTCGACCCGGCCAAGCTGAACAATTTCCAGCTGACCCCGGTGGATGTGAAGACGGCGGTTGCCGCGCAGAACGTCCAGATATCCTCCGGCCAGCTCGGCGGTCTGCCCGCCCTGCCCGGCCAGCAACTGAACGCAACCATCATCGGCAAGACCCGCCTGCAAACCGCCGAGCAGTTCGAGAAGATCCTGCTGAAGGTCAATCGCGACGGCTCGCAGGTACGCCTGGGTGATGTCGCCAAGATCGGTCTGGGCGGCGAAAACTACGCAGTCAGTGCCCAATTCAACGGCAAACCAGCCTCGGGCATGGCGATCAAGCTGGCAACCGGCGCCAACGCGCTGGATACCGCCAAGGCGCTGCGCAAGACCATCAGCGACCTGGAGCCGTTCTTCCCGCAAGGCATGAAGGCGGTATTCCCGTATGACACCACGCCAGTGGTCACCGAATCGATCAGCGGAGTTATCCACACCCTGATCGAAGCCATCGTGCTGGTGTTTCTGGTGATGTACCTGTTCCTGCAAAACTTCCGCGCCACGGTCATCACCACCATGACCGTACCGGTGGTGTTGCTGGGTACCTTCGGCATCCTCGCGGCCGCCGGTTTCAGCATCAACACGCTGACCATGTTCGGCATGGTGCTGGCCATCGGCTTGCTGGTGGACGATGCCATCGTTGTGGTGGAAAACGTCGAGCGGGTGATGTCCGAAGAGGGCCTGTCACCCAAGGAAGCAACCAAGAAATCCATGGGCCAGATCCAGGGCGCCCTGGTCGGTATCGCCCTGGTACTGTCGGCAGTACTGTTGCCCATGGCGTTCTTTGGCGGCTCCACCGGGGTGATCTACAAACAGTTCTCCATCACCATCGTCTCGGCCATGGCCTTGTCGGTACTGGTAGCGCTGATCTTCACCCCGGCACTGTGTGCGACCATGCTCAAGGCGGTGCCAAAAGGTGAGCATCACGTTGCCAAACGTGGCTTCTTTGGCTGGTTCAACCGCAACTTCGACCGCAGCGTACGCAGCTACGAGCGCGGTGTGGGCAGCATGCTGCGGCACAAAGCCCCCTACCTGCTGGCCTACCTGATCATCGTCGTCGGTATGGTCTGGCTGTTCACCCGCATTCCAACGGCGTTCCTGCCGGAAGAAGACCAGGGTGTACTCTTCGCCCAGGTGCAGACACCTGCAGGCTCCAGCGCCGAGCGTACACAGGTGGTCATCGACGAAATGCGCAGCTATTTGCTGGAGCAGGAGTCGGATACCGTCAGTTCGGTGTTTACCGTCAACGGCTTCAACTTTGCCGGTCGTGGTCAGAGCTCGGGCATGGCCTTCATCATGCTCAAGCCATGGGACCAGCGCTCTGCTGAAAACAGCGTATTCAACCTGGCCAAACGTGCTCAACAACATTTCTTCACCTTCCGTGATGCCATGGTGTTCGCGTTCGCCCCTCCCGCAGTACTGGAACTGGGCAACGCCACCGGCTTCGATGTGTTCCTCCAGGACCGCGCCGGTGTCGGCCATGCCAAGCTGATGGAAGCCCGCAACCAGTTCCTCGGTATGGCCGCGCAAAGCAAGGTACTGACTGCAGTACGACCGAACGGCCTGAACGATGAACCGCAGTACCAACTGACCATCGACGACGAGCGCGCCAGTGCCCTGGGTGTGACCATCGCCGAGATCAACAACACACTGTCGATTGCCTTGGGTGCCAGCTACGTCAACGACTTCATCGACCGCGGTCGGGTCAAGAAGGTCTATATCCAGGGTGAGCCCGGCTCACGGATGAACCCGGAAGACCTGCAGAAGTGGTATGTGCGCAACTCGATCGGTGAAATGGTACCGTTCTCCTCCTTCGCCAAAGGCCAGTGGATCTATGGCGCACCGAAGCTGTCGCGCTACAACGGTGTTGAAGCCATGGAGATCCTGGGTGCGCCGGCCCCGGGCTACAGTACCGGTGAAGCAATGGCTGAAGTCGAGCGCCTGGCAGCGCAACTGCCCGCCGGTATTGGCTATTCATGGACCGGTCTATCCTACGAGGAGCGGTTGTCCGGCTCGCAAGCCCCAGCCCTGTACGCGCTGTCGCTGCTGATGGTGTTCCTCTGCCTGGCAGCACTGTATGAAAGCTGGTCGATCCCGATTGCCGTCATGCTGGTCGTGCCGCTGGGGATCATCGGTGCGCTGGCTGCCACCAGCCTGCGCGGTCTGTCCAACGACGTGTACTTCCAGGTCGGTCTGCTGACCACCATCGGGCTTGCTGCAAAGAACGCGATCCTGATTGTCGAGTTCGCCAAAGAGCTGCATGAGCAGGGTCGCAGCCTGATCGACGCCGCAGTGGAAGCCTGCCGGATGCGTCTGCGCCCGATCATCATGACGTCGCTGGCGTTCATTCTCGGCGTGGTACCTCTGGCTATCTCAAGCGGTGCGGGCTCGGGCAGCCAGCATGCTATCGGTACCGGCGTTATCGGCGGGATGCTGACCGCCACGGTACTGGCCATTTTCTGGGTACCACTGTTCTTCGTCAGTGTGTCGTCGCTGTTCGCCAGCAAGAAGCCTAAAGCCGACGCCACCCCCGAAACTCCACGCTATGAGGCTGGGCAATGAGTAAGTCCCTGTTGTCCCTGGCGGTCACCGCTTTCATTCTTGGCGGCTGCTCGCTGATTCCCGATTACCAGACACCCGAGTCGCCAGCGGCGGCTCAGTGGCCGCAAGGCCCGGCCTACTCGCCAAACGAGTCGGCCGAGGTCGCGGCAGCCGAGCAAGGCTGGCGTCAGTTCTTCCATGACCCGGCACTGCAACAGCTGATTCAGACGGCGCTGGTCAACAACCGCGACCTGCGGGTTGCGGCATTGAACATCGACGCCTACCGGGCGCAGTACCGCATTCAGCGCGCCGACCTGTTCCCGGCCGTTTCGGCCAATGGCAGTGGTAGCCGCCAGCGTGTACCCGGCGATGTCTCCAGTACTGGCGAAGCAACGATCAACAGCCAGTACTCGGCCACACTCGGCGTCAGCGCCTATGAGCTGGACCTGTTTGGCCGTGTCCGCAGCCTCAGCGAACAGGCACTGGAAACCTACCTGTCCAGCGAGCAAGCACGCCGTTCGACACAGATCAGCCTGGTGGCCAGCGTGGCCAACGCCTACCTGACCTGGCAAGCAGACCAGGCCCTGCTCAAGCTGACCGAGGAAACCCTCAAGACCTACGAGGAAAGCTACCAGCTGACCAAACGTAGCAATGAAGTCGGCGTGTCGTCGGCACTCGACTTGAGCCAGGCGCGCACGTCGGTGGAGGGTGCCAGGGTCAAGCTGGCCCAGTACCAACGCCTGGTTGCACAAGACCTGAACAGCCTGACCGTGCTGCTCGGCACTAGCGTGCCGGCCAACCTCCCGGCCAGCCAGGAACTCAATGCCGACCTGCTTAGCGAAGTACCGGCAGGCCTGCCTTCCGAGCTGCTGCAACGCCGTCCGGACATCCAGGAAGCCGAGCACCTGCTCAAGGCCGCCAACGCCAACATCGGTGCGGCAAGGGCTGCATTCTTCCCAAGCATCAGCCTGACGGCCAACGCCGGCACCCTCAGCCCAGACATGGGCGGCCTGTTCAAGGGTGGCTCTGGCACCTGGCTGTTCCAGCCGCAGATCAACCTGCCGATCTTCAACGCGGGTAGCCTGCGTGCCAGCCTGGATTACTCGAAAATCCAGAAAGACATCAACGTCGCCAAGTACGAGAAAACAATCCAGACCGCGTTCCAGGAAGTCTCCGATGGCCTGGCAGCACGCCAGACCTTCAAAGAGCAGCTGCAAGCCCAGCGTGACCTGGTCGCTGCCAACCAGGACTACTACCGTCTGGCCGAGCGTCGCTACCGTATCGGGATCGACAGCAACCTGACCTTCCTCGATGCCCAGCGCTCGCTGTTCAGCAGCCAGCAGGCGCTGATCGCCGACCGCCTGTTGCAACTGGTCAGCGAGGTCAACCTGTACAAGGCACTCGGTGGCGGCTGGCATGAACAAACCGTTCAGGATCAGCAGGCGTCAGCGCAGGCTTCGAAGAACTGATTGCGTCGGCAGCAATCTGCTGCCTTGCCTGGGCTCATGACCCAGGCAAGCCACTCGTTGAAAACCACCCTCGCGGTGGTTTTTTTTTGCCCCCACGAAAAAACGCTACCTGGCCTGCTTACCCTGGCAGCACCGATGCCTGCACGGCCATCGCAGCCACGTGAATGCCGCAAAAAATTATGTACCACCTAGTTAGTGTTCGTTTATCGCACAGTACCGTTTGCAACGAATTGATTCACTCCCACCGCTCGCAGCACCATCCTCTCGCCGCTTTGAAACACTGATCATTCAGCTCAGCACCTCGATCCGTGACGGCTGAACGTTACGGTTGAAGGCCTCGGCCCAATAAAAACAAGAGACACCACAATGAATACCTTCCAACCCGCACGGCACGTGTTTTCCGGCTTGTTGATGACCACCTGCGCGCTGCCTGCACTGGCCAGCGAAGGCGGTTTTGTCGAAGATGCCAAAGCCACGCTCAACCTGCGCAACTTCTACATCAATCGCAACTTCGTCGACCCGGCAAACAAACAAGGCAAGGCTGAGGAATGGACCCAAAGTTTCATCCTTGATGCCAAGTCCGGCTTCACCCAGGGGACCGTCGGCTTCGGCGTCGATGTACTGGGCTTGTACTCGGTCAAACTGGACGGCGGTAAAGGCACCGCAGGCACTCAATTGCTACCGGTTCATGATGACGGCCGCCCAGCCGACAACTTCGGTCGCCTGGGCGTGGCATTGAAAGCGAAGGTGTCCAAGACCGAGCTGAAAGTCGGCGAATGGATGCCGGTGCTGCCGATTCTACGTTCGGACGATGGCCGCTCGTTGCCGCAAACCTTCCGCGGTGGCCAGATCACCTCTCAGGAGATTACCGGCCTTACGCTCTATGGTGGCCAGTTCCGTGGCAACAGCCCACGCAATGACGCCAGCATGGAAGACATGTACATGAACGGCAAGCCAGCCTTCACTTCCGACCGCTTCAACTTTGCCGGCGGCGAATACAGCTTCAACGAAAAGCGAACATTGATCGGCCTGTGGAATGCCGAACTCAAGGACATCTACAACCAGCAGTACATCAACCTTGTTCACAGCCAGCCACTGGGCAACTGGACCCTGGGTGCCAACCTTGGTTACTTCATCGGCAAGGAAGACGGCGCTGAACGGGCCGGCAAGCTGGATAACAAGACCGCGTCAGCCCTGTTGTCGGCACGCTACGGCAGCAACACCTTCTATGTCGGTCTGCAGGACGTCAGTGGCGATAGCGCCTGGATGCGGGTCAACGGCACCAGCGGCGGCACCCTGGCCAACGACAGCTACAACTCCAGCTTCGACAACGCCAAGGAACGCTCCTGGCAATTGCGCCATGATTTCAACTTCGCCAGCCTCGGTGTACCCGGGTTGACCTTGATGAACCGCTACATCAGCGGCGACAACGTGCAAACCAGCAGTGTCGACAATGGCAAGGAATGGGCACGAGAATCGGAGCTGGCCTATGTCATCCAATCCGGCGCCTTCAAAGACCTCTCGTTCAAATGGCGCAACTCGACCATGCGCCGGGACTTCAACACCAACTCCTTCGACGAGAACCGCCTGATCGTCAGCTACCCGATCGGTATTCTGTAAGCACCGCAACGTCTAGCCTGTCGAGGTTCCGCCACGGTTCGCCAGCTGTTTGAGGCGAACCGGGGCGAAAACCTTGATCCCATTGCATCCCCGCACGCCGCTCCCCCTCCCCTGTAGCACGCTATCCTGCACAGAAATGCGCAACCGCTCACACCTGTGGCCTTGAATCGGCTGCATACGCCAGGTATGACGGTTATTCATTTGACGCTCGACGGGAGGAACAACAATGAAAAACCTCGCCACATACCTCAGTCAATACGCTGCGCATCACCGAGATCCACGCAACATCGCCACGCATTTCATTGGTATCCCGCTGATTGTTGTTGCAGTGACGGTACTGCTGTCGCGCCCGGGCCTGTCGCTGATGGGGATGTGGCTGTCACCTGCACTGCTCGTGGCCTCTGCTTCGGCCTGGTTTTACCTGCGACTGGACACACACTTTGGCCTGGTGATGGGCGCACTGCTCGGTCTGTGCCTATGGGCTGGCGAGCGGCTGGCAGCACAAAGCACTGCCGTCTGGTTTAGCGCAGGATTGGGGCTGTTCGTGGCAGGCTGGGCCATCCAGTTCGTCGGGCATTATTACGAAAGGCGCAAACCGGCGTTTGTCGATGACATCAGCGGGCTGATCATCGGACCGCTGTTCATCGTCGCAGAAGCGGCTTTCATGCTTGGGCTGCGGCCCGACCTGAAAGCGGCTGTGGAAGGCAGCGCCGGGCCGGTGACCAGGCGTTAGAAGGACATGGTGCTGTAAAGGCCAGCGCCTGCAACAGACGCGGGAACGTCTATATGCAGGCGCCGTTTTTTCAGGTCGTCGAGGTCACTCGCGCGACTCAACCCCCAGCTCATCCCACACTGACTCTGCCAGGTGGAAGGTGGCATTGGCCGCTGGAATCCCGCAATAGATAGCGCTCTGCATCAGCACTTCCTTGATTTCGTCGCGGGTGACGCCATTATTGGCCGCCGCCCGCAAATGCAGCTTCAGCTCGTCATTACGGTTCATGCCGATCAACATCGCAATGGTGATCAGGCTACGGGTATGCCGCGGCAAACCCGGACGGGTCCAGATATCGCCCCAGGCATGACGGGTGATCATTTCCTGGAACTCGCTGTTGAAGGCCGTCAGGTTGTTCAGGCTGCGATCGACGTGTGCGTCGCCCAGCACTGCACGACGTACCTTCATACCTTCTTCGTAACGCTGTTTCTCGTCCACACCTAATTCCTCAACGGGCCAACAGAAAGTCAATGACACGACGACTGAACGGTTCGCCCACTTCAACGTTGGACAGGTGCGCAGCATGGAACTCAGCGTATTCGGCACCCTCCACGTTGTCCCGGATAAACAGGCCTCCAGACGGTGGAGTCACCGCGTCGGCACTGCCGGAAATCACCAGCATAGGGACCTTGATCTCGCCCAATTGGTCGCGGAAATCGGCATCGCGCACCGCCGCGCAGTTGGCCGCGTAGCCCTGCGGCGAGGTGGCCGCGAGCATGTCGGTGATGCGTTTGGCCTGATCAGGGTGGGACGCCGCGTAGGCCGGGGTGAACCAACGCTCAATGGACGCGTCACGCAGGCCAACCATGGCGGCCTGACCATCACGCAGCACGGTTTCGATCCGTGGGTTCCAAACCTCTGGCGTAGCAATCTTGGCCGCCGTGTTGCACACGATCAATCGGTTCAGACGATGGCCGGCATTTATACCCAGCCATTGGCCGATCAGGCCGCCCATGGACAGGCCACAGAAATGTGCACGCTCGATCTGCAGGGCATCGAGCAAGGCCAACACGTCCCGCCCCAGTTGTTCAATGCTGTAGGGGCCCTCGGTCACCAACGACTGGCCATGACCACGGGTGTCGTAACGCAATACGCGAAAGTGCGCGGTAAGCGCTGGCAGTTGGGTGTCCCACATGTGCAGGTTGGTGCCCAGCGAGTTGGACAACACCAGTACCGGCGCCCCTTCCGGGCCATCGAGTTGATAGTTCAGTACGCCATCGGCAAGTTGTACGCTAGCCACAAAAGTCTCCTTCAGGCACTCAGTCGGGTATGTTCAGCCACCGCACGCTCAACCCAGGCACGCGCCTGGCCGAGGTAGTGTGCAGGGTCCAGCAGACGATCGAGCTCGTCTGCCGACAGTTCGGCGCTCACCTGCGGATCGTCGCCGAGCACCGCGCGCAGGTGGCGTTGTTCAGCCACTGCACGCTTGCAGCAGCTCTCCAGCAGGTGGTGGGCATGGTCACGCCCCAAGCGTTGCGCCAGCACGATACTCACCGCCTCAGCCAAGACCAGGCCTTGGGTAAGCTCCAGATTGCGACGCATCCGTTCGGCATCGACCTCCAGGCCATCGGCCAGAATCTGCGCCTGACGCAAGGCACCGGACACCAGGCAGCAGATCTCCGGCAGTGTTTCCCATTCGGCATGCCACAGGCCCAGGCTGCGCTCATGCTCCTGAGGCATCGCGCTGAACAAGGTCGATAACAAGCCTGGCACGCGCGTCGCGGCACCGATCAAAACTGCGGCCCCCACCGGGTTGCGCTTGTGCGGCATGGTCGAGGAGCCGCCCTTGCCCGGAGCAGAAGGCTCAAACACTTCGGCCGCTTCGGTTTGCATCAACAGGCTGACATCCCGGCCCAACTTGCCCAGGGTGCCGGCGATCAGCGCAAGCACGGAAGCAAACTCCACCAGGCGATCCCGTTGAGTGTGCCAGGGCTGCTCGGGCAGGCTCAGGTGCAACTGCTCAGCCAATGCGTCGGCAACCCGTAAACCCTGTTCCCCCAAGGCAGCCAAGGTGCCAGAAGCCCCGCCGAACTGCAGGCAGAAGACCCGAGGCTTGAGTTCCTGCAAGCGTTGACGATGCCGCGTCAGGGCACCCAAGGTACCGGCGATTTTCATTCCCAGCGTCACCGGGGTGGCATGTTGCAGCCAGGTGCGTCCGGCCAGCGGCGTATCGGCATGGGCCAGGGCTTGGCCTGCCAGGGCCTCGCACAGGCGTGCGAGGTCTGCTTCGATCAGGCCCAGCGCATCACGCAGTTGCAACACCAGGCCGGTGTCCATCGCGTCCTGGCTGGTAGCGCCGAGGTGAACGAAACGCTCGGCTTGCGGCACGTCACTGGCGATCACCTTGCCCAATGCCTTTACCAATGGAATTGCCGAGTTACCGGCCACGGCGATGGCTTCAGCCAAGGCGCCGAAATCGTAATGATCGGCCTGGCAGGCCGCTTCTATGGGCGCTACCGCCTCCTGCGGGATAACCCCGACAGCGGCTTCGGCACGGGCCAGCGCAGCTTCAAAATCAAGCATGCCCTGCACTCGACCACGGTCGGAAAATACCTCACGCATGGCAGGTGCTGTGAAATAGGCATCGAACAATTGGTTGCCCGGTCGTTGAGTCATGGCAGGTCCTTCAACAAAACGCACCGCCAAGGGTACGCCAGTAGATCAATGATCGTTATGCAAACAGGCCGCCTGATTCGGCAGACGCGGGCTGAGTAGTGAGCAACTGCACAATGTAGCGAACAGAAGTCATGGCTACTTACTCTTGGAGGGTTCTGAAAGTCTAGACAGGCTTGGCAACACCCTAGCTCCACATAACAATCACCCCATCACCCAGACCTTGCGTGGAGGCCGGGCGATGAGGTCATTGGTTTACACGCGCTCGATCGCCAGCGCCAAGCCTTGGCCAACCCCTACACACATGGTTGCCAGGCCTTTACGGCCACCGGTTTTTTCCAGTTGGTGCAGCGCGGTCAGAATCAAGCGCGCGCCACTCATGCCCAATGGATGCCCCAAGGCGATGGCGCCGCCGTTGGGGTTGACCTGCGGTGCATCATCCGCCAGCCCCAACTCACGCAGAACAGCCAAGCCTTGGCTGGCGAATGCCTCATTGAGCTCGATGACGTCGAAGTCGGTCACGGCCAGGCCAAGACGCTCGACCAGCTTGCGCACAGCAGGCACCGGACCAATACCCATGACACGTGGTGCAACACCGGCACTGGCCATGCCCAGCACGCGCGCACGCGGCGTCAGGCCGTGTTTTTTCACTGCTTCGGCTGATGCCAGGATCATCGCCGCAGCACCATCGTTGACGCCCGAAGCGTTGCCTGCGGTAACCGTCTTGTCCGGACCATTGACCGGCTTGAGCCTGGTCAGTGCTTCCAGCGTGGTATCGGCACGTGGGTGTTCGTCCTGCTCGACAACCGTCTCGCCCTTCTTGTGCGCAATACGCACCGGCACGATTTCCTCGGCGAAGAAGCCGGCGGCCTGGGCCTGGGCGGTACGCTGCTGACTGCGCAGGGCAAAGGCGTCCTGATCGGCACGCGACACCTGATAGTCATCTGCTACGTTGTCGGCAGTCTGCGGCATGGCATCGACACCGTACTGGGCTTTCATCAACGGGTTGATGAAACGCCAGCCAATGGTGGTGTCTTCCAGCTTCATGTTGCGCGAGTAGGCGCTATCGGCCTTGCCCATGACGAACGGGGCACGCGACATCGACTCGACGCCACCGGCAATTGCCAGTTCCATCTCGCCGCTGGCAATGGCGCGGAAGGCTGTACCGACCGCATCCATGCCCGAGGCACAGAGGCGGTTAAGGGTTACACCCGGCACACTGTCCGGCAGGCCAGCCAGCAACAGTGCCATACGGGCAACGTTGCGGTTGTCTTCGCCGGCCTGGTTGGCGCAGCCCAGGAACACTTCATCGATCTGGTCCCACTGTACCGACGGGTTGCGTTCGATCAGCGCCTTGAGCGGCACGGCTGCCAGGTCATCGGCACGCACACTGGCCAAACCGCCACCGAAACGACCGATGGGGGTACGAATTGCATCGCAAATAAAGACGTCACGCATTAGGCTTCTCCTGGGGCTTGGCCATGAGCGGCCGCCGTACGCGCTTCCAGATCACGCAGGGCAGTCAGTTCAACTTCGCTAGGCTCGGCAGTCTGCGCTACGTTTTCGGCAAAACGGATCGGCCAGCCAGTCGCGGCGATAATCTGTTCACGGGTAACACCCGGGTGGATCGAGGTCACCACAAACTCGTTGGTACCCGCTTCCGGTTCCATGATGCACAGGTCGGTGATGATGCCTACCGGCCCTTCACCTGGCAGCCCCAGGCGTTTGCGCGAGTCGCCGCCTTCGCCATGACCGACTGAGGTGATGAAGTCCAGCTTGTCGACGAACGCACGCGACGACTGCTTGAGGATGATCAGCACTTGTTTGGCAGAGCCGGCAATTTCTGGTGCGCCACCTGCACCTGGCAGGCGAACCTTGGGTTGATGGTAATCACCCACCACCGTGGTGTTGATGTTGCCGAAGCGGTCGACTTGGGCAGCACCGAGGAAGCCCACGTCAATACGCCCGCCCTGCAGCCAGTAGCGGAAAATTTCGCCGGTCGGCACAACGGTATCAGCGGTCTCGGCGAGTTCACCGTCACCGATGGACAGCGGCAGGACAGTCGGCTTGGCACCAATCGGGCCCGACTCATAAATCAGTACCACGTCCGGGGACGAGGTCAGCCGCGCCAGGTTGGCGGCCTTGGATGGCAGGCCAATGCCAACGAAGCATACGGCACCATTGCGCAGACGACGGGCTGCGGCGACGGTCATCATTTCATTGGTGGAGTAGCTCATTATTCAGCCTCCGAAGCGCTGGCCAGTTTTGCCTTGAACGCGTTGAAATCAGCAGTGCCGCGGATGTATTCATCGATCCAGGCGGTGAAGGTCTCACGGCTGCGGGCGATAGGGTCCCAGGCCTGGTAGAAACGGTTGTCACG
This sequence comes from Pseudomonas defluvii, assembly GCF_001695625.1. Lineage (GTDB taxonomy): Bacteria > Pseudomonadota > Gammaproteobacteria > Pseudomonadales > Pseudomonadaceae > Aquipseudomonas > Aquipseudomonas defluvii. Next base: position 62,788 of record NZ_MBPN01000017.1, read on the forward strand.
CTCGTAGTAGCCATGGGCATAGGACGGGTGCGCGCCCCCAGGAACCAGGCAGACAGCAGACAGAGCCCAGGTCGGCAGAACGCAAGCGTTCATCGGCGCATTCAGGTCGTCGACGATCTCTTCGACGGTGACGATGCAGCGCTTGGCAGCCAGGGCGGCCTCTTTCTGTACACCGAGGATGCCCCACAGCAGCACGTTGCCCTTGCGGTCGGCTTTCTGCGCGTGAATCACCGTGACATCGGGGCGTACCGACGGCACCGCAGCCAGCACTTCACCGGTGAACGGGCAGGTGACACTCTTGATCAGCGGGTTGACCTTCGGCAGGTCAGAGCCGGCGTAAGCACGCAACACTGCAAATGGCAGACCGGAAGCACCTGCAACATAGGCGTTGGCCAGGTCGGCGTGGCTGTGCTCTTCGATTTCCATGGCGTGCGGCCATTGTTTTTCCACTGCATCGCGCAGGCGGTGCAAGGAACCTACACCTGGGTTACCGCCCCAGGAGAAGATCAGTTTCTTGGCACAACCGGCACCGATCAATTGATCGTAGATCAAGTCAGGCGTCATACGAACCAGGCTCAGATTCTTCTTGCCCTGACGAATGATTTCATGACCGGCCGCGGTCGGGATCAAATGTGTGAAGCCTTCGAGAGCGACGCTGTCGCCATCGTTGACGAACTGCTTCACGGCGTCGTGGAGCGAGAGGATTTCAGCCATTACAGACTCCTGGTAGTCGCTGAAGTCGAGGGAGGATTGACCTCAGATTAAGGCCGTCCAGAACGCGGTTCAATCCGATAATCGACTAAGCGTTCGATAATCGAACCGATTGTTCCTACTCCGATCACTGCCTGCGCGCTCTCCTGCAGGCAACGCCTGTAGGGCCAGAAATGGAGGGGGTCAATCAGCGGCCGACCCTGTCGAGGATCGGCCGCAATGCGCTATCAGGTCGCGTCAGCGTGGCTAACCAGGCCCTTCATGATCACCGCCACCGTGGCCAGGCCAGCAGGGATCACCAATGCGGTCAGTACCTGCTCGAAGTTCCAGCCAAGCCCTAGCAGCGTTGCACCCATCCAGGCACCGAGGATCGCGCCGAACCGACCGATACCCAGCATCCATGACACGCCTGTGGCACGCCCCTGGGTTGGATAGAAACGCGCTGCCAACGACGGCATGGCCGATTGCGCACCGTTGACGCACATGCCCGCAATCAATACCAGCGTCGCCAACAGGGTGATATTGCCAAGGCTCTGCCCTACTGCGTAGGCAAAGACACCTGCCAGCAGGTAGAACACGCCGATGACCTTGTGCGGGTTGAAACGGTCCATCGCCCAACCCACCGCGACGGCGCTCAGCACACCACCAAACTGGAACAGCGCACCAATGAACGCTGCCTGCTCCATGCTGGCGCCACTTTCGCGCATCAGGGTCGGCAACCAACTGGTCAGCAGGTACACGATCACCAGGCCCATGAAGTAAGTGAGCCACAACAGCAGGGTGCCAACGCTGTAGGTTCCGGAGAAAATCACCGCGAACACATTGCGCGCCTTGACCGTTTTCTGCTCAGGAACACTGAAGCTTGCGGCCTGGGCGACCGTAACCGGGTCAATGGGGGAAAGGGTCTTGCGTACTTTGTCGTTACCACGGTTGCGAACTACCAGGTAACGCGCTGACTCCGGTAACCAGGCCAGCAGCACCAACGCCAACAGCAAGGGCAGAACCCCCCCAATCAGCAGCAGGCTATGCCAGCCAAACACGGGAATCAGCTTGGCAGAAATAAAACCACCACCGGCCATGCCCAGGTTGAAACCACAGAACATGCTGGTGACCAGCAGAGACTTGTGCCGCTCAGGGGTGTACTCAGACAGCAGCGTTGTGGCATTGGGCATACCGGCACCAAGCCCCAGGCCTGTCAGGAAGCGCAGCACCAGCAACTGATCGACATTGCTGCTATACGCCGAAGCAAGGCTGAAGGCACCAAACAGAATCACTGCCCCCACCAGCACTACCTTGCGCCCAAAACGGTCAGCCAGCGGGCCAGAACCCAAGGCGCCGAAAACCATGCCGATCAATGCGGCACTCATGACTGGCCCCAGGCTGGCACGGTCGATACCCCAATCCTGGGATAACGCGGGCGCGATAAAGCCCATGGCGGCGGTATCCAAACCATCCAGAAAAACGATCAAGAAACACAGAACAACCACACGCCATTGGTAGCGTGAGAGGGGTTGTGCATTGATGAAGGACTGCACATCAAGGCAGTTTCCAACTGAAGCTTGAGGACTGTTCATTATTGTTATCCAGAAAAAATGCGTGAAAGTACGCATGCGCGCGTAAACGGCACAGACGGTTGGAGGACGCAGTCTTTTCGGGGGCTCAGCTTCCGCGCAGGACGCGGTCGGACAGGTGTGCGGGAACAGGAAGGATAGTATTCATGGGGCTTGGCCTCTCGCTCATTATTATGTTCGAGCAGTCGGGCTACTCGATGCGAGGGACATTAATCAGGCACCCGATACCGCGCAATTCGACAAACGCAACTCTGTGCGTTTATCGAACAACATTGAACAGCCCACTCAAGCGAACAGTTGCGCACTCAGATCACGACTGGCCGCCAACATGATGGGCAGGAACCGCTGTTCCAGTTCGCTGCGACTGACCCGTCCGGCATGTGTACTGACATTCAAGGCCGCCAGCACCTGGCCCGACGAATCGTAGACCGGTACAGCGATCGAGCGCAGGCCCTGCTCCAACTCCTGATCGACAATACACCAGCCTTGCTGGCGAACCTGCTGCAAGCATTCAAGCAGCGCCTCTGGATCACGAATGGTTCGACTGGTCTTGGCCTGCAGATCGGCGTGTTCCAGGTACTCATGCAAGGTGGCATCGTCAAGTGCCGCCAGCAGGATCCTGCCCATCGAGGTGCAATAAGCCGGTAGCCGCCCGCCCACCGACAGATCCACTGAAATCAGCCGCTGTACCGTGGCCGAACGCGCGATATACAGGATATCGTCGCCTTCCAGCGTGGCCATGTTGCAGGCTTCATGCAACTGGTCACTCATACGGTCCAGATAGGGCTGGGCCGACACCGCCAACGGCGTGGACGACAGGTAGGCATGCCCCAGGGTCAGCACTTTGGGAAGCAGCGAATAGGTACGGCCGTCCGTGGTCGCATACCCCAGTTTGATCAAGGTATGCAGGCAGCGGCGCACCGCAGCACGGGGGATCTCGGTACGGTGACTGATCTGGGCAATGGTCAGATGGCGCTTGCGCTCCTGAAAAGCCTGCACGACCGCCAGCCCCCTGGCCAACGAAGTCATAAAGTCCGGGTCGCCAGTAAATGCCTGGATGCGCTTGGCCGGCGAAGCCACGATCGGGGGTGCCAACGAAGCAAAGGAGCTTCGCAGCTGGTCGTTGAGTCCTGGCCCTTTAGGCTGTAGTTCGTCGTTCATGGCTTACCTCGGCAAAACGCTCACGAGTGCGATTATCGAACCATCGACCGATAATCGCAATTGACCGCACCCCACAATTGCTTATACCTTTCTCCAGCCACCATGTGGCTTCTTGGAGAGACTGGTCAGGTACCCACCGTAGAAGTCCCAGGCACGGCCTTGCTCTCGAAGCGAGGCCGTTTTTTATTTTTTGCAGCGACTCAACAACCCGTTCAGCGCATGTATGGACGATCATCATTTACGTTCATGAATGCGCAACAGAACTTTGTTGTTGCAGCCGAGGCAGTACCGAACGATAGAGTTATTCAACTCACTTGCTATAATCCAACTTACGTTTTGATGACACGGTAGTGCGCGCCGTCACTCGAGCCTCATGCAAATGTGCTCAACGGCTCGACGACAGCGCCTTGAAAGCTTCAAAATACCCGTGGTCATCCGTTTACCCGGAAATACCCCGGACTGCCCACGGTGTTTCATACACAATTGTCGCGTATGAAGCCTGCCTGCGGGACAGCATCCACCTTAACACCAGAGTGTCATTTCAACTATCAGGTAACAACTGTGACGAAAGATGAACTGCGCGCGGAACTTGAGCGCCAGGAACAACGTTACAAGGAAGTTTACGGTGGTGAAGTAACCACCTACGCTGCACAGCCCGACCCGGAACGCAAACCGTGGCGCAAACGCGCCAGCGTTCTTGACCAGGCGTTTGCCCAGGAACTGCAGAAAATGGAAAAGGAGCTCAAGGCAGAGGAGCCTTAGCATCGTTTTCAAACCGCCTGCCCGCCTTGCCCTGAGGGGTCTTATCGGGTGCGCGTGCAGCGCCATAGCTGGAGGAGTCTTGCGCTGGATCAGTTAACGGTTACGTAATCTCACAAATTTCATACAAACGTATGATTTTTTTGAGCTCGTTTAAAATCCTTGATTTCGCGGAATTTAACCGCAATTTCACCGAATTTTATCCGCCTGAACCCGCCAACCCTCTTTTTTCACTGTCGCGACCCATCGCTGGACAGGTACTTACCGACCAGCAGCTAGTGCATCGATTACCGATGATTTCTGGCATAATCGCGCCCCCTTATGACCGGGTCAGAAAACCTTCATGATCGAATTATTCAGCGGACTTGATGCCTGGGTCCTGGTAAGCCTGCTGCTTGCCTTGACCTTCGTGCTCGCATTCGAGTTCATCAATGGCTTTCATGACACCGCCAACGCGGTTGCCACAGTCATCTATACCAAAGCCATGCCACCGCACCTGGCCGTGTTCTTTTCCGGCGTGTTCAACTTTCTCGGTGTTCTGCTCGGCGGCGTCGGGGTGGCCTACGCCATCGTCCACCTGCTGCCGGTAGAACTGCTGATCAATGTGAACACCGGCCACGGCCTGGCCATGGTCTTTTCGCTGCTGGCGGCGGCGATCACCTGGAACCTGGGCACCTGGTATTTCGGGATTCCGGCATCCAGCTCCCATACCCTGATCGGCTCGATCCTGGGCGTGGGCCTGGCCAACGCGATGCTCAACGACATTCCGCTGGGTGATGGCGTCAACTGGCAGAAAGCAATCGATATCGCCATGTCGCTGGTATTGTCGCCAATGGCCGGTTTCCTGGTCGCTGCACTGGTGCTGCTTGCCCTGAAGTGGTGGCGCCCGCTGTCGAAGATGCACAAGACCCCGGAAACACGCCGTCAGGTCGACGACAAGAAACACCCACCGTTCTGGAACCGCCTGGTACTGGTCATTTCAGCCATGGGCGTCAGCTTTGTACATGGCTCCAACGACGGCCAAAAAGGTATCGGCCTGATCATGCTGGTACTGATCGGCATCGTCCCGGCGCAGTTCGTCCTCGACCTGAACAGCACCACCTACCAGATCGAACGCACCCGTGACGCAACCCTGCACCTGAGCCAGTTCTATCAGCGCAACAACGCTACCCTTGGCGAGTTCCTCGCACTGGGCAAGGCAAAGAATGGCGACCTGCCGGAGCAGTTCAGTTGCAACCCGCAGCAGACCGAACCGACCATCAATGCCCTGACACAATCGCTCGCGGGCGTCTCCGACTACCACTCGCTGTCGCCTGAAAAGCGCGTCGAAGTGCGACGCTACCTGCTTTGCCTGGACGACACCGCGAAGAAGGTCGGCAAGCTGCCTAACCTGCAAGCGCGTGAAAAAGCCGACCTTGAAAAGCTGCGTAAAGACCTCACCGCCACCACCGAGTACGCGCCTTTCTGGGTAATCCTGGCTGTCGCCCTGGCACTGGGCGTCGGGACCATGGTTGGCTGGAAACGGGTTGTACTGACCATTGGCGAAAAAATCGGCAAACAAGGCATGACCTACGCTCAGGGCATGTCGGCACAGATCACCGCAGCCTGCGCTATCGGCATGGCCAACGTGTTCAGCCTGCCCGTGTCGACTACCCATGTACTGTCCTCTGGCGTTGCCGGCACAATGGTGGCGAACAAGAGCGGCCTGCAAGGCGGCACTGTCCGCACCATCCTTCTGGCCTGGGTACTGACCCTGCCAGCATCGATGTCGCTGGCAGCCGGGCTGTTCTGGCTGGCATCCAAAGTCATCGTCTGACCCGCAGCCGTACAGTAAAGAAAGGCGCCTCACGGCG
>NZ_MBPN01000179.1 GCF_001695625.1 Pseudomonas defluvii
GGCCATCAACTGCTGGCCGGCAAGTCCGTACTGATTACCGCCGCTGCGGGTGCGGGTATTGGTTATTCGGCGGCCCGTCGCAGCGCCGAAGAGGGCTGCCGGGCATTGATGATTTCGGATGTGCACCCGCGCCGCCTGGAAGAGGCGGTGGAGCGGCTCAAGGCCGAAACGGGTTTACAGGCTATTTACGGCCAACTGTGCAATGTCACGGTAGAGGACGAGGTTCAGGCCTTGGTCGACAGCGCCGAGTCCCAACTGGGCGGTGTCGATGTGCTGATCAACAACGCCGGCCTCGGTGGCCAGAAGCGGCTGGTCGACATGAGCGACGAGGAATGGTCGCGGGTACTCGACGTGACGCTCACCGGTACCTTCCGCATGACCCGCGCCATGCTCCCGCACATGCAGCGGCGTGGTGCTGGTGCCATCGTCAACAACGCTTCGGTACTGGGCTGGCGCGCCCAGAAAGAGCAGGCGCACTACGCTGCCGCCAAGGCCGGGGTGATGGCCCTGACCCGCTGCAGCGCCCTGGAGGCTGCGGAATTCGGGGTTCGGATCAACGCCGTCTCGCCTTCGATTGCCCTGCACGACTTTCTCAAGAAAGCCTCCAGCGAGGAACTGCTTGCCCGTCTTGCTGACCGCGAGGCCTTCGGCCGTGCGGCCGAAGTCTGGGAAGTGGCCAACGTGATGATGTTCCTGGCCAGCGACTACGCCTCCTACATGGTTGGCGAAGTGTTGTCCGTCAGTTCGCAGCAGGCCTGAGGAGTCCGTGATGAGTCATACCTTCAGCAGCGCCCAGGCGTTGCTCGAGGCCGAGGGCCTCGACCTTGGCTACACCGAATGGCTGAGCATCAGCCAGGAGCGGATCAACCTGTTTGCCGAAGCCACGGGCGACCACCAGTGGATTCATGTCGATCCTGTGCGTGCCGCCAGCGGCCCTTTCGGCGTTTGTATCGCCCACGGCTACCTGACCCAGGCACTGGCGAACCTGTTCATGCCGCAGTTGCTCACCCTCGAAAACATGGCGATGGGGGTCAACTATGGCAGTGACCGGGTGCGCTTTCCCGCGCCGGTCAGGGTCGGTTCGCGTGTACGCGGGCATGGCGTCATTGTGCGTGCCGAGCAACTTGGCGAAGCCGTGCAACTGGTGGTGCGCATCACCGTGGAAATCGAGGGCGAAGCGCGCCCTGGCTGCGTGGTGGACACCATCAGCCGTTACACCTTCAACCCTATTGCCGAGTGAGCCTGTTCATGGACCTGAATGAAGTTGTGATTGTCGCCACCGCGCGTACCGCGCTGGCCAAGTCGTTCCGTGGATCGTTCAACGACACCGAGGCCCCTGTGCTGGGCGGCCATGTAGTTCGTGCCGTCGTCGAACGGGCCGGTATCGAAGCTGAGGCGGTAGAGGATGTGATCATGGGCGCTGCCGTGCAACAGGGCACCCAGGCCTACAACATCGGTCGTCTGTGTGCCTATACCGGTGGTTTGCCGGACACTGTGCCGGGCATGGCCCTGGACCGTATGTGCGCATCAGGCCTGATGAGTATTGGTGTCGCCGCCAAGGGCATCATGACCGGCGAGATGAGCATTGCCATTGCTGGCGGCGTCGAGTCGCTGTCCCTGACCCAGACCAAGCACAAGAACACTTACCGTGCCCAGTCCGAGGCGGTGCTGGAGGTGATGCCCAGTGCTTACATTCCAATGCTGGAAACGGCCGAAATTGTGTCGCGTCGCTATGGCATCAGCCGGGCTGCGCAGGATGAGTATGCCTTGCAGAGTCAACTGCGCACTGCGGCCGCGCAGCGTGACGGGCTGTTCGACGATGAAATCGTCGGCCTGACGGTCGACAAACTGTGTTTCGACGAGGCGGGCCAACCCAGCGGGCATACCCGGGTGTTGGTCGAGCGCGATGAGTGCAACAGGCCAGGTACCCGTCTGGAGGACCTGACTGCGCTCAAGCCGGTCTGGAAAGATGGCAAATGGGTTGCACAGGGTGAGTTCATTACCGCGGGCAACGCCTCGCAGTTCTCCGATGGCGCCTCGGCAAGCCTGTTGATGAGCCGTGCGCAAGCCCGGCACCGTGGCCTGACGCCGCTGGGCATCTACCGCGGGATCGCCGTCGGCGGTTGCGCACCCGAAGAAATGGGCATTGGCCCGGTGGTGGCGGTCCCTCGCTTGCTCAAGCGCTTTGGCCTGAGCGTGGCGGACATTGGCCTGTGGGAAATCAACGAGGCCTTTGCTTGCCAGGTGTTGCATTGCCGGGACGCGCTGGGCATCCCGGCCGAGCGCTTGAACGTCAATGGCGGGGCCATTGCCATTGGCCATCCGTTCGGCATGTCGGGCGCTCGTATGGTCGGTCACGCCTTGCTCGAAGGCCGCCGTCGCGGCGTGCGTTACGTGGTCGTGGCCATGTGCATTGGTGGCGGCATGGGTGCTGCCGGCTTGTTCGAGCTGCCTTGATCGCCAACGAACTCGGCCGAGCGCTCTGACTAGGCCGTTTGGACGATGTAGCACGGGCGGGGCGGTCTGATGATCCTTCAAACAAAATCAAGAGGATCGCCCCATGATGCCCGTCCCGTGCCCCTGCGTTTCGCCATGGAGTCCAGTATGCGCCAGCTGATTGGATACGCCATGAGCGCCATCATCATCGCTGCGGTGGCCTTCGCCTTCTCGCCGCGTAACCCCACACCGTTGGCGATCACCCGGATCAATGCCGACCGGGTTCAGGTCAACGCCTTGCTGGCCAATGGTTCGCAACTGATCGCGGTGGGCGAGCGTGGCACGATTCTGACCAGCACCGACAGCGGCCTGTCCTGGCAAACCAGCCAGGTGGCCGCCGGGCGTGAGGCGACCCTCACCGGGGTCATTGCCCTGAGCCCCGAGGTACTGGTCGCGGTTGGCCATGATGGCTGGATCCTGCGTTCAAGCGACAGCGGCAAGACCTGGCAGGAGACGCGCTACGACGCGCAGCTGGGTGAGCCGTTACTGGGTGTGTGGAGTGGCGACGGCAAGCATGTGGTCGCCTATGGCAGCTACGGCAAGTACCTGGAGTCGAGTGATGCCGGTGAACACTGGACGCCCCGTGACATGCCGGGCGAGGGCGCACATTTCAATGGCCTGGACGGCGGCGCTGATGGCCGGCAGATGCTGGTGGGCGAGCAGGGGCTGGTGCTGCGATCCAGTAATGGCGGGCAAGACTGGCAGAGCCTGACGCCGTTCTACAACGGCTCGCTGTTTGGCGTGGTGCGCTTGTCGGCCTCCCGCTGGCTGGCGTACGGCATGCGCGGGCATGTCTTTATCAGTACCGATTTCGGGGACAGCTGGAGTCAGGTCGATATTGGCAGCAGCCAGCCAATTTATGGCCATGCGTTGTTGCCCCAGCACGCTGGCCTGGTGCTGGTTGGTGCCGGTAGCCGGCTGATCCGACTGGATGCCGACGGCGCGTTGGTCGACAGCGCTCAACGGGCTGGCTTGGGCACCTTGACCTCGGCAGTGGTTCTCAACGCCCGTCGTTTGCTGGTGGCCGGGGAACGTGGGGTATTTCAGGGCGCAGACGGTGGTCTTGCCGCCGTTGCACAGTGAGTAGGCATATGACACAGACTACAGGTTGGATCGAACGCCGCGTGCAAGACTGCGCGGACGTATTGCTGAACCACCGACGCTGGTGGCTGGGGCTGTTCATGCTGGTGACGGTGGCCCTGGGCTATAGCGCAACCCAGGTGCGGCTGGACCCCGGGTTCAACAAGCAGATTCCGGTACGCCACGAGTACATGTTGAGCTTCCTGGACTTCAGTCGGGTGTTCACGGGCGCCAACCGGCTGCTGGTGAACGTGCACTGGAAGGGCGAGGGTGACATCTATAACCCGGAGTTTCTTCGGGTGCTGCAGCAGGTTACCGATGATGTGTTCTTCATCTCCGGGGTCAGCCGCCCGAGTGTGACCTCGCTGTTTACCCCGAACGTGCGCTATGTCGAGATCACCGAAGAAGGGTATGTCGGTGACCTGGTGGTACCGCCGCAATACGCCGGTACCGACGAGGACCTTCAGAAAGTTCGCAGCAATGCTGCCCGCGCCGGGCAGGTTGGCCGGCTGCTGGCCAACGATCAGCGCTCGGCCATGGTGCGGGCCGACTTGCAGGACACCGACCCGAAAACCGGGCAGCCGGTGTCCTATGTCGAAATCGCCAAGCGCCTCGAAGAGATCCGGGCCAAATACAACAGCCCGACCATTGAGATCAACGTGGTGGGGTTCGCCAAGTTGGTCGGAGATGTGGTTGAAGGGCTCAATACCGTCATGCTGTTCTTTGTCGTGGCGTTCATCATCACCGCATTGCTGCTCTGGGCTTACTCGCGTTCCTTGCCATTGACCGTCGTGGCCCTGGTCGTAGCGCTGTTGCCCGTGGTCTGGTTGCTCGGGCTGCTGCCACTGTTGGGGCTGGGCATCGACCCGATGTCCGTGCTGGTGCCGTTCCTGATCTTCTCCATTGGCGTGTCCCATGCGGTACAGATGACCAACGCCTGGAAGCAGGACGTGCTGGCCGGCAGTTCCTCGCTGCAGGCGGCGCGCTCGGCGTTCTGCAAGATCTTCATTCCAGGGTCCCTGGCGCTGCTGATGAATGCCCTGGGTTTTGCGGTGATCATGCTGATCGATATCCCCATCGTGCATGAATTGGGGGTGACTGCCTGCATGGGCGTAATGTTGATGATCATCACCAACAAGATGATGTTGCCACTGATCATTTCTCATTTGTCCCTGGGATCGTCTGCGCGTGCAGCACGACCGACGCATGACGCGGCTCGCCACCCGTTGTGGTGGCGGTTGTCGGCGCTGGCTGAGCCGCGTCCGGCACTGGTGGTGTTCGCCATCAGCCTGGTGTTGCTCGGCTTCGGCGTGTTCAAGGCGCGGGAACTGGCGGTCGGCGACATTGGCCCGGGTGCCCCTGAACTGCGCGCCGACTCGCGCTACAACCAGGACAACCAGCGGATTATCGACAGCTACTCGATCGGCCTGGATGTGCTGGCGGTCTTCCTTCAGACCCAGGGTATCGACGAAGCCTGTCTGAACCCGGGTGTCATGCGTGCGGTCGAGGCCTTTGATTTCCAGATGCGCAATGTCGCGGGCGTGCAGTCGGTGCAGAGCGTTGCCGGCATGGGCAAGGAAATGATTGCCGGCAATAACGAAGGGAACCCGCGCTGGTCGGCTATCCCGGGTTCGTCGCGCGGCTTGCAGCAGGGCTCGATGGCTTATTCGCCGGATTCCGGGCTGGTCACCGATGGCTGCAAGCGCATGCAGATCCTGGTGTTCCTCAACGATCATGAGGGCGCGACGGTGTTCCATGTGGTCAATGAAGCCAAGCGGATTATCGCCGGTATCCGGGCGCCTGGGGTTGAGTTCAAGCTGGCTGGCGGCAACATCGGGGTCATGGCAGCCTCCAATGAAGCGGTGAAACGTGCTGAAGTGTGGATGCTCGCGGCGTTGTTCTGCTCGGTGGCGTTTTTCTGCCTGCTGACCTTCCGTTCATTGCGCGCAGTGCTGTGCATTCTGGTGCCCATGGGCATCGTGGCGATTCTTTGCAATGCGCTGATGGCCATGCTCGGTATTGGCCTGAAAGTCGCGACCTTGCCGGTGATGGCGCTGGGCGTCGGGGTCGGGGTGGACTACGGCATTTACTTGTA
>NZ_MBPN01000180.1 GCF_001695625.1 Pseudomonas defluvii
TCACGTTCCTTCCGCACCGGCTCAATCGACATCCCGTTGTGGTGCGCGGTCTCACCGCCGACGAGTTGTGGATCTGCTGCGGCCTGTCCGGCGCCGCCGGTCTGCTGGTCGGCGCACCGCTGTCGTGGGTGTTCCGCACGATCGCGCTAGCACCCACGTTCGTCGTCCTGGGCGTGGCCTTCGGCGTGTTCATCGGCGGCGGCATTCTTCGCCGCCTCAAGCGCGGGCGTCCCGACACCTGGCTGTATCGGCAACTGCAATGGCGCATTGCCACACGCCATCCGCTGATGGCGGGCTGGGTAGGCGGCCATGTGCTGATCTCGCGCTCCGGCTTCTGGACCACCCGAAGGAGCGCACGATGAGCCGCTTCAAGAACGAGATCACCCACCTGCAGGCGCACATCAAGACGCTTCGCCTGGGTGCTGGCGCCCTGATCATCGTCGCCCTGGTCATGGGTGGCGGCTGGTGGAGCGCTCCCCGCGATCTGACCATCCACGTTCCGCCTGACCTGCGCTCCGGCAGTACCAGGAAGTGGTGGGAAGTGCCGCCCGAATCGGTCTATGCGTTCACGTTCTACGTGTTCCAGACGCTCAACCGCTGGCCGACGAATGGCGAAGAGGACTACGCGCGCAACCTCCACACGCTCTCGCCGTACCTCACCCCATCCTGCCAGGCCTTCCTGCGCGCGGACTACGACTACCGCCGCAGCACGGGCGAGTTGCGCCAGCGCGTGCGCGGCATCTACGAAATCCCCGGCCGCGGCTACGGCGACGACCCCACGGCCCGCGTGCGCGTGGTTTCCGACCGCGACTGGGTAGTGACGCTGGACATCACCGCCGACGAGTACTACGGCGCCGAGCAAGTCAAGCGCGCTCTGGTGCGCTATCCCGTGAAGGTCACGCGGGTGGACGTCGATCCCGCCCGCAACCCGTTCGGCCTGGTACTCGACTGCTACGAAGGGGCGCCGCAGCGCATCGGCGCCCCGGAGCCGACGCGCCCGGCGCCCGGTGGTTTGGCTCCGCAAGCGCCCCAAGGAGAAACCCCATGAAGCATCCTGTACTCACGCTGCTGGGGCTGCTGGTCGTAGTCGCAGCACCTGTCGCCCATGCGGTGGAGATCCTGCGCTGGGAACGTCTGCCGCTGGCCGTGCCGTTGCGTGTCGGCCAGGAGCGCATCGTGTTCATCGACAGGAACGTCCGCGTGGGCGTGCCTGCCGGCGTGGGCGAACGTCTGCGCGTGCAGAGCGCGGGCGGTGCGGTGTACCTGCGCGCCAGTGCGCCGATCGAACCAACACGGCTGCAACTGCAGGACGCCGACACGGGCGCATTGATCCTGCTGGACATCGCCGCCGAGCCGGCCAAGGACGGCGAAGCCGAGCTGGAGCCGGTGCGCATCGTCGAGGGCAACAGCACCCCGGCGCGCTATGGCGATCAGCCGGAGGGTGCCGACGCGCCCCCGGCGCACACCCAGAATCAGGCAGGCGCGCGGACGGCGCGGCGCGAAACCCCGGTCTCGGTCGCGCTGACGCGCTTCGCCGCGCAGAACCTCTATGCGCCGCTGCGTACGGTCGAGGCGCTGCCGGGTGTCATGCGGGTCAATCTGCGCCGCGACATGGACCTGACCACGCTGATGCCGACGCTGCCGGTGCGCGCGGTCGCGCTCGCGTCGTGGCGGCTGGAAGACCAGTGGGTCACCGCCGTGCGTCTCACCAACGGCAGCAGCGGCTGGATCACCCTCGACCCGCGTGTGCTGCAAGGCGATTTCCTCACGGCCAGCTTCCAGCACGAGGCGCTGGGTCCACGCGGAACGCCCGAGGACACCACCGTTCTGTACCTGGTGACGCGCGGGCGTGGCCTCGCGCAGTCGCTGCTGCCCGCTATCCACCGCTTCGACCCGGCTGCGCATCTGCCGCAGCCGCAAATCGAGACACGGGACAACGAGGCCGCGGATGGCAAGGAGACTCGCCATGCGCAGTAACGGACTCCTGAAGTGGCTGATGATCCCCGTGGCCCTGTTGGTGCTGTTCGTCGCCATCCGGCTGTTCTCCGGTGGGAGCACGTCGACACAGCCCGCAGCCGATGCCGGCGCCCAGCTCACGCCCGAGGAGATGAAGGCGCTGGGCATCGAGGGCGATACCCCCCGCGATACCGTGGCGACCCTGGTGGCGCAGGTGAAGCAATTGCGCACCGAGCTTCAGACCACGCTCTTGGACAACAAGTCTCAGCGCGAAGAGAACCAGCGCCTGCGCCAGCGCGAGAACGCCATCGACCAGCGCATCAATTCGGCGCTGGAGACCGAGCGCTCCAACCTGCGCCGCGACCAGCAGCAGGCAGCCAGCGAGCGCCAGCAGACCGAGGGACTGCTCGCCGACCTGCAGCGGCGCCTGGAAGGCATCGGCGGGCGCGGCGGCGGCCACGCCGATCTACCCGTGGGCCTGGGGCTGCGTAACGGCGACGAGGCAGGCATGGAAGGCGGCGTGCGCTGGGTCGAGCCGGACGACGCGAAGCCCACTGATGGGCGTAACGGCAGTCGTGGCACGGGTGGCGGCATGAGCTTTCCGACGAGCTTCGGCCCCGCGCAGAGCACGCTGGAAACCACGGCACAAACCGTGGCGAACGCGGGCGCACGCGCAGCAGGCGTCAAGAGCGCCAAGCCGGTCTATACGGTGCCGACCAACTCGACGCTGATGGGATCGGTGGCAATGACGGCGCTGATCGGCCGCGTGCCGATCGACGGTACGGTCAACGATCCGTATCCGTTCAAAGTCCTGGTCGGTCCCGACAACCTCACGGCAAACGGAATTGACATTCCCGACGTGGCGGGCGCCGTGTTCAGCGGCACCGCATCGGGAGATTGGACGCTCTCGTGCGTGCGCGGCCAGGTGCGCAGCATCACCTTCGTCTTCCACGACGGCACGATCCGCACCATCCCCGAAGACCGCGACGGCAACCAGCAGAACAACCAGCAGCGAGACGGCCTGGGCTGGATCAGCGACCCATACGGCATTCCCTGCGTCAGCGGGGAGCGGCGCAGCAACGCCCAGCAGTACCTCGGCTCGCAAGCCCTGATTACCGCCGCCGGTGCCGGCGTCGCTTCGCTGATCGACAGCGACAGCGGCCAGATGTCCTACGTCGGCGCCGACGGCTCCATCGGGAGCGTCGGCATCTCGGGCAATGAAGCCGTGGGCCGCATCCTGGCCGGTGGCGTGCGCGACATGGCCGACTGGGTGAACAAGCTATACGGCCAGGCCTTCGCCGCCGTCTATGTCCAGCCCGGCGCGAAGGTCGCCGTCCACCTCGAAAAGCCGCTTGCCATCGACTTCGATCCCGAAGGCCGCAAGGTCGATCACCGCGCAGGAGAAAGCCATGCTCTCGAACTTGAATAAGGGCCTGGCGCTGGCCCTCGCCGTCGCGGTGCTCGGCGGCTGTGCCACCAGCAAGGAAAAGCTGCTCCCGCACGGCGACAGCACGATGATGGACATCTGGCAGCAGAACGCCGGCGACGGCAGCGGTGGCGCCGGCCAGGTGGCGCGCAGGCAATTGCTCGATGCACGCCAGAGCCTGCGCCGGCCGCTGACCGAGGCCGACGTGGAGGCCGCGCCCGCCGAACAGATGCGCTACACGCGCACGGCGCGAAACGAGGTCTATCGCCAGTTCCACCGCCTCCCGAACCCCGATCTTGTCATGTATGTGTACCCGCACCTGGCGGGTACCGACCCCGTGCCTGTTCCGGGCTACACGACAGTCTTCCCCCTGTACCAGCGCGTGCAGTACGCCATGCCGGGCGAGCGCGTGGAGGACTACTGATGCGCTGGAAACTCCCTTGGCCGAAGCTGGCTGCATCCGATGGTGGCAATGACGAGCAGCCGGACGGCTGGCAGCGCCACGTCGAGGCGTTGCGCCAAGCCGGCATCGCCGAACCCGGAGCGACGATCCAGGGCCGCAAGCCGGCGACCGTGGCGGACGAGCAGGCGCTGTACGACGTCGCGCAGTCGTTCGCGGAGCTGCTGCCGTGGGTGGAGTTCCTGCCGCCGTCGAAGTCCATGCTGCTGGAGGACGGGCAATCGGTCGCAGCCTTCTACGAGCTGGTCCCGCTGGGCACCGAAGGTCGGGAGCCTGGCTGGCTCGCGCATGCCCGCGATGCGCTCGAAAACGCGCTCCAGGATTCGTTCGATGAGCTGGACGAGAACCCCTGGGTGCTCCAGCTCTACGCCCAGGACGAACCCAGCTTCGACCAGTACATGCAGACCCTGCGCAACTACGTGCAGCCGCGCGCTCGCGGCACAGCCTTCACCGAGTTCTATCTTCGCTTCTTCGGCCACCACCTGCGCGCGGTGGCCAAGCCCGGCGGCCTGTTCGAGGACACGGTGGTCACGCGGTTGCGCTGGCGCGGCCAGACGCGGCGCGTGCGCATGGTGGTCTATCGCCGGGCCACCGGCCAGGCGAACCGCCGTGGCCAGACACCCGAGCAAATGCTGAACATCGTCTGCGATCGCCTTTGCGGCGGCCTGGCGAACGCCGGCATCCAGGCCCGGCGCATGGTCGCGGCCGATGTTCACGACTGGTTGCTGCGGTGGTTCAACCCACGCCCAACGATGCTCGGGCCAAGCGCTGAGAATCGAGAGCGCTTCTATGCGCTGGCCCGCTATCCCGACGAGGTGGAGGAAGGCGAGATCGAGCTGGCGAGTGGTCGGGATTTCAGCCAACGGCTGTTCTTCGGTCAGCCTCGCTCCGATGCCGGGCACGGTACCTGGTACTTCGACGGCATGCCGCACCGTGTGCTGGTCACCGACCGACTACGCATGCCGCCCGGTACGGGACACCTGACTGGCGAAACCCGCAAGGGCGATGCGATCAACACGCTTTTCGATCAGATGCCCGAAGACACCACGATGTGTCTGACCATGGTGGCGACGCCCCAGGACATCCTCGAATCGCACCTGAATCACCTGGCGAAGAAGGCTGTCGGCGAAACACTGGCATCGGAGCAGACGCTCAAGGATGTGCAGGAGGCGCGCTCGCTCATCGGCAGCGCGCACAAGCTCTACCGCGGCACGCTGGCCTTCTATCTGCGCGGGCGCGACGAAGCCGAGCTTGACAGGCGCGGCCTGGACCTCGCCAACGTGATGCTCAACGCGGGGTTGCAGCCCGTGCGCGAGGACGATGAAGTTGCGCCGCTCAACAGCTACCTGCGCTGGCTACCGTGCTGCTACAACCCTGCGCAGGATCGGCGGAACTGGTTCACCCAACTGATGTTCGCCCAGCATGTGGCGAATCTCTCGCCGGCGTGGGGACGCAGCCAGGGTACGGGCCATCCGGGCAACACGTTCTTCAACCGCGGTGGCGGGCCGATCACGTTTGATCCGCTGAACCGCTTGGACAGGCAGATGAACGCCCATCTGTTCCTATTCGGCCCCACCGGCTCGGGCAAGAGCGCAACGCTCAACAACCTCTTGAATCAGGTCACGGCCATCTACCGGCCGCGGCTGTTCATCGTGGAAGCCGGCAACAGCTTCGGCTTGTTCAGCGACTTCGCCAAGCGCCTGGGTCTGACCGTAAACCGGGTCAAGCTGGCTCCTGGCTCAGGCATCAGCCTGGCGCCGTTCGCCGACGCTCGCCGGCTGATCGAAACGCCCAGCAACGTGCAGACGCTTGATGCCGA
>NZ_MBPN01000181.1 GCF_001695625.1 Pseudomonas defluvii
GCACAACACCCCTCCAGGGAGGGGTGCTGCGTTTACAGCGCTGGCTCAGTACTGTTGGCCAGGAATCCAATGGGTGCCTGCCAGCGGCACACGTGCCATCGCAGCCGCTTCCACCGTCAAGGCCACCAGGTCCTCAGGATCGAGGTTGTGCAGGTGCGACTTGCCGCAGGCGCGCGCCATGGTTTGCGCCTCAAGCACCAACACCCGCAAGTAATTGGCCAGACGACGCCCACCTTCAACAGGGTCCAGGCGTTTCGACAGTTCCGGGTCCTGGGTCGTGATCCCAGCCGGATCACGACCGTTCTGCCAGTCGTCGTAGAAGCCTGCGGCCGAGCCGATTTTCTTCAGTTCCTCATCCAGACGTGGGTGGTTGTCACCCAGTGCAATCAGCGCCGCAGTGCCGATTGCAACAGCATCCGCGCCCAACGCCATGGCCTTGGCGACATCGGCGCCGTTGCGGATACCACCAGAGACAATCAGCTGAACCTTGCGGTGCATGCCCATCTCTTGCAAAGCCTGTACCGCTTGCGGGATGGCCGGCAGGATCGGAATGCCCACATGCTCGATAAACACTTCCTGGGTCGCCGCCGTGCCGCCCTGCATACCGTCGAGGACAATCACATCAGCCCCGGCCTTGACCGCCAGCTTGACGTCGTAATAAGGACGGCTGGCACCGATTTTCACGTAGATGGGCTTTTCCCAGTCGGTGATTTCACGGATCTCGGCGATCTTGATCGCCAGGTCGTCCGGTCCGGTCCAGTCCGGGTGGCGGCAGGCACTGCGCTGATCGACACCAATTGGCAGGGTGCGCATACCCGCTACCCGCTCGGTCACCTTCATGCCCAGCAGCATGCCGCCACCACCCGGCTTGGCGCCCTGCCCCAACACGATCTCGATGGCATCGGCCTTGCGCAGATCGTCCGGGTTCATGCCATAGCGCGACGGCAGGTACTGATAAACAAGGTGCTGCGACTGGCCACGCTCTTCCGGGGTCATGCCGCCGTCGCCGGTGGTGGTGCTGGTACCGGCAATGGTCGCGCCACGGCCCAACGCTTCCTTGGCGTTGGCCGACAAGGCGCCGAAGCTCATCCCGGCAATGGTCACGGGAATTTTCAGGTGAATCGGTTTCTTGGCAAAACGGTTGCCGAGCACAACATCAGTGCCGCACTTCTCGCGGTAGCCTTCCAGCGGATAACGCGAAACGCTGGCACCGAGTAGCAGCAGGTCATCAAAATGCGGCAGCTTGCGCTTGGTGCCACCGCCGCGGATGTCGTAAATGCCGGTTTCGGCGGCACGCTGGATTTCCTGAATGGCCAGGCGGTCGAAGGTGGCGGACTCGCGCAGCACTGGAGGGGTCTTTTCGCTCATTGTGGTTCTCCTGGATCAGTACGCGGAGGCGTTGTCGACTTTGAAGTTGTACAGCTGGCGGGCTGAGCCATAACGCTTGAAGTCAGCGGCCTTTTCATTGAGGCCAGCGCGATCTAGCAACTGCTGCAGCTCTTCCAGGTGCTCGGCACGCATTTCCTTGGCAATGCAGTCCGAACCCAGCGACTCGACCTTGCCTTTGACATAGATGCGGGTTTCGTACAGCGAGTCGCCCAGCGCATCGCCGGCATCGCCACACACCACCAGACGACCCGCCTGCCCCATGAAGCAGCTCATGTGGCCGATGCTGCCGCCGACCACGATGTCGATGCCTTTCATGGAAATGCCGCAACGCGCACCGGCATCCCCCTCGATCACCAACAGGCCGCCATGTGCGGTGGCGCCCGCCGCTTGCGAGGCGCTGCCCTTGACCCGCACATACCCCGACATCATGTTCTCGGCGCAGCCGACACCGACGTTGCCATGTACGGTGACCGAGGCTTTCTGGTTCATGCCTGCGCAGTAGTAACCGGCGTGGCCCTGAATATCGATAGAGACCTCCTGGTTGACCCCGACCGCCAGGTTGTGTGCACCGTTAGGGTGAGTCACGACCCATTCGCGGTCATCCACATGCTTGGCCTGGTCATGCAGGGCCTGGTTCAGTTCACGCACAGAGGCGTTGGACAAATCGATAGTTTTCATGTGCGTGCTCCTTAAGCCGACTCGCGTTCCCAGATGTACATGGTGGCTGGGACCGGTTCCCAGACCTTGGCGTTCTCGATACCTGGCAGGCTGGACAACGCCTGATACTCCGAGGCCATGGCAACGTAGTCGTCGGTCTCGGCGAGGATCGCCGGCTTGCAGGCAATCGGATCGCGAATCACGGCAAAGCCGTTGCGTGTGCCGATCGCAAAGGTGAAGAAGCCATCGAGGTCTTCCAGCGACTTGTCCAGCGCTTGCTTGAGCGTGTCGCCCTGCTGCAGGCGCCAGGTCAGGTAGCCGGCGGCCACTTCGGTGTCGTTCTCGGTTTCAAAGGTGATACCTTCGCGGCGCAGGTTCTGGCGCAGGCGCGAGTGGTTGGAAAGCGAGCCGTTATGCACCAGGCACAGGTCGGCGCCGGTGGAAAACGGGTGGCTGCCTTCCATGGTCACCGCGCTTTCAGTGGCCATGCGGGTGTGACCGATGATGTGGCTGCCTTTCATGCTGGCCAGGCCGAAACGCTCAGAGATTTCTTTGGGCAAACCCATGCCTTTGAGAATCTCGATGCTCTGCCCGGCGCTCATGATGCGCACGCTTGGCGCCAACTCGGCCAACACGGCCCGCACCGCGGCTTCGTCCGCCTGTACTTTCAGGACAATGGCGCTGGCATTCTGAAACCAGTCCAGCGCGCAGCCCAGGCGGGCCTCGACGGCTGCAACCAAGGCCTTGAAGTCATAGCCCTCGGTGGTCGCCTGCAGGGTCAGCTTGACCCAGCCATCCGCCACTTCATCACCGTAGATGGCAAAACCGGCACTGTCCGGACCACGATCCGTCATGGCCTCGAGCATGGGTTCAAACAGCTTGCCCAACTGGGATTCAAGCTTGGGGTTTTTCAGGTAAAGACCCACGATTCCACACATATTAGAAACTCCAGGGCAGAAGACGCCCTCCCCACTCACCGGGCGTCAGGAACGGTTGATTAACGAATCAGAAAAACTCGGTGTAGCGCTGGATCTCCCAGTCGCTCACATGGCGGCTGTACTCCACCCACTCCATGCGCTTGAGGCGGATGAACTCGCCCACGATCTCCGGCCCCATGACCTCGGCGAACAAGGGGTCGGCCTCCAGGGCATCACAGGCTTCCTTGAGTGATTGCGGCAAGGTCTTGATGCCACGTGCGGCGATCTCTTCAAGGCTGAGCTTGTAGAGGTTCTCGTTGCAGACCTTGTCGATTTCGAGCTTGCGGTCGATGCCGTCCAGGCCCGCTGCGATGATTGCCGCGCTCACCAGGTACGGGTTGCAGCCCGCATCGGGCAAGCGAAACTCCAGGCGACCGTACGGCACACGGACCATCGCTGATCGGTTGTTGGCACCAAAGGCGATGAACGCCGGCGCCCAGGTTGCGCCAGACAGCGATTGACCCACCACCAGGCGCTTGTAGGAGTTGACCGTGGGTGCTGCAAAAGCACACAGCGCCGGGCCGTGCGCCAGCAGGCCTGCGGCAAAGTGATACGCCAGCTTCGACAGGCCCATGCCGCTTGGATCGCTGGCATCGTGGAACAGGTTCTTGTTTTCGGCACTGGCGATCGACAAGTGAAAGTGCATCCCGTTGCCGGCCCGCTTCGGGTCGGGCTTGGGCATGAACGAGCAGATCATGCCCAGGTCGTTGGCAATCTCACCCGCTGCCATGCGGAAGAAGGTGAAGCGGTCCGCGGACTCCATGGCTTCACTGTAGGTGTAGTTGATCTCGAACTGACCGTTGGCGTCTTCATGGTCAATCTGGTAAATGTCAAAACCCACCGGCTGCAAGGCTTCGGTCAGGCGCTCAAGGAACACCCGCGAACGCGACAGCCCCTTGTAGTCGTAGCAGGGCTTGTCCAGGGTATCGCTGCTGTCCACCAGCTGCAGACGCCCCTGCTCATCACGACGCATCAGGTTGAATTCTGGCTCCAGCCCGGTGTTGAGCGTCCACCCCTTATCGCTCAGGCGTTTGATCTGCTGCTGCAAGACATAACGGCTGTCATAGGGATGGGGCTTGCCATCGACATGACCGATGCACACGATACGGCCGTAGCCTGGCTGCCACGGAACCGGCGTCAGCGTCGACAGATCGCCCCGGGCCATGAAGTCCGGGCCATGCGGCTCCATGCCCATGCCACAGATGGCGAATCCCGCGAAGCCCGCACCGTCTTCGGCAACCATTTTCAGGCCAGAAACCGGCACTGATTTGGTCTTCGCCGAACCGTGAATGTCAACGAACTGAGCCAGCACGTACTTGATCCCATGCTTCTCGATCAAATGCTGGGTATCTGGTGGCAACATGGATCTCACTCCTCGTGAAAGGCAAAGCGTTGTGGAAGGTTGAAACGCCTGACTTCCCTGACAACCACATTATTCCAATCAGGAAAGTTACTTTCCCAATAGGAATGCAATCAGCTTGCCAACTCTGGAATACCACTGACCTGAATGCGCGAAGGGGAGCGTTGCTGCTGTCTATATGGGAAACTTGCTTTCCCACCGCGAATAATCGAGGGTGGACAGGCTCGACAGGGGTGTACATCGCACATTCCTGGTGCGAATATAAAATTATTGAAAAGAAATAGTGCAGGCTGTGATAACGATGACCGATGAAACGCAACCCCGCCTGAAGCTCGAGCAGTACCTGGGCATGCAAATCAAACGTCAGCGCCAGGCCCAGGAACTGAAACTGGCCGACGTCGCCCGTATCGCCGGTATCAGCCAGGGCATGCTGAGCAAGATCGAAAACGCGCAGGTATCCACCAGCCTCGATACCCTCAGCCGTCTCTGCGACGTACTGGGCATGCCCATGTCGAAACTGTTCAGCCAGTACGATCAACAAGGCAGCAGCGCTCTACTGGTCAAAGCTGGTGAAGGCCTTGAAGTGGTCAGGCGAGGTACCGAGAAAGGCCACACCTACCACCTGCTCAACCATACCCGTGGGCCAAAGAAGAACTTCGAGGCCTACATGGTGAGCATGGATGACGCCAGCGAAGAGTTCCCGACCTTCTCCCACCCCGGTACCGAGTTTCTCCACCTACTTGAAGGTGAACTGATCTACCGGCATGGCAATCAGCTGTACCGCATGGAAGCCGGCGACAGCCTGACCTTCGACGGGGAGGTTCCCCACGGGCCGGAGCAACTGGTGCAGGTGCCGATTCGCCTGCTGTCGATCATGAACTACGGCAACCAGAACGAGTAAGCAGCGCGTAAGTAGAACCCGCTCCTGTGCGTAATGCTGTTCATTTAAGGGCGCGACATGGTCTGAGCCGGTCTTGCTAGCGGTGTTTTTCAATGCGCTGAACCTGCAGGCGGCACCAAGTCGCCCCTTCAGGAGGTCGTTTGTGGCTACTGGCACTCGCCTCGTGAACATATCCATTCCCTGTAGTGGCACCACCGGCTGGTTTCGCCTTTTACGGCGACCCACTTTTGAACGGCACAAAA
>NZ_MBPN01000182.1 GCF_001695625.1 Pseudomonas defluvii
AAACTGTATCAAGGGTTCGAATCCCTTCTTCACCGCCAGACAAATGAAAGCCCCGAACTCCAGTAGTTCGGGGCTTTTTTGTTTATGCCATGGAATCAGGGAGTAAGGCGTTTCATATGATCAGTGAATATTTCAACGCGTCGCAGGTGAAAGCGGCTGAGCAATTGATCATTGCCATCAGCGCTTCGGACGAGCTGCGCGATCGCCATCTGCAAATGTTGCGCGAAACCGAGCTGGATGGCGACGACGTCGAAGAGGCTGAGGGCGACCCATCCCGGCTGTTGTGGATCATCAAGGACATCATCGACTGGGAAACCGGTTTTTACGTCGACTGGAGTGACACGGAGTCCTTCGTCGAATGCCTGGGCGAACTTGCCGAAAGCCGCAGTGTGACGCTGAGCTTCGGCGTTGAAGACCCGCTGGCCGAAGAGTTTCTCGACGAAGTCGAGGTGCCTGAACTGATGCTCCGCGCTCACGCCGAACTGGCCGCGCAAGGCCTGGTGCTGTGGAACTGGGACACCGAGGGTGATGCGTATGGCGGCTGGATCAGTCGCCCGGACGCGGCGCCTGTGATGGCGACCGTTTCCGAGGTCCTGGGTGTCGAGATTCGCGAAGGCAGCGAGTCGTTTTAATGCCAGCGACCGCCATCGCCCTTCACGGGCGTGATGGCGGCTGTCGACCGCTGCCGTGTCTACCTTAGAAGCTGACCGACGCCGATACCCTGGCTGTGCGTGGCGCACCGGGGAACAAGTAGCCATCCCCCAGGTATTCGCTGGCGTCACGCCAGTAACGGCGGTCGAACAGGTTGTCCACCGTCAGGCGCAGTACCGTGTCGTATCCGCCGATGCGGGTGCGGTAGCGGCTGCCAAGATCAAACACGGCATAACTGCCGACGGCCACGCTGCCGGCATGGTTGGCGTATTTGCTGGCGCTGTAGCGGGCACCGCCGAGCAGCGCCAGGCCGGGTAGGCCGGGCAGGCTGTAGTCGGCCTGCAGGGCGGCGCGGAAGTTCGGTACGTTGAGGGCCTGGTGACCTTCGTAATCGGCGGTGTCGCTACCCTCGACCCGGGCGCGAATCGCCGCAGCACTGGCATTGATCTGCAGGTTTGACGTTACCCAGCCGCTCGCGCCCAGTTCCAGGCCGGTGTTCTTCTGTTGGCCCTGCTGCACATAGGTGAACGCCCCGGCGCCATCCGGGCGCATGTACTGGTACGCCTGGCGCAACTGAAACAGCGCTGCGCTGAGGCTCAGGCGTTGCCAGTCGCGCTTGATGCCGACTTCCAGTTGGCGTGACAGGGTGGGGGCCAGGGTTTCTGATGCGTTGCTGGCAAACCATGGTGCGGTGCCGCCCGACGACAACCCTTTGCTGTAGCTGGTGTAGATCGAAATGTCCTGGCGCGGTTTGTAGATCAACGCGGCATTGGGCAGCAGTTCGTAGCGCTGAGTGGTGCGTGTTGAATTGCCGTCTTCATCGAAGGCGTGCTCATCCAGGCGTACCTCGCGCGCGCCCAGCACGGTCTGCCACTGTTCGTTGAAGCTGATGCGGTCACTGATGAACAGGCCGTACTGGCGGCTGTCGAGGCGGCGGGTGCTGTCGCCCAGAGGCAGGGCAGAGGGTTCTGCGGCTGATGGGTCCTGGTTGATGTTGCCTGTGCCGACCCATTCATTGAAAAGACTGCGTTGATCCAGTGTTCGCCGCTGCGCACTGCTGCCGACCGTCAGGTCATGCTCCAGGCTGGCAGCGGTAAAACGGCCATTGAGCGTAATCTGGGCTTCGTCGATGCGTCGGGTATCATCGGGGCTGCGGTAGTCGTAGATG
The DNA here is from genome assembly GCF_001695625.1 of Pseudomonas defluvii. Taxonomy (GTDB): domain Bacteria; phylum Pseudomonadota; class Gammaproteobacteria; order Pseudomonadales; family Pseudomonadaceae; genus Aquipseudomonas; species Aquipseudomonas defluvii. The sequence continues at coordinate 1,820 of NZ_MBPN01000182.1, forward strand.
TCGTAGTCGCCGCTGGGGCTGAAGAAGTTGCCTGGCGGAGGGTTGTTGCAGGTGGCAGCCCAGCACCCAAAGGCAAACGAGCTGTAATCGTCGATCACCACCTTGCTGCGCGAGGCGCTGAGGCTGCCGGTCCAGGTATCGCTGAAGCGGTACTCGAAGCGCCCACCCAGGTTCAGCGAGTCAATCGTCACGGGCTTGGCCCAACGTTGGTAGGCCAGGTGATCCTCGGGGTCGACACTGTGCGGCAGGCTGTTGCCGCCCAGCAGTTGATAGCCAGGCGCCGAACGCTGCTCGCGCTGCTGATACTCGACGTCCAACTGCAACAGGGCGTCGGGGTTGAGCTGCCAGTCGAACGCCAGCGACGCGAAATCCCGTTGCCCGTCGGCGTGTTCGACATACGAGCGAATGTCTTCATGTGCCAGGTTGGCCCGCAGGCCGAATTGCCGTTCGCTGCCGAACCAGCCGCCCAGGTCGGCGGCCATGTAGCGCTCACCCTGATCATCGCCTGACAGGGTCAGTGAGCGAACGTCCTCAGGGCGTTTGGTGACGTAGTTGATCACTCCGCCCGGCGCGGATACGCCGCTCTGCAAGCCTGAGAGCCCCTTGAGCAGTTCCACCTGCTGTTTGTTTTCCAGTGCTACGTTCTGTTCCCCGGCGATGGTCTGGCCGTTGATCTTGTAGCTGCTGGCCGCATCCAGGCTGAAGCCGCGCACCATGAAGTTCTCGTAGTAGCCCACGGGCGCATAGTTTTCGCCGACAGAGGCATCGCTTTGCAGCACTTCGCTGAGCAGACGCACCTGGCGGTCGGCAATCAGCGACTCGGTAAACACCGAGACCGAGGCGGGCGTATCGAGCAGTGGGGCGGGCTGGAAGCCACCGACGGTCGCTTCGTGGGCCTGGTAGCCCTCGTCCAGTTGCTCAGAGACTGTCAACGGTGCCAGTGTGATGCCGTTTTCGGCCATGGTGTGCGATGAGCTCAAGGCCAGGCTGAAGCTCAGCAGGCCGAGGGGCAGGCGGTGCAGGGTCATGCGAAAAGCTCCTTGAGGGCCTGCAGCGGGTGCGCCGTTATAGCTCGGCTGCTACCCAAGTGCTGGAGGCCCGGTGCGGCGAAACATTAAGTGCGCTAGAACGCGATAACTACCGGCATTGCGCCGGACAGCTGCGGGGGCGAAAAACGGCCGCTATCTTAGCAGGGGCGCCATGGACAAGGCGCCCCTGAGTTCACCGAAAATTCAGTGAGTTGTAAGGAGGGGGAGGGCTCTAGTGCTCTGACGGCGGCGACGATGGCTTGTGTTTACGCCACTGGCCGTCAAGCTTTGACCAGGTCTTGCCGTCGGTGACAGCCATCAGTTTGCGCCCGTCCTTGAGCGTGGCCACGAAGGTCACCTCTTCCTCCTTGCCGCCCAGCCAGAGGCCGGCGATCAAGCCAAGAGGGCCTGCCATCAGTGCGCCGGCCACGCCCCAGCCAAGGGCGCTGCTCAGGCTGCGATTAAACTCCTGATTGGCGATTTTCATGTCCCTGATGCGTGACAGGGTGATTTTTTCTCCGGGCATGGGGTTTTTGCAGGTCTTGAGTGTGAGCGATCCATTGCGGTACTCGCCCTCACCTTGCAAGAAATCGCCGGCTTGAACCGTGAGTCTTGTCATAGTGCTTCCCAGTGAGTAAAGGGGCTGTTGACCAACGCCCTACTCAGCCCTTTGCGCTATGACAAGTCAATCAGCAGGCGACGGAGGGTCGTGCTCTGGGCTTCAGGCGGCACTGGTCAGGCGAGTGCGCTGGTACTGCGCCAGTAGCCATACCACTAGCGCCAGGCCGCCGATGATCGTTCCGGCCAGCGCGATACCGTCCCAGCCATAAGCCTGGAACAGTTGTGTACCGAGCAATGAACCCAGTGCGCCGCCGATGAAGTAGCAGGTGATGTAGCCTGCGTTCAGCCGATTACGCGCCTCCGGGCGCAGGGCGATCACCGCATTCTGGTTGCTCACGTGTACCAGTTGTACTGCCAGATCCAGAACCAGCACGCCAACCAGCAATGCAGCCAGTGACGATTGGGCGAAGGCCAGCGGCAACCAGGCCAGCAGCAATGCCAGCAGGCCGACCAGGGTGCCCATTGAGCCCTTGCCTCGGTCGGCAAGGCGTCCGGCCCAGTTGGCAGCCAGGGCGCCGGCGGCACCGGCCAGGCCGAACAGGCCGATGATCGCGTCGGTGTAGTGATAAGGCTCGGCAGACAGCAGGAAGGCCAGCGGTGTCCAGAACAGCGCGAACAGGCTGAAGGCCAGCAGGCCGAGCAGTGAGCGCAGGCGCAACACCGGTTCTTCGGCGAACAGGCGGAACACCGAGCCGATCAAGGCGGGATAGCGCATGCCTGCAGGTTGATGGCGCGATGGCAGGGCGCGCAGCAGGGCAAGGGTGCACAGGGTCATCAGCCCGGCTGCCAGCAGGTAAATACTGCGCCAGTCCCCCAGGGTTGCCATGAAACCGGCTGCGGTGCGCGCCAGCAGGATGCCCAGCAACAAGCCGCTCATCAGTGTGCCCACCACCCGGCCGCGTTGCCCCGGATCACTCAGGCCGGCGGCCATGGGTACCAGCACCTGAGCCACCACCGAGAACAGGCCGGTCAACGCGGTGCCCAGCAGCAACCAGGGCAGGCTCGCAGATAAGGCGCTGATCAGCAGGCCGAGGGTGCTGATGCTCATCATGGTGACAATCAGGCGTCGCTGTTCGAACAGGTCACCGAGTGGCACCAACAGCAGCAGCCCGACGCCGTAGCTCAGTTGGGCCGTAACGACGATGCTGCCCGCGCTTGCGGTGCTGAGGTTGAACTGCTGGGCAATGCTGTGCAGCAGTGGTTGTGCATAGTAGTTGCTGGCGACGGCGAGGCCCGTGGCAATGGCCATCAGCAGAATCAGTGCGCGGCTCAGCGGTGGCGTGGCTGCGGTCATCGGACGTTCCCTGTATCGGTGGTTGGTGCGTGCTGGTGCCTAGTATCGACAGCGCCTTAATATGACGCCAATGTATCGTTTTCATTCGATCAATCTATAAAACAGATGAATGTATGAACCTCAAGCAGATCGAGTACGCGTTGGCTGTTGCCGATACCGGCAGTTTCACCCTGGCTGCGCAGCGTTGCCATGTCGTGCAGTCGGCATTGAGCCACCAGATTGCCCGGCTTGAAGAGACCTTGGGGGCGCGACTGTTTGAGCGAAGCTCGCGACGGGTGAGCCTGACGCCCGCCGGCGAAGCCTTTGTGGTCAGCGGCCAGGCTGCGCTGGAGGCCGCCCGGCGGATTGGTGATGATGTCGCCGCCGCCTGTGGAGAAGTGCGTGGGCGCTTGTCCATAGGCGAGATCAGCTCTCTGACAGAGCTGGATCTGGTCGACCTGTTGGCAGGTTTCCATCATGAGTACCCGCAGGTTGATATTCGCTGGCTGATCAACAAGAGCGAGGTGTTGATGGCGGATGTGCGGGAGCGGCGCCTGGATGTTGCCTTTATCGGTGTCTGGCCTGGTGAACCGATCGAGGGGGTGGCGTCGCGGCTGCTGGCCAGGGAAGAACTGGTGGCGTTGTTGC
>NZ_MBPN01000183.1 GCF_001695625.1 Pseudomonas defluvii
GAGCTTACATTTTCTAAGATCCTCGACTCCTTTTCCAGCCGGTCAGATTTTTTCTACACCCTTAAATGCGAAGAGCCAGTAATCATGTAGATGCCGTGGCTCACGGTCGGCATGGGGTTGGTGAATCCATAAGAAATAAAGGAAAAGAATTCCTCCAAACTTCCGCACTCCCACTCCGCTGGAATGACCCCCACTTCAGTCTGCTTGTACCCGCGCTTCACAGCCATACCGCCCCCATCTTTTTCAGATGTTCTTCCACACGACTGGCAAGCATGGCCACTTCATCAGTGAGCTGTGGCAGCGGTGTGGCGTAGCGCTCGCTCAGCTCGCGGATGCGTCCGGTCAGAGTCTGAGAGACTCGGTCGAGTTCGCCCTGTACCGCAGCGGCTAAGGTGGCGACCCACTTATCATCCACCACCAGGCTTTTGATCTCGTCCTCGCCAAGCAGGGGGTATTTCGCGTGGATCTTGTCCTCGAGGCCTTCCTCTGCCTTTTTAAGATCGGCCTTGAGGGTACTTTGCTGATCAATCAAGGCATCGTATTCGGCCAATACCTTGAACTCATCCTCATAATCCGGATCCAGGCCAATCTCGCGTTGACGTGCCTTGATCGCTTTGGCGGTGACCTTCTGCTTGTCCCCCTCACCTTCAATGACCTCACTCAGCGAGCCATCCTCACCGCTGTGCTCTTCGAGCATTTCACTCATGCTCTGCTCAACGCTGGCCAACTGGGCTTCAAGGTCTTCAATAACGCTACGCTCGACCATGAAAAAGCGGGCAATAAGAATCTCGACCGGAATCAGGTCGGACTTGAAGCGGCGCTTGCCTTGGCAGTAGTCATGCTTCTCAGCCCAACCCAGCTTGTTGTTTTTATCCTTTACCTTGAGGATTTCACGCGCTTTAGCTGCAGCTTTCCAGCCGTCGGCGCTGATCAGGTAGCAATCGTCCTGCAGGGTCCCGGCCCAGTAGTCCATCAGGTGCTGATAGATGTCGTAATGGTCAAGCAAAGGCGCCTTGGCGAAGGCACTGAGCAGGTCTTCGGACAGTGTGGCAATCAGCTCTTTAGGGTGGCTGTTGACGGCAAAGCCTTTCAACTGAGGGACGCTGTCCGCCAGCCATTGATTGAACAGCTTATCGACGCCGGCTTTGAAGGCGTTGAACTGTGGGTGGCCGAAAATGACCGGCTTCACCTCAGGGCTGACCAGCTCAAAGTAACCAGCATGGCTGGCCGGCTTGAACAACGCCGCACGCAGGGCTGGCATCACCTGCCAGTAGCTGTCGAACGCATCGATATCACGCTCGGGAATGCCACCGCGCAAATGGCCGTCGATGTCCTGAATATCCTCAGGCTCGGTGCTGTCGATATAGCGCGGCAGGTTGAGGTTGAAGTCGTTCTTCGGATCGCTGATTTCGTCGAAGGTCACCATGCGCGCGTAGCGTGGGTCGCTCTCATCCAGCCGAACGAAGGTATCGACGATCTTGTGCACATCCTGATCGCGCAGGCGATTCTTCGGGCCATCCTTGATAAAGCCCTTGGCCGCATCGATCATGAAAATGCCCTTGCGCGCACTGGCGTTTTCCTTGTCCAGTACCAGGATGCAAGCGGGAATACCCGTGCCGAAAAACAGGTTGGCCGGCAGGCCGATAATGGCTTTGAGGTAGCCGGAACGCACCAGTTGCTCACGGATCACTGCCTCGGCATTGCCGCGAAACAGCACGCCGTGGGGCAGAATGCACGCACCTTTACCGGTACTTTTCAGCGAACGGATGATGTGCAGCAAAAAGGCATAGTCGCCCTGTTTTGCCGGCGGCTCGCCCCAGGTAAAGCGCTGATAAGGGTCATTGGCTGGCGTCAACCCGACGCTCCAGCTTTTGACAGAAAACGGCGGATTGGCCACTACGTAATCATAGGTACGCAGCTGCTCACCGTCCTTGAACTTGGGCGTGGACAGCGTGTTGCCCTGCAGAATGTTGGCGGTCGGGAAGTCGTGCAGGATCATGTTCATGCGGGCGAGACCGGCGGTGGTTACGTCCATCTCCTGCCCTTCCAGGGTGATGTGCGTTCCTGCCTGGTCCGCCACTTTCAGCAACAGCGAACCTGAACCGCAAGTCGGGTCGTAGACACTCGTTTTGGCCACGGCATTGTTCGGACTGATGCCGATGACTTGGGCGATGACGCGGCTGACCTCGGACGGGGTATAGAACTGCCCCTTGCTCTTGCCGCTTTCGCTGGCGAAATGACGCATCAGGTATTCGTAGGCGTCGCCGAGAATGTCATCGTTCTCAGCTCGATTTTTCGAGAAATCCAACTCAGGCTTCTCGAATATTGCCACCAGATTGGTAAGGCGCTGCACCATGGCATCGCCTTCGCCAAGCTTGTTTGGGTCGTTGAAGTCGGGGAAGTCACTGCGCGCAAGCCGGGCGTTGGCGTCGATCAGCGGTTGAATGATCTGCGTGTTGATCTTGTCGCCGATGTCGGCCTTACCCTTGAGGGCGATCATGTCTTTGAAGCTGGCTCCCGCCGGGATGTTGACCGGCGGCGCGAAGTCATCCGAATTGCCGTACTTGTCGGAGATGTACTTGATGAACAGCATGAACAGGACGTAGTCCTTGTACTGGCTGGCATCCATCCCACCGCGCAGCTCGTCACACGAGGCCCAGAGGGAAGAGTAAAGATCGGATTTCTTGATAGCCATTGGCAATCCTGACTGGAGTAAAGAGTAAGTGCGCAGGCGTCCCCTGTTACGCGCTCGGGAAATGCCCATGGTGCCAACGTTAGACGGGGGTCGACAGATATTTGTAGCGAAGCGGAACTTTACCTGCGGTTAATGGGTGAACCTTATCTACTTCGGTTTCGTCGGGCCAGCATTTCGCCCTTATTTCTAGTCTTCATCCGCTAACACAAGTCGATCACCCGGGAAGTCGCAGAAAGTGGGCGGCGGGCTTGGATGCCGCGAACAGTAAGCCGCCGAGCTTTCCGCGCCAATACTGGACGTGTGCACAGGTAAGCAATCCGCTCACATACCGATGGCACTATGCCACCAGGTAAGCACCACTTCGCTGGTTTCTGATCATTTGCAAAGCGGAGAATGAATTTACCTGTACCCATAATTGACATATCGCCCAGCACTCATTTTCCTCAGGCGGGCTCAGCGTGCTTTCAGCAACCCCTCAAAATCCGAAGCCTGAATCTCCGAAGCACCACTCAACATGTCCCGCGCCAACGCCCGTCGCTTACTCAGCAACTCATCCAGCGTTGCCTCAAACGTCGGCATCGCGGCATCGCGAACCGTCGGGTAGTACACGTACACATCCTTCTGTTGCCCAATCCGATAGGCCCGATCCGTCGCTTGATCTTCCTTGGCCGGGTTCCAGCAACGGGTGAAGTGAATGACGTGGTTGGCCGCCTGCACGTTCACCCCAAACCCGACCGCAATAGTGGACAGGATAATGACGGCGAAGCCCGGCAGCTCCTGGAATTGGTCGATCAGCTTCTGTCGGCTATTGGCGCTCTGGCTGCTGGTACTGGTATCGCCGTTGATAACGGTTGCCCGAAAGCCGAAATGCTCCTGGATCGAGTGCTGCAACTCCCGCTGGATATCACGCAACTCGGTAAAGACGATGACCTTGTCACCGTTTCCAGCGCTTTTGATCGACTCAAGCATCTGCATCAACCACTGCAGCTTCGGCGAGTTGTCACGCAATCGCTTGTCTGGCTGGACGCTATACGGGTGGGCGCAAATCAGCTTGAGCTTGTGCAGTAACCCAAGCATGCCGGAGGTCTTTTGATCGAGCTCTTCTTCGATCTGCTGCTTCTGGCTGTACGCGGATATTTCCGACAGGTACAGATTGCGCTGCAAGGCATGCATGCTAAGTGAACGACATGCCATGTCTTCGATTTTGGCAGGCAGGTCTTTGGCAATGTCTTGCTTGGTTCGGCGCAAAGTCTGCGGTTCGATAAGACCTCGGAGGCGCTCCAGTGCAACCGTATCGCGCTCCAATTCGGCTTCGATAGGGCGCTGATACTCGCGACCGAACTGGTTCAGACCGCCCAGAAAACCTGGCTGAATGAAATCGAACAGACACCAGAGATCGATCAGCGTGTTCTCGACGGGCGTACCGGTACACGCCACTCGAAATCTAGCCGGAATGGCTTTGATCGCCTGAGTCACCAGTGCAGCTGGGTTCTTCAGCTTCTGAGCTTCGTCACACACAACGATGGACCATTGCTGGCGCGCCAGGGAAAACTCCTGATCACGCAGTGTCTCGTAAGTCGTCAGGACGATTCGGGCATCGCCCATCCAACCTGGGCGCAGCAGGTTCTTGATGCCTTTTGCTTTCAAGTCCGCAGGGATTTCTTCCTTCTTGAACTTCACTGCACTCAAGGCTGAGCCATACAGTTTCAGCACTGGCAGTGCGTCAGCGAAGAAGAACCGGTGAAGCTCACGCTCCCAGTTATCAAGCAACGAAACCGGGGCAACGATCAGTGTCGGCTTGTCCTGTGGATACTTTTCCAGGTACCAGACCAGGAAGGTGAGCAACTGGATCGTTTTTCCAAGCCCCATGTCATCAGCGAGCAAGCAACCTGATACGTCCACGGGGGACAAGCGGAACAAATGCTGCAACCACGCGACGCCTTGAAGCTGGTGCTCACGCAATACGACCTCAGGCTTGAGCAAGCCGGGCAACTCCGGCGTCGCGTCCAAAGCGGCGCGCAAGGCTGCCTGGCGAATCTGAACGTAGGTCGGCTCGTCAATGTTGTGGCCGATTTGCAGTACGGCGCGGCCAACCTTCTCCTGCTGCTGGACCAGGCTGGTCTCGACAGGGGCGATCTTCTTCGACCAGGCATCAAACAGTTGCTCGGCCGCGGCAATCGACAGCGGTGTTTCGGACTCTGGCAAACAGACTGTTTCATCACCGGCAGCGCGAGCTTCGTCCAGCCGCTGCTCAAACGCTTCAAATTGAGCACGGTCGGAAGGATCCCAGCGCCCAAGAATTTCTGCATCAATGCCCAGCGCCGCCACATCCTTCGGCAGCCAGTTCTCGGTCGCCTCTTTGACCAGGAATGGCGAAGTAATTTTTTCCGCTTCCCCGATGCCCGTCACTCGGTCGCCGTATAGCGACAGGTCCAGGACGGAGTCGAACTCGATACCCGCCGCTTCGTTTTGCCAACGCTTAAGCAGGTCGTTGATACCCGTCAGCTGGCGTAAATCAAAATCGCTAAGCTCCAGCTCATAGCCCTGCCAGAAACCGGCCGGCATGCCAGCGGCCAATTTCAGCTGCAACTCATGCACGAACGGCG